>DASTRG010000171.1:0-39535 GCA_035761325.1 Rhizomicrobium sp. | reverse complement strand
GTTCCTCTATACCGCCATGCGCTATCCGGGCAATTACGGCTTCATTCCCCATACCCTGTCCGGCGACGGCGACCCGGTGGACGTGCTGATCACCAACAGCCGGGCCATCGCGCCCGGCGCCGTGATGAGCGTGCGTCCTGTTGGCGTGCTGCTGATGGAAGACAATGCCGGCGCAGACGAGAAGATCGTGGCGGTGCCGTCCTCCCACATCTCGGCCCGCTTCGAAGGCATCTCCAACTACAGCGACCTGCCGGAGATCACGCTGAAGCAGATCGAACACTTCTTCGCCCACTACAAGGATCTGGAGCCCGGCAAGTGGGTAAAGATCCTTCGCTGGGGCGACGCTGAAGAAGCCCGCAGGCTCATTCAGGACGGCGTGGCACGGGCCGCGAAGTAGCCGCCAGCGGCGCGACATCCCCCTGCGGAGCCGCCAGAAGGCTCGCGGCCATGCCGGTGGCCGGCGGCATGCCGCCCTAGCCGGGCAGCATGCGTTTGAGGATGTCGTTGCGGTCGATGAACTGGTGCTTCAAGGCCCCCGCCACGTGCAGGACGATGAAGCCAAGCAGCACATAGATCAGCACATTATGGATGTCTCCCGCTTCATGGCCCCAGGCTGAGCCTTCGGGACAGAGCGCCGGCAGCGGCACCACGCCGAACAGTGTCACAGTCCAGCCGCGGGAATTGGCCGCCGCCCAACCCAGCACGGTCAGCACGAAGATCAGGATGTAGAGCATCCAGTGGGTGAAATAGGCCAGCCTGCGCTCCCAAACCGTGTTCGCGGCCGGTTCAGGCACCGGGCTCTTGATGCGCCACAGAAAGCGCAAAACAATGGTCAGAAGAATTACCGCCCCCACCAGCAGATGCCAGTGCACCCAGCCTTCATCCCGGGTCTGGCGCCCGATGTGGGGCATGATTGAGCCGATCGTGTACTGTGCGACCAACAAGGCGACAATCGCCCAGTGGAAGAATTTTGCCGTCGGCCCGTAAGCTGTCTGGGATTGCATGCGTCGCCCCTCAGATTCGACGGGCGCAGGTTAAGGCAAACGGCACGGACCGCAAATTGTTCCAAATCAACCACTTACTGAGACGCATTCGCGGTGCGCCGCGGCCGGTCCACCAACCACGCAAGCAGGATGGCGCCCAGATAAAACCCCAAACCCATACTGCCGATGACGACGGGGCCGGCGGGCTGGCCCGAACCGGCGGCGAGAAACAGAAGGATCAGTACGCCGGCAAATATTATGGCGCGCCATGGGCTGCGACCCTCCCACCGTGGGCATAGACTCCCCCACAGGGCGCCGGCCACGACGATAAAGACTTCCAGCGCGCGTTCCAGCAGCGGGTGGTCCCACAAGCCCAACCCGACGCGTGGGCCGCCTGGCCACAGCAGCAGGTCGGGTCGATGCACCAATAGGTCCAGGGGCCAGTGAGAGAATACCACCAGCGCCAGCAACCAAGCGCCGCGCGCGCCAAAGCGCTTTCGTGTTAACAGCCAGGTGAGAACGGACCAAGCAAGGGCGGCTGGCAGGCTGTGCGACCAGGGATAGTGGGTGAAGATCAGCGGGCTGCCCGGCAGCCCGGGCGCGGGGACGAAATGTTCGACCCCGGCAAGGATCAGGACGCACCAGACGATGTCCAGAAGCTGGGCCGCTGCCGCAAAGGCCCACAGCGGTGGGCTTTGCCGGCATCGTCGGCCGGCCAGAGCAACACCATAATGGCCGATCAGCACTCGTGATCCTTTCCCGGTTCATTTTTGATGACCATAACAGGCCAAGCGCGCCGCCTTTTCAATGCCACGCCAAAGTGCAAGATTCCCTGTGCCTTTGATGAAGGGGGTTCTGATGACAAAGTGTTTGCTGCGCTTTGCGGCAGCGTTTGCGGTGATGCTTCCAGGTGCGGCCCTGGCTGCGCATGGCAAGGCGGGACTGTGGACTGTCAGCTCCACCACTGAGATGAGCATGACCATGCCCGGCATGGGCGCCGGCAACGCTCCCATGGCAATGCCGAGCACCAGCCACGTCACGCACATGTGCATGAGCCAGGAAGAAGTGGATTCCAACAGCGCGCCGCACATCGACGAAGCATCGACCGGCTGCGCCACCTCCGTTGTTTCGTCCACGGCATCGGCCATGACCGCCGCCATGACATGCAACGGACGGCTGAAGGGCACGGGAAAAATGCAAATCTCCTATAGCGGTGCCGAGCACTACCGCGGCAGCTATAGCTTCACCGGACAGGTCGAGGGCAATCCCACCCGCATGACCACCCACTTCAAGGGCGACTGGATGGGCGCCAATTGCGGCAAGATCAAACCCTATCGGCTTCGGACCCAGTGACCAATGCCAATGACGAATGCCGCGTGAATGTGGGCGGCGGCTGTATGCGAAATCTCCGATTTTCGCCGATCCGATGATAGGCGGCCCAATAGGCCCCGTCATGCACTCGGTTATTACCGGGTTTAGCCAAAAAATGCCGTTCCAAGGGGTGTTTTTAACCAGTTGCCCCTCCATATGGGATGGTTACACTATGCGAATCCCCCCAGCATCCAGTTTCCCGGAGAATTGCCTTGCGCCGCGCCGACGAAGATAACGACGAAAAAGACGATGAGAAGAAGGCTCCGGAGCCTCAATCGAGCGAGATCGCAAAGGCTCTCTTCAAGTCGCGCACGGTACTGATTTTCGGCGAAGTGGATATGAAGTTGGCCGAAAGGGTGACCGCCCAGCTTCTGGCCTATGCCGAGAGCGAGGGCGACATTCGCGTCGTGGTCAATTCGCCGGGCGGTCATGTGGAATCGGGCGACACGATCCACGACATGATCCGCTTCGTGGGCAACCGGGTGAAGATGATCGGCACCGGCTGGGTGGCCAGCGCCGGCGCACACATTTTCCTGGGCGCGAAAAAGGAAAACCGCTTCTGCCTGCCCTTCACGCGCTTCCTGCTGCATCAGCCCCTGGGCGGCGTGCGGGGCCAGGCCAGCGACATCTCCATTGAGGCCGAAGAGATACTCAAGATGCGCGCGCGCCTGATCAAGGAGATCGCGGACGAGACCGGCCAGCCTTATGAAAAGGTCGTCGCCGATACCGAGCGCAATTTCTGGATGGGTGCGGACGAGGCGGTAAATTATGGCCTGGTGAACCGCATCATCCGCCGGGCATCCGAGGTCTGACCGCTGTCGCCGGGGGGGGGCGGTCAGCCGGGCCCGGCCTGCTCCAGCGCTGCCAGTGCCGCCCGCAGGGGCAGCATTACGCAGACATGGCGGCCGGGCAGGGCCGTGACGCCGTCGAATGCGGCGTAACCGGCGTCGGGCGGCGGCCCGCCGGCCAGCATGGCCTGCACTCCGTTGGCCAGGTCTTCCAGGCCGCGGCGGTCCCTTCCCGGGCCAAGTCTCGCCAGCAGGGTCGCCGAGGCCTGGGTAAGCACGCAGGCCCGGGTCTCGTGGACCAGCGCGGTAATCCGGCCATGTTCCAGGGCTACCTCCACCGTCACACGGTCGCCACAGGCCGGGTTGTGGGCGCTGCCGGCGCCATGGGCGCCGGGCAGGTGCCCCGTATGGCTGGCGTCAGCCGCCAGCCGCAGCAGGTCGCGCCGGTAGAGCAGATCTTCGCTCATCTGAAGTTCAACAAGAGGTTTTTGTAATAAGGCATTGCAAGTCTGTGTTTTTCCGGTCGCTGTCCACGGTACCGCAAGAAATGTTGTCAGGCGAAATCACCTGCGCGTACCCACTATAATGGACCAGAGCACGATACCGCTTCTTTGAAGCGGGATCGCGCTCTACTTTATTGTTTTGCCGCGCAATTTTCCGAAAAAGCTGTACCCAGCTTTCCGGATCGCGCTTCAGGCGCTGGCTGCCATCCGGGGCAGCCGCATGCGGGCTCTCAGCCCACCCTCTGGCCGGTTCTCGAGAACTACCGCACCGCCATGACCTTCCACGATCGCCTTGACCAGGGTCAGGCCCAATCCCGTGCCGCCGGTCGCCTCGTTGCGGGAGCTTTCCAGCCGGACGAAGGGCTCAAACACCCGCTGATGGTCGGTCTCGGGAATTCCCGGACCATCATCCTCCACCACGACCTCGTAGTTCTCGCTGTCGTCGGCGATGCGGACCTCGGCTTTTTGACCATAGGCGACGGCATTCTCGACCAGGTTGCGGACGGCCCGGCGGATTTCGTTGGGGCGGCAGGAGATGGGGGCTGGAGAATGGCCCGACCAGTGCACCGGCTCACCCAGTTCGTCCAGGTCGGTGCACAGGCTCTCCACCAGGGCCGAAAGATCGACGTTGCGCTTGGTTTCCCCGCCGGTGCCGCGCGCCGCCGCCAGCACCTGCTCGGTCAGGGCCTGCAATTCGTCGAGATTGCGCATCAGCCCCTGGCGCAGTTCTTCGTCCTCGATGAATTCAAGGTTGATGCGCATGGCGGTCAACGGGGTGCGCAGGTCATGGCCGACCGCCGACAGCAAATGACGCTGGCTTTCCAGGGTACGGGCCACCTTTTCCGCCATGGTGTTGAAGGCGGCGGCCGCGTTTCGGACGTCCTCGGGGCCCTGCTCGGCGACGTGCGGCCGGCCGGAGCCTGCGGCCATCGCGGCAGCAGCCGTGGTCAATTCCGACAGCGGTCGCACGACCCGGCGCGCCATGAAGGCCGCCGCAGCCGAGGCCAGCACCACCGCGATCACTGCGGCGACCATGATTTCCACCGGCCAATCCGGTGTCGGCCGCATCAGCACGCCACTGACCGCGCTGTGGTTGCTGATGGGCACCAGGGTGCGGATCACATCCTGGGAAACACCCGGCTCGCGCGAGCGCACCGGCCTGAGGCTGGGATCGATGCTGGATAGCGGCTCATGCAGATGGATAATCGTATTCTTCTTGCCTGGATGATTATCGGGCAGGGCATCTTCCAGTCGCTTGGCGAGAACCTGCTCCTCGCTTGTCATGGGGCGGCCGTTGTAAACGCCCTGCACCTCCCGGAATCGCCAGACAGGCGTGCTGCTCAGGGTGCGCATCACCACCAGGCGGGATTCGGGCGGCACCTGGCTGACAGCCGAGGCCACCGCTGCCGCCCGGTCGACCATGCGCTCATTGATGTAGTCGCGGGCCTGTGCCTCGCTGTTCTTGTAGTAGTAGAAGGCCACACCCATGTTGGACACCGCCACGGCGGCGGCGACCACCAGGATGAGCTGAACGGCCAGGGTGCGCGGCCACAGGCGAAAGCGCATCACGCCATCTCCGGGTCCATGGCGAAGATGTAGCCGCCGCCCCAGACCGTCTTGATGTAGCGGGGGTTCTTGGGGTCGGGCTCGATCTTCTTGCGCAGGCGGCTGACATGGTTGTCGATCGACCGGTCGAACAGGTCGGCGTCGCGGCCCTTGGTCAGGTCCAGGAGCTGGTTTCGGGTCAGCGCGATCTTGGGCCGCTCCAGCAGCGCGGTCAGCAGGCGGAATTCGCCGCTCGACAGCGGCATGGCGATGCCGTCCAGCCCGATCAGCTCGCGCTGGCCGGTGTCCAGAATCCAGTCGCCGAACTTCACGCGTTCGGCGCCCGGCGGCTTCTGGCGCGGCGGCAGCGCCTGTGTACGGCGCAGCACCGCCGCCACGCGCGCGATCAGTTCGCGCGGGCTGAAGGGCTTGGCGATATAGTCGTCGGCGCCCATCTCCAGCCCGATGATGCGGTCGACTTCCTCGCCGCGCGCGGTCAGCAGGATCACCGGAATCTGGCTTGTCTCGCGGATCGAGCGGCACAGCGACAGGCCGTCCTCGCCGGGCATCATGATATCCAGTACCACCAGGTCGATGGCGGAGCTCTTCATCACCTTGCGGGCGGCGGCCGCGTCCGACGCCGTGGTTGCCCGGTAATTGTGCTCCCGCAGATACCGCGCCAATGGCTCGCGGATATCCCGCGCGTCCTCGACCACCAGAATATGCGGCTTTGCTTCGTCCTTGATCATGGTGGATAGTTTTGATGCCATGGCCGGTTTTCACGCAACAGGAATTTGTCGCAAAACCTGTCAGGGCATGATTTCAACCAAAGGCGGCATAATGGAGATTGGTCGCGCTTCACGGTGTGCGAAGCAGCATGCCGCCTGCGGCCGATAATCCCGGTAGGAAGCCCGGCCGGCGAACCGGACGCGCACAGCGATAGAGTTGGGCGGCCTGGAGCGGCATTTGTCGGCGCCCCCTCTTTTCGGGGGAGTTTTATTGAGACAAAATTACAGGAACTCTGCGGTCATGTCGGGAGGGCACCATGGAGGAGGGGCAAGCGGGGGAGTGCCTGACCGTTGCCGGTCAGGTCAAATGGTTCGATGCGAACAAGGGTTATGGGTTCATCACGCCGGCCGACCCCGGGTGGGACGACATCCTGCTGCATCAGACCTGCGTGCGGAATTCGGGATTCAGGCTGGCGGTCGAGGGTGCCAAGGTGGTCTGCCAAGTGGTGCGCGGCCCGCGCGGCATGCAGGCCAGCCGGCTATTGTCCCTGGACAATTCCACGGCGCGCGTGATGCCTTTGGACAGTGACCGCCCGCAACGCTATGTCGCCGAACCCCAGGGGCCCGCTTTCGAAGGCACGGTAAAATGGTTCAACCGGGCCAAGGGCTATGGCTTCATCAGCCCGGGACCGGGTGTGCCCGACATCTTCATCCATATGGAGACGCTGCGCCGCTGCAAGATGCAGGAGCTGGTCGAAGGCCAGCGGGTACTTGTGCGGGCGGGAGACGGGCCCAAGGGTCAGATCGTCGCCGAGATCGCTTTGCTGGACGGCTGACCGGCGTTGCTTTTGCAAGCGCGCGTGAGATAGTCGCCGCGATGCGTGCGCCGTTTTTCGTTCTGTCATTCATGGCCCTGCTGATTGCGCCTGCCGGGCCTGGCGCGGAGCCGCTGGCCGGCGGCGCCGCGGTCCGATGCCCGGTGCCGCGGCCGTACCGTTTCGACGTCACCGGGCAATTGCGCCGGGACCAGCCCGGCTTCACCGAGGGGCTGGAGGTGCATGACGGCCGTCTCTACGAGAGCACCGGCGACGTCTTTGGCGAAACCCGCATCAATGTGATCGACCTCGGGACGGGCAAGGTCTCGGCACTGCGCAATGACCATCACAGCTATTTCGGCGAGGGCCTGACTTTCTTCGGCGGCCGGCTCTATCAGATGAGCTGGCGCGAGCATCTGGTTTTTGTATTCGACAAGCTCGGCCGCCGCCTCAAGGTGCTGCATAATCCGCGCGAAGGCTGGGGCCTGACTCACGATGCCGTCCGGCTGATAGCCAGCGATGGATCCAGCCGGCTGTTCTTCCTGTCGCCCAGGGATTTCAGCACCCTTGGGTCGGTCACCGTCCGCTACGGCGGCCAGCCGGTCGGCAACCTGAACGAACTGGAATATGTCGATGGGGCGATCTGGGCCAATGTATTCGAGAGCTGGCAGGTCGTTAAGATCGCGCCGGCCACGGGTTGTGTGCTGGGGGTGGCCGATCTTCACGGCTTGTATGACCGGCTCTCGCCCGACGAGAAAGCCAAGGTCGATGCCGATGGAAATTTCGTGCTGAACGGAATTGCCCACGATCCGGCCAGCGGCCAGTTCATCCTGACAGGCAAATACTGGCCGGTCCTGTTCACAGGGCGCTTCGCCGAAAAGTAAATCGCAGGCGGGCGATCAGGAAATGGCGACCCCGGCAGGATTCGAACCTGCGACCACCCGCTTAGAAGGCGGGTGCTCTATCCGGCTGAGCTACGGGGTCTGAGAGGCCGAGCGGGACTTTCGCCGCAATCTAGCCCAATCCAGGCAAAAAAGCGTGAATGGCGGAACGCACCGGTCAATGGGACCAGGGCACCCGGCGGTCAAACCGAAAATTGTCCGAATAGGCCTTGGGTCTGGGCGGCGCTACATGCGGTTCGAAGCGCTGGTAGGGGATGCCGTGCTTCTGCGCATAGGCCACCGCCTCCTCGGCGGTGTCGAATTCCAGTGTCACCTGCTGGCGCATGTCGGTGGAACTGGTCCAGCCCATGAGGGGATCTATGGTTCGTGCGGTCTCGGGCTCGAATTCCAGAAGCCATTGTTTGGTGCGAGCCTTGCCTGACTGCATGGCGTTTTTTGCCGGTCTGTAGATGCGCGCCCGCATGTCTTCCCAGGTCCTCTGTCAAAAGTGGTCGGAGCGGCGTGATTCGAACACGCGACCCTCTGCTCCCAAAGCAGATGCGCTACCAGGCTGCGCTACGCTCCGGTCGCCAGGCCCTGCCTTACACGCTGGCGCAGCTGCCATCAAGCGGCCTCCGTTGCCGGCCGGGCAGGGCCGCCGACCGGCCCCCAACCCGATCTTTCCGTTCCGTAATTCCCCGCTTCAAGCCCAATCCGCCGCAGTTGTGGAGCCGAGGCAGGCTGAGGTAATGTCCGGCCGCCGGACCAAGAGCCGTCTTGGGCGGTCCGGACCACACACATTGTTCGATTGGGATCGCCCCCATCCGGGCCGTCCGATCCACCGGGAGACCAAAGGCGTGTCGCGCAAAAATACCGTCATCATTCTTGCCGCCGTTCTGATATTGGCGGCTGCGGGCGCGGGCGCCTGGTACCTGTGGGGTGGGCACCTGAATGGCGCGGGCACTGAAGAAAGCGCTTCCGGCGGCGCCCCGGCGCCCGCGGTAACCAGCGGCCCGACCCCGGCGCCGGTTCTGGTGGTAATCGACCGGGCTGCGATCATGCGGTTCTCCAAGGCGGGCCAGGATATCGGCCGGCAGGTTGAGCAGTTCACGGCGCAGACGAAGTCCGAGCTGGATGGCCAGGTCAAGGCGCTGGAAAATGAAGGCAATGCCCTCAAGCGCGAAGCGCCGGGCCTTGCACCCGACGTGCGCCAGAAGCGCATCGCGGCGTTCGAACAGAAGCAGGCCGCGCTGCAGAAGGTGATCGACCGCAAGCAGGCCCAGGCCCAGTCCGCAGTGGGAAAGGGGCGCGCGGCGATGGAAAAAGTGCTGGCGCCTATCCTCAAGGACGTCACCAAGGAACACGGCGTCAATCTCGTGCTGGACAAGCAGGCGGTCCTGTTCGCCACCAACTCCACATTCGATATCACGCCCGAGGTGATCGAGCAGCTGAACGCCAAGCTGCCGGCGGTGAAGATTGACTTCACCGCGCCGGCGACGCCGCCCCAGAAATAGCCGCGCGGGTCTGCTCGCCCATCCAGTCCAGATAGGCGGAAAGCCCGGTCAGGAAGGGCGTGCCCACGATCTCGGGGACGCTGTAGGGATGGTTTTGGCGGATACGGGCGATCGCCGGTTCGAACAGTACGGTGCGGGTCTTGATCAGAAGCAGTATCTCGGGCTCGTGCTGAAGCGCGCCTTCCCATCGATAGACACTGTCGATCGACACCATCTGTACGCACGCGGCAAGGTGTTCCTCGACCAGGAGGTCCGCCATGCGCGCCGCCTCCGCGCGGCTGGGCAGGGTGGTCAGGAGAACGCCAAAGTCGGACGCGGCCGTCACGGCGCAGCCGCCTCGACCATCGGCGGCGGCGGGCGCTGCGGGTTTCCGGCGCGGCGGGCAAAGGCAAGAATGTGCTGTACGGTTTCCTTCAGGCCCGTCGTAACGATATCGCACTCGGTTGCCTCAATGCCGTCCAGATAACGCGAGGAATCCGCAAGGCCCCAGAACAGCGCCATCACCGGAACGTCGGGCATGCGCTTTCTCAGGCGCCGCACCTGATAACGCGCGTTTTTGAAGGTACCCGGCTCCAGGTAGGAGACGCAGGTGAGCCGCACGCCCCCGCAATCCAGGTCGCGAATGTGGGCGGCCGAGGTTTCCTCGGATGACACCACGCGCGCGCCGATCCCGTATTTTGACAGCATATCCACCAGCAGAAGGGCCGCAGCCTCGTCGAGCGCCCCGCGGCCGGCAACGCACATGACCGGTTGCTCACGCCAGGAGAGCGGCAGATCCGGCAGGCCCCGGGCATCTTCATCCTTCCGGTCGGCCAGGTTGACGATCAGTCCCTTGATGGCGTCGCGAATGCGGCCCTGGCGCAGGGGATCGAGAACGCCGCGATTGACATCGGCCTGGGCAAGCATCAGCGCGCGGGCCGCCACCTCGTCATAATAGGCGGACAGGGAATTGGCGCGCAGGAAATCCTCGGCCTCGTCTGCGGCCTCGTCCGGGTCCTCGGCCAGCATGCGCAGGTAAAGACTTTCCTCGAAACTCAGGGCAGGCTGGTCGCCAAGCATCACGTCCAGGAACTTGAGGCCTTCGACATGACGGCCCAGGACCACGAAACACATCGTCAACGGCGTGGAAAGCAGAAGCCCGACCGGCCCCCACAGCCAGGTCCAGAATACCGCGGCCACCACCACCGCCACTGCCGACAAGCCCATGCTTCGCCCGTAAAGGAAGGGCTCGATCATCTGGCCGGTTATCGCTTCCACGGAGCCATAGAGCGCCATGGTCCACACCATCTTCTCCCAGCCCGGATCCACGGCCAGGGCCAGAAAGAAGGGAAACAGGAATGCCAGCGGCACGCCGACATAGGGTATGAAGCGCAACAGCATGCTCATCAGCGCCCACAGACCCGCGTTGGGAATGCCGATCAGCCAAAGGCCGGTGCCGATGACCAGGCCGAACACGGTGTTGATGCAAGTCTGAAGAAACAGGTAGCGCGACAAGCGGGCCGCCGCTTCATCCAGCGCCACCGTGGTTCGCTGCATGTCGCGCGATCCGGCCAGGCGTACGAAACGATCTCGAAGGTCGTCCTTCTGCAGCAGGATGAAGCCGACAAAGACCAGCGCCAGGCCAATCAGCTCCAGGGGCTCTACCAGGGGCCCCAGGAGATTTTGTGCCAGGGACCAGGGAGTCTGCACGGTGCGCCGGATCACGACGGGGATCGGCTTGACCGGACTGTCAGGCGTCGTCTCGAACTGTTCCTCGCTGTGGCTGCCCGCGAGCTGGTTGGCCAGGCTCTCCACCGTGCGGTTCAGCCGCTCGATCGTGCCGTTATGCATCGCCGAGCCCACCACCGACTGGATCTTGTGGGACAGATTGGTCTGATAGTGCGGCAGCTCTGCCGCCAGCCGGGCAAGCTGGGAGCCCATGAACATGCCCAGCGAGGACAGGATCACGATGGCAAAGGCCAGGCTGATCAGGACCGGCGCCACGTTGCCCAGCCGGAACCTCTTGAGAAGGCCGACCAGCGGCGCCAGGGCAAAGCTCATCAGGATGGCGAGCGCCAGCGGCATCAGTATGGGGCGCGCGAGATAGATGGCCGCCACCACTATGGCCGCGATGACCGCGGTCATGAATGGGGGCGTCAGCACGTCGGCGGTGACGGCTGGCCCACGCTGCGGAGGTTTCAGGTCTGCCATGGGCAATCTCCGTGGGGCGCCAGTATAACCCCCTGGGAACCCGTAGGCTTCATTTCAGACGCCGGAAAAAGCAGGAAGGTGCGCCGGTGTGGCACGCCGGTCCCATCTGGTCCACCTTCAGCAGAAGAACATCGCCGTCGCAGTCGATCCAGGCCTCGACCAGATGCTGGTGATTGCCGCTGGATTCGCCCTTTCGCCAAACCGCCTGCCGCGAGCGCGACCAGTAGGTCACCTGACCCGAGGTAAGCGTGGTTTCCAAAGTGTGCCGGTTCATCCAGGCGACCATCAGAACCTGGCCTGTGGCATGGCTCTGGGCAATGGCGGGAACCAGCCCGGCTTCATCGAACTTGACGGCCTTGATGAAGGCGTCGTGGCTGAGCGTGTCGGTCATGTCGCGTCCTTCAACCGGGCAAAGCCTTTTTCCAGATCGGCGATCAGGTCGTCCGCGTCTTCCAGCCCGGCATGGACGCGAAGCACCGGCCCCTCCGCGGGGAAGGGCCTTGCCGTGCGCCGGATATGGGCCGGAATGAGAAGGCTTTCAAACCCGCCCCAGGAAAAACCCAGGCCGAAATGTGAAAGCCCGTCCAGCATGGCGGCCACCGCTTTTTCCGGCACAGGCTTCAATATCAGCCCGAACAGCCCGCAGGCCCCGGTGAAATCGCGCTTCCATATCGCATGTCCGGGGTCGCCGGGCAGGGCCGGATGCATTACCCGGGCGACTTCGGGCCGGGCCGCAAGCCAGTTTGCCAGCGTGATGGCGGTGGCCTGGTGGCGCGCCAGGCGCACCGGCAGGGTGCGAAGCCCGCGCAGGCCAAGATAACAGTCGTCTCCGCTGGCATACAGACCCATGCTGCCGTGCGTCTCGGCCAGGCGGGAAGCGTGGCCGTCATTGGCCGCGACATAGCCCAGCATAACATCGGCATGGCCGCCGACATACTTTGTCGCGGCCTGGATCGACAGGTCGACGCCGTGCTTCAGCGGCTGAAAGAAGATGGGCGTTGCCCAGGTATTGTCCATCAGGACACTGGCGCCGTGCGCGTGCGCGGCCGCGGCGATGGCAGGAATGTCCTGCACCTCGAACGTCAGCGAACCGGGGCTTTCGCAGAACACGGCTTTCGTGTTCGCCCTGAGCAGCGGGGCAATGTCTTCAGTGGGAGCGTAATAGCTGGTTTCCACCCCGAGGCGCTTCAGGATGCGGTCGCAGAAGTGCCGCGTGGGCTCGTAGCAGGCATCGACCACCAGTATGTGATCGCCCGCGCCGCACACCGACAGGATCGCAGTGGCGATGGCATTCAGTCCCGATGGCAGGGTGACGGTGCGCGCCGCGCCCTCCAGGGCGCCGATCGCATCCTCGAAGCTGCGGGTGGTCGGGGTGCCGCGGCGGCCGTACGTATAGGGCGCCTTGCCGGTCTTCAGGCTCTGCGTGTCCGGGAAGAGGATCGTGGAGGCACGGTAAACCGGCGTGTTGACCGCGCCGAAATGCTCTTTGCTCATACGGCCCAGCGCGGCCGCTTTGGTGGAGGGGGCTTCGTCGGTCATGGGCTTAGGTCATCGGACATCTTCAGGTAAGGCGCCAGCGGCTTTTCAAGCGCCAGCAGCATGGCTGCCGCCGCAAATCCTATCGCGGCCACGGCAAGGAAAAACAGCGGATGGGACATGGTGCTCCAATAGGTTCCAATATAGCCCTGAAGCAGGCCGCCACCCAGAAAGTTCGGCAGGAAGACCACCGCCATGGCCAGCGAGGCAATGCGCGCGGGAGCTACCTTGGAGAACAGGGACTGGCTGATGGGCGACAGGAATATCTCGCCGGTGGTGATGATGGCGAAATACAGCCCAAGCCACAGCCAGCTTACGCGGCCATGGGCGCCGTGCCAGGCGGCGAATGCCAGTACCAGATAGGAGACGCCCAGCATCACCGCGCCGGCCACCATCTTGTACATGGAGTTTGGTTCCTTCGACGCGCGGGCCTGGCGAGTCCAAAGAGCCAGCAGGAACGGCGTGAAGAGGAAGATCATTATGGGATTGAAGGACTGGAACCAGGTGACGGGAATCTCCCAGTTGACCAGACCAGGGATCAGTCGGCGGTCGGTGTTGGCGTCGGCGAAGAGGGCGATGACGTTGCCCTGCTGTTCGTAACATGCCCACCAGAACACCAGCGGAATCACGATCATCAGCAACGACAGGACCGACTTGCGTTCCTTGCTGTTCAAAGGCTGCCGCGCCGCTCTTGTCGCTTTGGTCTTGGCGCCGTCGGCGGGCAGGTATTTCCAGCCCGCGAAATAGGAGATCAGCGCCAGTATCAGGCCGACGCCGGCGGCGCCAAAACCATATTTCCAGCCGATCAGCTCGCCCAGCGTGCCTGCCACCAGCGGAGCAAGGGCCGCGCCGATGTTGACGCCGATATAATAAATCGAATAGGCGCGGTCACGGCGGGAATCGCCGCGCCTGTACAGCATGCCGACCTGGGCGGCGGTGTTGGTCTTGAAGAGACCGCCGGCCACAATCAGGATCAGGAGGGCGGGAAACAGAAGCGCTGGCGACATCAGCATGAATTCGCCAATGGTCATGCCGATGATGCCGATCACCGCCGTCTTGCGCTGACCCAGATAATTGTCGCCGATCCAGCCGCCCAGAAGCGGTGACGCATAGATGAAACCGGTATAGGTGCCGTAAATCCAGGAGGACAGCTGCTGGACACTTAGCGGGCCGAACAGCGCCTCGTAGAAGGCCTTCACCTGGGCATAGAACAGCACATGTTCGACCCGGCCCGGCAAAAGCACATCATGCACCAGATAGAGCACCAGCAGGGCGCGCATGCCATAATAGGAAAATCGCTCCCACATCTCGGTGGTGAAAAGGACTGTCAGGCCGCGCGGATGTCCGAACAGGGATTTCTCGGGCAGGGCCCTTTCGGGTATGGCACCTGGAGCGGTCATGCGTGTCGCGCCATCTTCAGCAGCCACCCATAAAGAAGCACGATCAGCCCCGCGAAACCCAGAACCGCCAGCAGCGGTGCGGCCTGCAGGCCTTGAGGCACGAGGGCAAGCGGCGCGTCATGTCCGGCACTCACGATCAGCCCTGCATTGATGACGCCGAAGAGGCTTTCGCCCACGATCAGTCCCGACGCCACCAGCACGCCCATCCGTTGGGCACGCAGCGTGCCGGTTCGCCGGTTGTAAAGCCAGCCGGCCAGCGCGCCGACCGCCACCGGCAATGTGGCGGACATGGGCAGATAGATGCCAAAGCCCACTGCCAGGGGAGGCAGGCGCATCCAGCCGCACAGCCGGCAAAATTCATCCAGGGCCACGATGCCTGCGCCCACAAGCGCGCCGGCCCCGATCAGGCTCCAGCTGAGCTGCCCGCCGATCACGCCCTGCGCCAGCGCCGCGATCAGGTTGGCCTGGGGCGCGGCAAGCGGCTGCGCGGTCACGGTGCCAAGGTTCGCGGCGCCCGCAAAGCCGTAGGCTTTCGCCAGAAGATTCAGCACCAGCGGCACCACCACGGATGAGGCCATCACCCCGATCAGCAGCGCCACCTGCTGGCGCCAGGGCGCGGCGCCGACCAGCTGGCCGGTCTTGAGGTCCTGCAAATTGTCGTTGGAGCTGCAGGCCGTGGCAAACAGGATCGAGGTGATGAACAACGCCACCGCCACCAGCGGATGTGCCGGCGCGTGCGAAAAGAATACCGCCAGCAGCACCGCGCATCCGGTTACGGCCAGTATGCCGACGCCCGAAATGGGACTGTTGGAAGAGCCGATCAGCCCCGCCATGTAGCCGCAGATCGCGGCTACCAGGAAACCGAACAGGGCGACGATGGGAATGGTGATGATGCCGATGGCCATCGCGCTTCCTCCCAGCCCGGCGTCGGCGGCAAAGCGCCATGTCAATGCCACCGCCAGCGCGGCCGCAGCCGCCGACAGCTGGACGATCCAGCCAATCGGGATGTCGCGGTCGGTGTGATCGCCAGGGTCCGGCTTGGCCATGCCGGCCCTGGCCACATGCGCCAATCCTGCCAGGATGGGGCGCAGCATCCGCAGCAGCGACCAGATGGCGGCGACACCCATGGCGCCGGCGCCGACATAACGCACCTGATTGCTCCAGACGTTCATCACGAAATCGCCCAGCGGCGCATGCTGGGGTGTCATCGACGCCAGAAGGGGCACCGCGCCCAGCCAGCCGATGGCGATTCCCAGTGTCATGGCGGCGCCGACCGAGATGCCCACAAGATGGCCTGCGCCGAACAGCGCCAGGGACCAGGAAAAGCTGTAGCCGCTGGCGCCCCAGGGCAGGCGAAAGAAACCGGTGGCGCTGTCCAGCGCCAGGCGCATCGAGACGGCGACGGCCAGCCCCGTGGATGCCAGCGCCCCGTAAACCACGGCCAGCAGGCCTTCACGCGCTTGCGGGTTGGCCGCGCGCTGCTCCGAGCCGACGCGCAGCACCTCTGCGCCGGCCACGCCTTCGGGGTAGGGCAGGTCGGAACCGGTGACCAGGCCCCGCCTGAGGGGGATGGTGAACATCACGCCCAGAACGCCGCCCGCCAGGGTGAGGAGAAAAGAAGTCCAGAAGGGAAATCCGCTCCAGAAGCCGACGATGACCAACCCGGGCAGCACAAAAATGATCGAGGCCATCGCGCCGGCCGACGAGCATACCGTCTGCACGATATTGTTCTCGCGGATATTGGATCCCGAAAAGAGTCCCAAAAACGCCATCGAGATCACGGCGGCGGGGATGGACGTGGCAAATGTCAGGCCGACTTTCAGGCCCAGATAGACGTTGGCGGCCGTGAAGATGAGTGTGAGGGCGGCCCCCAGCACCAGGCCACGAAGGGTCAGCTCCCTGCCGGGGGTATCACGATCCATCGGCGGACTTTGCCCTCAAACGTCCCAAAATCCTAGGGTCGGATAAGCGCCCCGGCATCGATGCGCCCGCATGTCAGCCGATCAGCTCCACGAATCGTTCCTCGCGCGCGTAGGGCGTGAAGCCCACACGCTGGTAGAGCGGCAGGGCCCGCGGATGGTCCAGCGTGCAGGTGTTGACCGTCAGGCGCCTTATGGGAAAGGCCCAGGCATTCGCGCAGACGTGATAGAGGAAGAAATAGCCCAGGCCCCGGCCGATCGCCTCGGGCATCAGGCCGAAATAGGAAATGTTGATCTGCCCGGTCTTGCGCAGATCGAGCTCGGCCATGCCGGCGGGCGTCCCCTCCGTGTACAGGACATAGAGGATGTTGAGCGGATCCTGGATGAGCTGAATGAGCGCCGCCTGCGGCAGCTTCCTGCGATCCACCCACAGATATTCGGACCCTATCGTGTCGTAGAGATACCGGTAGAAATGGGCGGTGGGCTTTTCACTTCTGAGGATGGCGACCTTGCCCCGGGGCTGGGGCGGCGGCGGCGCGGACGGGCGTGTGTTCATCTCAAGGAATGTGACCGTCATGGGAACGCGCCGGCCCGCTTTGGTCATGGGCGCTCTACCGGAGCTTCCGGACGGGCGCCCCATTCGGTCCAGGAGCCGTCATACAGCGCCACATTCGACGCACCGATCCGGTTGAGAGCCAGCGTCAGGATGGCGGCCGAGATGCCGGAGCCGCAGGTGGTTACAATGGGCGCGCGCACATCGATGCCGGAACGGGCGAAGATGGCGGATAATTCATCGTCCGGTTTCAGCGTGCCTTGCGCCGTCACCACCGAGCGCCAGGGCACATTGACGGCGCCGGGCATATGGCCGCCGCGCACCCCCGCGCGCGGTTCAGGCTCCTGGGCATTGAAGCGCCCGGCGCTGCGGGCATCGATGATCTGCGCGGTCCTGTTTTCCACGATGGCCATCACATCCGGGAAATGGCGCACCGTTTGCGGGCGCGGCGAGGGCACGAAAACAGCCGGTCGGGGCGTGACGCGGCCCGCCTCGACGGCATGGCCGTCTGCCCGCCACCCGGGCAGTCCACCGTCCAGCACCGCAACCTTGTCGTGGCCCATCGCCTTGAACATCCACCATACACGGGGCGCGGAAAACAGGCCGGTATGGTCATAGACCACGACGGAACTGTCGCTGCCGATGCCCAACGCGCCGACCTGCCCGGCGAACTGGGCAGGCGATGGCATCATGTGCGGCAGGTCGGAGGAACGATCGGCAATGGCATCTATGTCGAAATAGACCGCGCCGGGGATATGGCCCGTCAGATAGTCCTGCTCCGCATTGCGCGGATCGTCGGGCATGTACCAGTTGGCATCGACCACGCGCACGTCCCCTTGATGGACGGCCAGCCATTGCGTGGTCACCAGTTCATTCATACGGAACCTTCACGGGCTCGCGCTGGGCCACCAGCCAGGGCGGTACCGGCAGGTTTTTCTCTTCCAGGAAGTGCGGATTGAACAGCTTGGACTGATAACGGTTGCCATAGTCGCACAGCACGGTGACGATCGTGTGGCCAGGGCCCATGTCCCTGGCCATGCGGATGGCTCCGGCCACATTGATGCCGGTAGAGCCGCCCATGCACAGGCCCTCATGTTCCAGAAGGTCGAACACGATGGGCAGGGCTTCCTCGTCCGGAATTTCATAGGCGTCGTCGATGGGTGCGCCTTCGAGGTTGGCGGTGACGCGGCTCTGGCCGATGCCTTCGGTAATCGAATTGCCGTGGCTTTTGAGTTCGCCGGTCTTGATCCAGCTGAAGATCGCCGCGCCCAGCGGATCGGCGGCCGCGATGCGGATCTTCGGGTTGCGTTCTTTCAGGGCGATGGCCACGCCGCCCAGCGTGCCGCCCGATCCCACCGAGCAGATGAAGCCGTCCACCTTGCCACCGGTCTGGTCCCATATTTCCGGGCCGGTGCCCTCGATATGGGCCTGGCGGTTGGCGACATTGTCGAACTGGTTGGCCCAGACCGCGCCGTTCGGCTCGGTCTTTGCCAATTGTTCGGCCAATCGCCCCGACAGTTTCACGTAGTTATTGGGGTTCTTGTAGGGGACGGCCGGCACCTCGATCAACTCGGCGCCAAGAAGACGCAGTGCATCTTTCTTTTCCTGACTCTGGGTCTCGGGGATCACGATGACCGTGCGAAATCCAAGCGCATTTGCCACTGTCGCCAGGCCTATTCCGGTATTGCCGGCGGTGCCTTCGACGATCGTGCCGCCGGGGCGCAACTGGCCGCGGCGCACCGCGTCCTGGATGATGAAGAGCGCGGCGCGATCCTTCACCGACTGGCCGGGATTTAAGAACTCCGCCTTGCCCAGGATATTGCAACCCGTGGCCTCGGAAGCGCGCTTGAGCCGGATCAGCGGAGTATTGCCGATCGTGGCGATGACGTCCTGCTTGATTTGCATGGCCGCAAACTAGTCGCCTGAACCGATCGCTTCAAGACTTGCCCTCAAGGGCCTGGGGCGCCGCCGGCGCGGGTGGCCATCGTCAAATCCACAATGGTTTCGGGGTATAATTCGGCAGGAAGGCGTGCCCTACCAGGTGCGAAGCCGCCCTCATTTTTTGACCAGCGCGGCGCATTCGGCGTGCCGATAGCAGCTCGTCACATGGTCGTTGACCATGCCGATGGCCTGCGCGAAGGCGTAGACGATCACCGGCCCGCAGAAATTGAAGCCGCGTTGCTTCAGTTCTTTTGCCAGTCCCTCGCTCATTTCGGTTTGTGCAGGGACCTCTTCACGACTCCGGAAGCGGTTTATCTGCGGCCGGCCGCCGACATGTTTCCAGATCAGTTCGGTGAAGCCGCCGGGTTCTTTTTCCTCGATGTCGATCCACAATCGTGCGCCCTTGATCGCGGACTCGATCTTGGCACGGCTGCGAATGACGCCGTCATTGTTCAAAAGCCGGTCGATGTCGCGGCTGCCGTAGCGGGCAATCCGCCTGGGATCGAAATTGTGGAACGCTTTGCGGAAATTTTCCCGCTTCCGCAAAATGGTTATCCACGACAGCCCGGCCTGGAATCCGTCCAGCACCAGCTTTTCGTAAAGCGCGCGGGAATCGAATTCGGGCACACCCCATTCGGTGTCGTGATAGGACAGATAGAGCGCGTCTTCGCCCGGCCAGTGACAACGCTTGATTTCAGGCGCCATGAACGTGATCGAGCCATGCCGGCTTGACCAACGCAACGGAAATCTCGCCTGCGGTCACCGGCCCGCTGCTGTCGGCCAGCCGGTCCAGGCGTACCAACGCAAAGCCATTGCCGCCATCGGCCGACAGCAGTTCGCCGATCTCCTGGCCGCCGGCGGCAAGCAGGGTGCCGGGCGGAGGCAGCGGGACCTCGGCACGCACCGTCAGGATGCGCTTCCTGGCAGTTCCCCGATGCTTCATGCGTGACGTCAGCTCCTGTCCGACATAGCAGCCCTTGGTGAAGGACACACCTTTCAGTTCTTCCAGACCCGCATCCAGGGCGAAGACCTTTTCGCTGCCGAAGTCCGATCCTTCCGGTACGCCCAGTTCCCGGCGCAGCGCATGGTAGCCGGCCGGGCCCGCAAGATTGGACGGCATTTCGGCGAGCGCGCCGATGCTGCGGCGGGGCAGGCCGCATTGGCGCGGGTCTTCAAATGTTACCGCGCGCTCGGCATATGGCGCGGGCCGTCCTTGCGGATGGCCGGCCAGGGCAACGAACACACCCAACTGGTCGCGCGGCTCGATCTCGATTCGCGCTCGCAGACGGTACATCCGCAGCTTGCGCGCCAGCCCTTCCCGCAGATCGGCGGGGCAATCGAGCAGCAGCGCACCGTCGCCCTCCACCACCAGGAAGTCGAAAAGGATTTTGCCCTGAGGCGTCAGCATGGCCGTATACAGCGCCTTGCCGGGCGAAAGCCGGCCCAGATCATTGGTCACCAGCCCCTGCAGAAAGTCCCTCGCTCCCTGTCCGGCAAGGGCCAGAATGGCACGATCGGTAAGTTGGGCGGGTTCCATCCACTCCAGTTAGGCGGTCCTGTCGCGGTTGCCAAGGGTGGAGCGGTGGGCTAACAGCCGGGAGGCATGACCCAGAACCAAGCCAGTTTCGACCTTCTGATCCGCGGCGGAACCGTGGCCGCGCCCGGTGGGATAGCCGAGGCCGATATCGGCGTAACAGATGGCCGCATTGCCGCCATCGGAGCGCTTTCGAACGCGAAGGCGGCGGATATTTTTGAGGCCAGGGGCCTGCACGTCCTGCCGGGGGCCATCGATACCCAGGTCCATTTCCGGGAGCCGGGCAACGAACACAAGGAAGATCTGTCCACCGGCAGCCTTGCGGCCGTGCTGGGCGGCGTCACCGCCGTCTTCGAGATGCCCAATACCGCCCCGCCCACCACCACCCGCGCTGCCATCGAGGACAAGCTGGCGCGCGCCAGGGGGCGCATGTGGTGCGACCATGCTTTCTACGCCGGGGCCACGCCCGCCAACATCGGCGCGCTGGCCGAACTCGAGCGGATGGCGGGTGTTGCCGGCATCAAGGCGTTCCTGGGCTCGTCCACCGGCACCCTGCTGCTCAGCAAGGAAGCGGACATCCTGGCGGCCCTGAAAGCCGGCCGCCGCCGCGTTGCCGTCCACTCCGAAGATGAAGACCGCATGATCCAGCGAAAGCCGCTGGCGGAACGGGGAAGGCCTCAGACCCACCCGGTGTGGCGTGACGCGGAAGCCGCGCGCATGTCGACCGAACGGGTCCTGCGCCTGGCGCGCGCAGCGGGACGGCGCCTGCATGTGCTGCACATCACCACAGGCGATGAAATTCCGCTTCTGGCCGATGCCAAGGACATCGCCACCGCCGAGACCACGCCCCAGCACCTGACATTGTCGGCGCCGGAATGCTACGACCGGCTGGGGACCTATGCCCAGATGAATCCGCCCATCCGCGATGAGAGCCATCGCGCCGCACTGTGGGATGCCGTGCGCCAGGGCGTGATAGACGTGATCGGCTCCGACCACGCCCCCCATACCCGCGAAGAAAAGGACCGCACCTATCCCGATACGCCGTCGGGCATGCCCGGGGTGCAAACGTTGGTGACGCTGATGCTGGATCACGTCAACAAGGGTAACCTGACGCTTGAGCGGTTCGTCGACCTCACGGCATCGGGCCCGCAGCGCATTTTTGGTATCGCCGGCAAGGGCCGCATCGCGCGGGGCTATGACGCCGATTTCACCATCGTCGACATGGCGCTCACGCGCGAGATCCAGAACGGCTGGATCGCATCGCGCTGCGGCTGGACGCCGTTCGACGGCATGAAGACGAAGGGATGGGCTGTGGCAACCGTGCTGCGCGGCGCCTTTGTCATGCGGGAATTTGCTGCCGTGGGCGCCGCGCGCGGTACGCCGGTACGATTTGTGGAAACCCTCGAGCCGTCCGGTGCTTGACGCCCGCGGCATTTTCAGGTCGCTTTGCGCGACGCTGGGGAGATTCATCATGACTGCAGGAAATCCCGGCCAGCGATGAATTATGTCATCCTCGTCATGTCGGGTGTGTTTATGGGGCTGATCGCGGCGGTTCCCATCGGTCCGGTGAACCTGATCTGCATTCGCCGCACCTTCGCTTTTGGTCCGGTCAACGGTTTTGTGTCGGGTTTGGGCGCCGCGCTGGGCGACGGTGTCTTCGCTGCCGTCACCGGCCTTGGCCTGACCTGGATCGCGCAGCTGATCGAGGGTTACGCCACCATCATTGAACTGGTGGGCGGCGCGATGCTGGTGTGGATCGGCTACAGAACCCTGACCCACCCGCCGATACTTCCGGGACCGGACGACTGCGCCGAGAAGGGTGGCGCCAACCTGGCGCGGGCCATGGCATCGACCTTTGCGCTTACCATAACCAATCCGGCAACGCTGCTGTTCTTTACCTCGATGTTCGCCGGACTTGGCGGGCTGGCCGGAGGCGCCGGCAGCTTTCATGACGCCACATTCGTGGTGGCGGGGGTTGTCGCCGGGTCGGCCGGCTGGTGGCTGGCCCTGACCACCCTGATCGGGCTTTTCCACACCAGGATCGACGAGCGGGCGATGCGACTGATCAATCGGGGATCAGGTCTGCTGCTGATGGTGTTCGGGGCGGCCGTCCTGATCCATGTTGTCCAGGGCGGCATTAGCCTTTCGGGCATTTAATCAGGCCTCCAGCACGCCTTTCCCTGGCTGTTTGGCCGCCGAAACGCTATGGCGCCGGGGCCCCGGCAGGCTACAATGCGGCTTGGGTTTTGGATCACTGGATCGGGGGGCGTCGGGAGACCTTGATGCGATATCTGGTAGCGTTGCTTGGGTTGATTTTCACGCTGGGCATGGCGGTGCCCGCCTTTGCGGTGGACGACGCCCTGTCGATCCAGGCCAACGAGGCCTATCTCAAGGCCAACGCCCAGAAGAAGGGCGTGATTGTGCGGCCCAGCGGGCTGCAGTATCGCATCATCCAGAACGGCTATGGCAAGCGGCCCAAGAGCACCGATACCGTCAAGGTCTATTACACCGGCATGCTGATCAACCACACCATCTTCGACGGCACTTCGCCAGGTCTGCCCGCCAGCTTCAAGGTCAACAGTGTGATCCCCGGCTGGGCCGAGGCGCTGCAACTGATGCGGGAAGGCGATCACTGGGAACTGACAATTCCGGCCCATCTCGGCTATGGCGCGCGCGGCCAGGGCGATGGACTGATCCCGCCCAACCAGACGCTGATCTTCGACATCCGCCTGATTTCGACCACGCCCGCGCCAAAACGCGGCGAGCCGGGTTACGTGCCCGAGCCGGGCGACGACGACCAACGCTAGGGAGACCGGATTGCGAAACTGGCTGGCCCGTCTGTGGTCGGCGCCCCAGCTGAAGGGCGGGCGCGCGCGCATTGCGCTGGCGCTCGTCCTGGTGGTCGGCGGTAGCGTGCTGTTCTGGGCCAGCCGCGACTATACGGTCTCGGCCCCCGAATGGGACGGGCAGGTTCGCGGCATCGCGTACAATCCCAGCCGCCTGTTCGCGGAGGGCGATCAGCGCCATGTCAGCCCGGATCATATCGCCCGCGACATGGAGCAGCTTTCCCATCTGACCAGCCACATCCGCACCTATACGGTGGCAGGCGGCATGGACAAGGTGCCGGCCATCGCGCGCCGTTACGGCATGACCGTGTCGCTGGGCATCTGGATCGGCCCCGATCTCGCCAAGAACGAGAAGGAGATCGCGCTCGGTATCAATGTCGCGCTGGCCAACCGGCGCACCATCGACCGGGTGATCGTCGGCAACGAAACCCAGTTGCGCGGCGATGTCTCGCCCGACCGGCTGAATGGATACATCCGCCGTGTGCGCGCCGCGCTGCCCGCCCGCATCAAGGTCACTACCGCCGAGCCCTGGTCCACCTGGATGCTGACGCCTGAAGTGGGCAAGTATGTCGATGTCATCTTTGTGCATCTTCTTCCCTACTGGGAAAATGCGGACATCCGCGGCAGCCTGAAGGCGACCGAGAATTTCTATAATCACATCCAGCAGGAGTTTCCCGACAAGCCCATCATCGTGGGCGAGGCGGGCTGGCCGTCGGAAGGCCGCACGCGCGGGCGCGCCGAGGCATCCGTCGCCAACGAGGCGTGGTTCGTTCGCGCCTTCGTCCAGTTCGCGATGGAAAAAGGCTGGGACTATTACCTGATCGAGGCCTATGACCAGCCCTGGAAGAACCGGGGCGAGGGCGCGGTCGGTGCCTATTGGGGCCTGTTCGACGCCACCGGCCATCCCAAATTCGCCTTCACCGGCCTGTTGCGGACGTTCCCGGAATGGCGCGGCTATGCGCTGGTGGCGGCGGTGCTGTCGCTGCTGCTCGGCCTTCTGGTGCTGGGGCGGATGCCCCGGGTGCGCCAGACCGGCTACCTGGTGATGGGCGTCATGATAGCGCTGGTTTCAACCGGGCTCCTGGCGCTGATCGACGCCACGGCGCTGGAGTATGTCGATCCCACCGACATCATCGCCCTGGTGGCGATGTCGCCGCTTGTCTTGCTGGCCTGCGCCGTGATCCTGACCGAAGGCATCGAACTGGCGGCCAGCCTCTGGCGGGTGGAGAGGCGCTTCATGCGCGTGGGCATTCCCGAAGTGGCGCCGCGCGTGTCCATCCACGTTCCCACCTACAACGAACCGCCGGGCATGGTGATCGACACGCTGAATGCGCTGGCGCGGCTGGACTATGACAATTTCGAAGTCATCCTGCTGGACAACAACACCCCCGACCCCGAGGTGTGGCGCCCGGTCGAGGCGCATTGCCGGATGTTGAACGCGCTGGCGCCGGTGCCGCGCTTCCGCTTCTTCCATTTCGAGCAGGTCAAGGGGTTCAAGGGCGGGGCGCTGAACCGGGCCCTGGCGCTGACCGATCCTGCCGCCGAATATGTCGCCGTGATCGACAGCGACTATCAGGTGGAGCCTTTCTGGCTGCGCCGGGTCATACCCTATTTCGCCTCGCCCAATGTGGCGCTGGTTCAGGGGCCTCAGGACTATCGCGACAATGGCGAGAACCTGTTCAAGGCCATGGCCTATGAGGAGTATCGCGGCTTCTTCCATATCGGCATGGTGGAACGCAATGAGCACAACGCCATCATCCAGCACGGCACCATGACCATCGTCTCCAAGGCGGCGCTGGAAGCGGTGGACGGCTGGAGCCAGTGGTGCATTACCGAGGACACCGAGCTCGGCCTGAAGCTGTTCGAGGCCGGCCATGAGGCCGTCTATGTCTCCCAGAGCATGGGCAAGGGCCTGATGCCCGATACGCTGGAGGCCTTCATGACCCAGCGCTACCGCTGGGTGTATGGCGCCATGCAGATGCTCAAGCGCCATGCCAGGGCCATCTTCATCGGCGGCACGCGCCTGACCTGGCCGCAGCGCTATCAGTTCCTGTCCGGCTGGCTGCCGTGGATTTCCGACGGGCTGGGTATGGTTGTCACCCTGATGGCGCTGGTGTGGACGCTGCTGATGTGGATACTGCCCAGCTATATCGACGTGCCGATGCCGGCGCTGTCGGCCGCGGCGATGGCGCTGTTTGCCACCAAATGCCTCAAGACGCTGCTGCTTTACCCGCCCAAGGTCAAATCGGGCCTGAAGGGTGCCTTTGTCGCTTCCGTTGCCGGCCTGTCGCTGACGCACACGGTAGGCAAGGCGGTATGGACGGGCCTCATGACCTCGGGCAAGCCTTTCCTTCGCACCCCCAAATGCGCGGACCCCGCCAGCTTCACCCAGGTTTTCCGCGTGGTCTGGCAGGAAACCGCCCTCCTGGTGCTGTTGCTGGCGGCGATGGTGTCGATGGGTTTCGACCGCGGTTTCCAGGATCCGGCGGTGAGCCTGTGGATGGTGATGCTGGGTGTCCAGGCGCTGCCCTATTCGGCGACATTCGCGACCGCCTGCATCAGCGCCATGTCCAACAAGCCGGCCGAGGTGGTGGCCGAAACCCCGCCCATCGTGCAGGAAGCGGCTTGAACGCCCCGCCATTCATGACGATATTACGCACTCGACACCATAGGGGTATGGCCCGGTGATGACCTTCCTGCTTGTGCTGTTCGCCATGTACTGGCTGCCGACCATCGTGGCCATTGCCCGCCAGACCAACTCGGCGCTCGGCGTTGCCGCGCTGAATTTCTTCCTGGGCTGGACTGTGATCGGCTGGATACTGGCGCTGGTGTGGGCGCTGGCGGCGTCCAGCGGCCCGCATGTCGTGGTGATCGAGCACGGCCGGGTGGTTTCCAGTCGCTGACGTCGATCATCCCGGCCGCTAGAGCCGCACGACCGGCGGCACGGTTTTCCCCGGATTGAGGATGTTGTTGGGATCGAATGTGCGCTTGAGCGCGCGCATCGCGTCCAGCTCCGCATGGCTCTTGTAGCGGGGCTGGGACGCGACCTTCATGATCCCGATCCCATGCTCGGCACTGATCGAGCCGCCGAATTCCTTCACCAGGTCATGCACGCAAAGCTGTACCTCTTCCCACCGGGCCAGGAAGGCCGGATCGTCGCCGGCACGCGGGGAATTGAAATTGAAATGCAGGTTGCCGTCGCCCAGATGGCCGAAACTGACGGGCCGCGCCCCCGGCACGATCGCCTCCACGGCGGGAAGGGCCTTTTTCAAGAAGGCAGGAATGGCGCCCACGGGCACGCTGATGTCGTGCTTGATGGAGGCGCCTTCGCGCTTCTGGGCCTCCGAAACGCTTTCGCGCAGCTTCCACAGTTCCCCGGCCTGGGTTTGGCTGGCGGCGACCACGGCATCATCCGCCAGACCATCCTCGATCGCCGCGGCCAGGGCCGTCTCGAAGGTGGCGGCCAGGTTGGCGTCGCGCCCGCCCGTGGCTTCCATCAGTACATACCAGGGCGCGGGCGCGCCCCCATTTCCTTGGGAGGAAAAGGGATCGCGGGTGCCGGCGATATGGCGGGTGACCAGCTCCAGCGCCAGGCGCGGCAACAGTTCGAAGGCGGAAAGCATGCCGCCCGTCGCCGCCTGCATGCGCCCCAGCAGCGCCACCGCGGCTTCAGGCGAGGGAAGGCCGGCAAACGCCACCACCGTCACATCCGGCATCGGGAACAGGCGCAATATGGCGGCGGTGATCACGCCCAGCGTCCCCTCGCTGCCGATGAATATCTGTTTGAGGTCGTAACCGGTATTGTCCTTGTGCAGGCCGCGCAGCATGTCCAACACCACGCCGTTCGCCTGTACCACCTCCAGCCCCAGAACCAGCGCGCGAGTCATGCCATAGCGCAGCACATGGGTGCCGCCGGCATTGGTGGCGATATTGCCGCCGATGGTGCAACTGCCTTCCGACGCCAGGCTGAGCGGAAACAGCAGGTTCTTTGCCGCCGCGGCCTGTTGCACCGCCGCCAGGGTCACGCCGGCCTCCACCGTCAGCGTCATGCCGCGCTCGTCCAGCGCGCGCACCCTGTTCAGCCGGCTGGTGGACAGCAGAACCTCGCCGTGCAGCGGTATCTGCCCACCCACCAATCCGGTATTGCCGCCCTGGGTGACGATGGGGGTGCGGGTCTGGTCGCAGATGGCCAGAATGGCGCTGACCTCGGCGGTGGTGGCGGGCTTGAGCAGCAGGGGCGTGCTGCCCCTGTACTTGCCGCGCCATTCCTCCAGATGCGGCGCTATTTCTGCGGGGTCTTCCGAAAAGCCCCTGGCGCCCACCGCGTCTTTCAACCGATCCAGGGCGTTCATCGCGGTGCCGCGGCCCTGCATAGACGGTCGTTGATCGCTTCCCCAAGACCGGTCATCGGGATAGGCGAGACGGCAATGCGGCCTGCTTGCTTATCCAGCGCCCGCAGCATGGCGAACAGGTTGGCGGCCGCTTCCTTCAGGTCGCCGCACGGAGAAAGGTTCAGGGCCGACTCCACTTCGCCAAATCCCAACAACAGTTCGCCCGGTTCGGTTGCCGTCGCGTTCAGGCGCAGCGCTGCGCGCGGTGCATAATGGCTTTGAAGCTGGCCGGGCGAGCGGATGGCCCCGTCGGGCACGGCGAGCGGCCCTGTCACGGCCTCGACCTCGTCCCGTGTGATCGCACCAGGACGCAACAGCATGGGCGTTTGGCCGTCAAAGCCGATCACGGTGGATTCCAGGCCCAATGGCGTCGGCCCCCCGTCAAGGATCATGGCCACTTTCTCGCGCAGTCCTTCGGCGACGTGGGCTGCCGTGGTGGGACTGACCCGCCCCGAGACATTGGCCGAGGGCGCCGCTATGGGCCTTTGCGCCGCGGCCAGCAGCGCCTGTGCCACCGGATGGGCAGGTACCCGGACTGCCACCGTGTCCAGGCCGGCGCTGACCAGCAGCGATACCGGAGTGGCTGCCTTGCGCGGCGCCACCACGGTCAGGGCGCCCGGCCAGAAGGCCCGGGCCAGCCGCCGCGCCGGTTCCGGCAGGATGACGTGACGCTCGGCCTCTTCCAGGCTGGCGACATGCACAATGAGGGGATTGAAGCTGGGGCGGCCCTTGGCGGCAAAGATCGCCGCGACTGCCTCGCCATTGGCGGCATCGGCGCCCAGGCCATAAACGGTTTCGGTCGGGAAGGCGACAAGCCGGCCGGCGCAAAGCAGGGCTGCCGCATGCGCGATCGCGCCGGCGTCGGGGGTGGACGTGATGCTGGAAACAGGAACGGTCACGGACAGAACCTTAGCGCCCACGGCGTCACAAGTCGAAGAACTAGGCGGGGGCCTTGGGAGCGGACGGCTTCACCGCCCGCTGCGAGGCGGTCTGCTGCGGGAAGGGGATGGTGATGCCCGCTTCGTCGAACCGAAGCTTGATGGCCTTCTGCATGTCAAAATAGACATCCCAATAGAGCTTGTTGGGCACGAAGCAGCGCGCGATCAGGTTGACCGAGCTTGCCGCCAGCTCATGGACCGGCGCGATCGGTGGGGGATCCTTCAGCACACGCTGGTCGCCG
Organism: Rhizomicrobium sp.; assembly: GCA_035761325.1. Classification (GTDB taxonomy): domain Bacteria; phylum Pseudomonadota; class Alphaproteobacteria; order Micropepsales; family Micropepsaceae; genus Rhizomicrobium. Next base: position 10,917 of record DASTRG010000171.1, on the reverse strand, counting down.
GTCATGATCTGCATGAGTATATTCTGTGCCTTGTCGATATCGTCGTCATAGTCGATGCCGACGATGATGTTGATGCGGCGGGTGTCTTCGCGGGTATAATTGGTGATCGCCGCGCCGAAGATCTGGGAGTTGGGCACGGTGACATATATCTTGTCGGCGGTGATCAGCACGGTATTGAACAGGCTGACCTCGCGCACCGTGCCGCTGGCGCCGGAAACGTCGACCGCATCCCCCACATGGAACGGACGCAGGATCAGCAGCATGACGCCCGAGGCGACATTGGACAGCGTGCCTTGCAGGGCCAGGCCGATGGCCAGGCCCGCCGCCCCCAGAAGCGCGATGACGCTGGTGGTCTGCACGCCGAACTGGCTCAGCACCGCCACCAGGGTGATGGCGATAATCACATAGCGCACCGACTTGACCAGCAGCGGCTTGACGGTGTTGTCGATATGCTGACTGCGCGTCAGCACCCGCCGCAGCCAACCCGACAGCCAGCCGGCCACCGTCCAGCCGACGATCAGGATCAGCACCGCCAGCAGGATGTTGATCGCCCCGTTGATCAGCATGACGGTCAGGGCAGGGAGCGCCGCCTTGATGGCGGCGGGCACGGTGGCAGCATCCGCAAGGGCGGCGGGAACTACAATCGGATCGGCCATGCTCTCAACCCTGCGAATACTATAGGACGTAGCAGAACGGCAGTGAACTTGACCGGAATTAGGCTTTTGCGGCCAATGGCGCAATGCGGCGCCTTCCGGTTTTCTTCCTGCTGATTTTGGCTCTTGTGTGTCCGGCAGCGTTGCCCGAACCGGCATGGGCCGGGGCCCGCCCCGCCTGTGCCGGGCCTGTCGCGGTCGCGGGCGCCCGGGTGGTGCGGGTGGAGCAAAATGGGATGCTGGTGCTGGCGAATGGCCGCGCGGTGGTCCTGGAAGGCGTCCGCATGCCGCTGTCCCAGCCGGGCCAGTCAGGAGACAGGGAGGCTGCCGAGGTTCTGTCGGCCCTGCACGGCCTGACGGCGGACCGGACGGTGACCTTCACTGCCGTGCCGCCCAGGGAGGACCGGTACGGCCGCCTGCGCGTGCAGGCGTTCGTGGGCGATGTCTGGCTGCAGGCGGCGCTGCTGGAGCGCGGGTTGGCACGTGTGGCCATTTCGCCGGACCGCAGTGAATGCGCCACCGCGCTGCTGGCCGCCGAGGCGCGCGGCCGCGGCGGCAAGGCGGGCATCTGGGGAGGCGGCCCGGCCAGCCCCTACCGCGTTCGCGACCCTTGGCAGTTGCGCGGCACTGCCGGCACTTTCCAGGTGGTCGAAGGCCGGGTGACCAATGTGGGCCGCGCGAGCAGCGGGCGCGCCTTCATCGATTTCGGCGCTGACTGGCCGCAGGGCTTTTCCGCCACCGTCGCGCCGGCAGACCGCAGGCGTTTTCGCGGCCTCGACCTGAACCGCCTTGTCGCCCATCGCGTGCGCGTGCGCGGGATCGTGCAGGATTATCGGGGCCGTCCTGAAATCGCATTGTCGAGCCCGGCGCAGATCGAGGTGCTGAATTAGGTTCTTTCGCGGCGGACGCTCCAGCCGCAGGGCGGCGCAAAGAAAAAACCCGACACCTCGCGGTGCCGGGCTTCTTCAACCGATAGAGGGTCGGTTTATGTGTCAGGCGGCCTTCTTGGTCAGCATGCCTTCGACGCGCTTGACGGCGGCCGCTTCGTCCGTCCGCTCCACGGCGGCGACTTCGCGGGCCATGCGGGCCAGGGCCTTTTCGTAGAGCTGGCGCTCGGAATAGGACTGTTCGGGCTGGCCGCCGGCGCGGTGCAGGTCGCGCACCACTTCAGCGATTGAGACCAGGTCGCCGGAATCGATCTTGGCTTCGTATTCCTGGGCGCGGCGCGACCACATGGTACGCTTGATGCGGGCCCGGCCCTTCAGCGTGTTCAGCGCATTGCCGACGACCTCGGGGGTCGAGAGCTTGCGCATGCCCACAGCCTTGGCCTTGGCGACGGGAACGCGCAGGGTCATCTTGTCCTTCTCGAACTCGATGATGAAAAGCTCAAGCTTGTAACCCGCGACTTCCTGCTCTTCGATGCCGGCAACCTTGCCGACGCCATGGGTCGGATAGACGACGTGGTCGTTGGTCTTGAACTCGTGCTTCTTGTTGGAATTGGCAGGAGTCTTCTTGTTGGCGGCGGCTGCGGCGGGCAGGGCGGCCTTGGCGACGGGGGACTTCAGGGTCATTCGTTTTTCCGGTTGCGGACAGGCTGCGAACTATCGCCCGGCAGGGGGCCGGCGCGCGCGTCTGTCACGTATCTGAACGGGGAAGAAGCTATCACACATTCCCTGAAATAGGAAGGACCGTGTCGCCAACATATTGAATCTGCGGGGTTTTATTTGACCCCCATCTGGAATTTCCCGCAAATTCAAACGCTTGCCAGTATTGCTTGTTTCGCGGACCAGTATTGCGATGGGAACAGGCCTCTGCCAGTCTCCCGGCGGAGTTACCAGCGTCATCACCGACGGCGAGACAGTGTCCTAAACCGGGTATTCCAGAGCCGGGTTCCGGCTAGGAACCCTGTCCCGGATTGGGTGAGAAGAACTTCTCGAACTTGTCCGGGACGCCCTGCATCTCCTTGGCGTCCGCCGGGGGCTCGCCCTTCTGGCTGATGTTCGGCCAGACCTTGGCGTATTCGGCATTCACCGCCAGCCATTTCTCCAGGCCCGACTCGGTATCGGCCTTGATGGCCTCGGGCGGGCATTCGGGCTCGCACACCCCGCAATCGATGCACTCGTCAGGGTGGATCACCAGCATGTTTTCGCCCTCGTAGAAGCAGTCCACCGGGCAGACTTCCACGCAGTCCATGAACTTGCACTTGATGCAGGCTTCTGTGACGACGTAGGTCATTCCAAGGCGCTCCGGAAGGCGAAAAACGGGGTTTGGATACGGCGCGCGGCTCTCAGTGGCAAGGACTTAAATAGCGCACCTGGGGTGCGAATAAGTCGCAACAGGGTCATTCCAGCACTTCGTAAAGGGTCCGGGCAAGGCTTGCCGTGCCCCGCCGTTCGGCCAGCGCCAGCACCTTGAGCGCCATGACCTGGCCACCCCGCCCGATGGTCAGGATGTCGCCGGCCTTCAGGGGTTGGGCCGGTTTCTCCACGCGGTTGCCGTTCAGGCGCAGGCGGCCGGAGCTGGCCGCAGCCTGCGCCAGGGCCCGGGTGCGATAGAAACGGGCACAGAACAGCCATTTGTCGATGCGTTCGCTCATGCGCGCCGGACGAGCTTGGCCAGCTGGGCAAAGGGCGAGTGCGGGTCGACTTTCACCGGTGCCGGGGCGGTTTTGCGCCTCGAACTTGGTCGCGTGCCGGGCTTCCTGCGCCAGACGGGCTTTGCGTCTTGAACCTCGGCCAATTGCCAGCCCAGGGCGGAAAGGACGGCGCGGCCTTCCTCCTTGCCCGCGCCCAGGAGCGAAATCACCCGTGACAGCACGCTGTCGGCATCGGCGCCATTGGCCAGCGCCTTCTCGAGTTCGTTTTCCAGCCGGTCCAGCATGTCGAAGCGGATCGCCCGGCGTGCAATCACCGCAAAGCCCGCGGCATGAAGCGAATGAAGGTCGGTTCCCTTGTCGATGGCGAAGGAGGTCAGGCCCGGTGGCGGCGCAGCGGGCGGGGCATCCCTGCCTTCCCATACGCCCCACAACAGCGTCAGCAGCGCCGCCGCATCGGGGCGCAGCAGCCGGGGCATATAGACGTGACGGCGGCCGAACCAGACGCCGAACGGCCTGAGCGCCCGCAGGACCGGACCCAGTTTGTCCGGCAGGTTAAGGATGCTGCGGTCCAGGGCGCCGAAATTTTCGGCGAGCTGGTGGGCGATGCCGCGCGCGATGCCGGCCGCCGGTCCCTCGAACGCGCCATGCGTGCCTGTCTTCGCCTGGCTGGCGTCGCGCAAGGCCTCAAGCGCGCCCAGACGGTCGGTGATGCGGGCCGCCAGCCACGCCTGCAGGCGCTGTTCCAGGGGATCGGTCTTCACATGCTCGTCGGCGAGCACTTGCACGCCGGGCCTCAGCGGCGATGAACCTTTTGCGAGCCTGGCCACGATGGCGCCGTCCCACCATAGCTTGCCATGCTCGCTAAGCGTGATCGCACCGTCTTCGGCCGACGCCAGCGCGGCGCTGCGGGCGGCAATCTCGCTCTCCAGTCCCTTGAGCGCGGCGGCGCGCAGCGTGCGGGCCTGGAAGCGGCCGGCGCGCATGGCGTGCCCGGTTTCATCGACACCGCGCGGATCCGGCACGAAGCGGAAGCCGTCCAGCCGCCCGATCGTCTCGCCCCCGATCGAGACCCCGCCGGCTTCGTCCAGCGCCAGCGGCGCGTACTCGTCATCGCGCAGGTGTTTCATCAGCACCGATGCGCGCCGGTCGATGAAGCGTTGGATCAGCGCCTGATGCAGCGCATCCGACAGCCGGTCTTCCACCGCCCGCGTGATGGCCTGCCAGTGCGCGGGGTCGGCTGTCCAGCCCGGGCGATGCGCGACATAGGTGAAAGTGCGGATCATCGCCAGACGTCCCGAAAGCGTCGCCACACCACCTTCGGTCACATCGGCATGGGCGATCTGGCGCGCCATCCAGTCATCGGGGATTACGCCCGCCGCGCCCGACAGGAACTGGTAGACCGCGCGCACCAGCCGGACATGCTCATCGGTGGAAATCTTGCGGAAGTCGGGAAGCTGGCAGGCTTGCCACAGCCGCGTCACCGCATCGCGCGCCGTGGCGATGGCCCTGATCTGCTCGTCCTCTGAAAGGATTTTCAGGGCTACCGCATCGCTGGCCGGCCGCGCGCGCGTCAGCCCGCGTTCCGGCGGCGGTGCATCCAGGCTTTCGTTCAGCCGGGCAAGCGAGCGAAAATCCAGCTCGGCGTTGCGCCACTGCAAGACGCGCACCGGATCATAGCGATGCGCCTCCACCCGGCCGACCAGTTCCTCCTCGAAAGGCTCGCAGTCGGCGGTAACGCCGAAAGTGCCGTCACTGCGGAAGCGCCCGGCGCGGCCGGCGATCTGTCCTATCTCGTCGGCGCGCAGCTGGCGCGTGCGCGCGCCGTCGAATTTTTCGCGCGCGGCGAAGGCGACGTGATCGACATCCATGTTCAGGCCCATGCCGATGGCGTCGCTCGCCACCAGGAAATCGACGTCACCGGACTGGTAGAGCTCCACCTGCGCGTTGCGGGTGCGCGGACTGAGGGCGCCCAGCACCACCGCGGCGCCGCCCCGCTGGCGGCGGATGATTTCGGCGATGCCATAGACATCCTCGGCGGAAAAGCCGACCACGGCCGAGCGCCGGGGCAGACGGGTCAGCTTCTTCGACCCGGTATAGGCGAGATCGGAAAAGCGCGCCCGCGTGGTGAACCAGCAGCGCGGCAGGAAACGCTGGATGATGCCGCGCATCGTGTCGCTGCCCAGCAGCAGCGTTTCTTCGGCGCCGCGCGCATTCAGCAGCCGGTCGGTGAAGACATGGCCGCGTTCGGGGTCGGCGCAGAGCTGGATCTCGTCGATCACCAGGCACGCCACCGGAATGTCCAGCGGCATCGCTTCGACCGTACAGACATAGAAGCGGGGCGCCTTGGGGACGACCTTTTCCTCGCCGGTCACCAGCGCCACTTCATGGGGCCCGCGCAGGCGCACGATGCGGTCATAGACCTCGCGCGCCAGAAGGCGCAGCGGCAGACCTATCATGCCGGATTTGTGCGCCAGCATGCGCTCGATGGCGAAGTGGGTCTTGCCGGTGTTGGTGGGCCCCAGGATCGCCGTCACCTTGGCGGCAGGGCGGGCTATATCCATGTCCCTTAGATGGCCTGTCGGTTGACGGGCGCAAGAGCAAAGCGGCCTTGCGCCGGGATTCGGACGCTGTGGATTGAAATCAGGGAACTGGCACGGATGCGGAACGAATACGGCCCGAATCACTAACCAATCGAATATCTGCCTTTGTTCTCATACATTTAGCTGTTCTCCCGGGCACGCGAGCCACCATATGTAGTGGAAAGGTCCAATTTTTGTCCCTTGCCAAGGGTCAAGGACTCCATTCCGTACCCGGAGCATTTCCGCCGATGGCGGACGATGTTTACAGGTCAGGACTTGATGCCGCCCGGCGGGACCCCGTCGACCTTCACACTGTTCGCAAGTACGGCGACCACGCCGTACTTGGTATCCGCCCAAACGCGCAGCGGCACCACGTAATCGCGGCCCGTGACGTTGCTGTGGACGGTGGTGATCCAGGCATTGATGACGGGAAAACTCTCATTGGCTTTGATTACACGCGGCTTGAAGCCCGCCAGCTGCCGGTACTTGATGGAACACAGAAGTCCCTTGCCCTTGTACAGGCCGTTATCCATGTCGATTTCGATGTCACGGACCTTCTTCATCTCGATATTGTAGCGGCGGCGCCCATCGAAAACCGGGGCCACGAGCCCGCAGGGATTTCCGGCCGTCGCGCCGGCCCCGCTGACGATGAACATCACGGCGCTGAGCGGGTCGAAGGTGTTTTTCTGATCTTCCGGTTTTACCTCATAGCCGGTGACCGAATAGGCGGGATCGGCGTAAAGGCGCGGTGGACCCGAGCCGTCATAGGTCAGCGAAACTTCCTGCTTCTTGCCGGAATGGCCGATATCGAAACTGTCGTAAAGGCCGGGCTGAAAACGGTCATTGCCCAGCTTGCCCGTTGACGTGGCCTGGATTTCGGCCTGCCAGAAGGCGTTGACCACCCCCGACGTGGTGAGGTTGGACACCACATGATAGTCGCCGCCCCGGATGGTGGCGTCCATGTCGAGCTTTCCCAGGGTGATGCCGCCCGCATAGATCGTCATATCCATCTGGATCTTGGAGGCGGGCAGGGCGGGGGCCTGGGCGCCCGCGCCGCCGGCCGCCAGGGCGGGTATCTCGGCGGGCAGCACGAGGGCGACAGACAGGGCAGCAATCACGAGGAGGCAGCGTGTCATCCGTAACTTCCTGGCGGGGCGAGGGCGCCTTTTTATAAGGCGCGAGGCCGCTTGCGGGCAAACCCCGGAAAGCATTTTGGTTTCGGCCCCGGAAGGTTCCCGGGGAACACCGCTTGACCAACGGGACCCATTTCCTTATGAACCAGCCCTCTTTGCCGCCAAAAGGCCGCGAAAAGCCTGAAAAACCCGCGCATTGTCGCGAATCTGAAGAGATGCCGCCATGTCACGCCGCTGCGAATTGACCGGAAAAGGCCTTTTGGTCGGCCACACCGTCAGCCACGCCAACAACAAGACCAAGCGCATCTACCGCCCCAATCTTCAGGTGATCGCGCTGGCCAGCGAGGTGCTGGGCAATCGCTACAAACTGAAGATTTCCACCAGTGCGCTGCGTTCGGTGGACCGCAATGGCGGCCTGGACCCCTTCATCCTGAAATGCAAGGACAGCCAGCTGTCGCCGCGCGCCCTGCGCCTGAAACGGGCCATCGCCAAGAAGGCCGCTGAAAAGGCCGCCTGATTCAGGCCGCGCGCCGCCGGCGCCGGCCGCCTTGTTCGGCTTCCTCGGCAAACAGCGAAATCAGCTGCTCGGTCATCGCTCCGCCCAACTGTTCGGCATCCACGATGGTGACGGCGCGCCGGTAATAGCGCGTCACATCGTGACCGATGCCGATGGCGGTCAACTCGACGCCGGATCGCGTTTCGATCTCCTCGATCACCCGCCGCAGGTGCTTTTCCAGGTAATTGCCGGCATTCACCGACAGGGTTGAATCGTCGACCGGTGCGCCATCGGAAATCACCATCAGGATCTTTCGCTGCTCGGGCCGGACGCTGATGCGGTTGTGCGCCCATGTCAGGGCTTCGCCGTCGATGTTCTCCTTCAGGAGGCCCTCGCGCATCATCAGTCCGAGATTCTGCTTGGCCCTTCGCCAGGGCTCGTCGGCGGCCTTGTAGACGATGTGGCGCAAGTCGTTCAGCCGCCCGGGATGGGCCGGCTTGCCGGCTGCCAGCCATTTCTCCCGGCTCTGGCCGCCTTTCCAGGCGCGTGTCGTAAAGCCGAGAATCTCGGTCTTGACGCCCACGCGCTCCAGCGTCCGGCCCAGGATGTCGGCGCACATGGCAGCGACCATGATGGGGCGCCCGCGCATCGAGCCCGAATTGTCCAGCAGCAGCGTCACCACCGTGTCGCGGAAACTGGTGTCCTTCTCGCGCTTGAAGGAAAGCGGATACATCGGATCGATGACGATCCGGGGCAGCCGCGAAACGTCCAGGATGCCTTCCTCCAGGTCGTATTCCCAGTGGCGGTTCTGCTGGGCCATCAAAAGCCGCTGCAATTTGTTGGCGAGCCGCGCCACGACACCCTGCATGGACGAGAGCTGCTGATCCAGGAAGTGGCGCAGGCGTGTCAGTTCTTCCGGCTCGCACAGGTCGGCGGCGGCAATCTCCTCATCGAACTCGGTGGTGAAGACCTTGTAGCCCCAGGCGTCCTGATGGCTGAACGGCGCTTCGTTGCGCTGCGGTCGGGCGCCGTCCTCCGGTTCGGTGGCGTCGGCCATGTCGGCCTGGTCGGCTTCGCCTTCGGTTTCGACGTCCTCACCGTCCTCGGTGGCTTCGGCGGTTTCGCTGCTGGAGGCCTCTGCGTCTTCACGGCTTTCCTGCTCGTCGCCTTCCTTGTTGGCGCCATCCGGGCTTTCGCCCTCGGCCTCTTCATCCGAGGACTGGTCGGATTCGGTTTCGTTGCCGAAGGCCAGGTGATTGAGCATGGTTCGCGTGAGGCGCGCGAAGGCCTGCTGGTCGCGCAGCGCCGAACCCAGCTTGTCCAGGTCATTGCCGGCGCGCTCTTCGATCAGGGGCCGCCACAGTTCGACGGCGGGGGCCAGCGACGCCGGCGGCTCCTCACCCGTCAGGTGGTGGCGCACGATCAGGCCCAGCACATCGGCGAGCGGCGCTTCCTCGCGCGCGCGCGCCTTGCCCAGCCCGCGATTGAGCAGCCGTTGCTCCAGCCCGGCGGCCAGGTTGGCGGCCACGCCCTTCATCGCCAGCGAACCGATCGCTTCCACGCGTGCCTGCTCTGCGGCGTCGAACAGCGCGGCGCTTTCGCTGCCGGCGGGGCGGAACCGCGCGTTGATCTTTTCGTCGTGATAGGCCTTGCGCAGCGCATAGGCGTCGCCGGTGCCGCGCACCAGCGCGACATCGCGCGCCGACAGATTGCGCGCCGGCGAGGGCAGGCGCGCCTTCAGGCCTTTGAGGCCCGGCGGCTCGGAGGAATAGCTGACTTCCAGCTCCGGCTCGCCCGCCAGGCTGCGCACCGCCGTGGCGACGGCGCGCTTGAACGGCTCGGACGGGGACTCAGGTTTGGTCACGCGCTCTTTCCACTGGATCCACCCGCACAAGCCGGGTGACGCCCGTTGCTATGCAACGAGCACCTTGGCGGCACTTTCCGGCAGTTCCTCGCCGAAGCAGCGCTGATAGAACTCGGCGACGGACGCCCTCTCCAGCTCGTCGCACTTGTTGAGAAAGGTGAGGCGGAAGGCAAAGCCGATATCGCCGAATATCTCCGCATTCTGCGCCCAGGTGATTACGGTTCGCGGGCTCATCACCGTCGAAAGGTCGCCGGCGACGAAGGCATTGCGGGTCATGTCGGCCAGCCGCACCATGGCCGAGATGGCCTTGCGGTCGAAGCCGGGCACTTTGGCCGCCACGATCTCTTCTTCGGCATCGTGGGACAGGTAATTCAGCGTGGTCACAATCGACCAGCGGTCCATCTGGCCCTGGTTGATCTGCTGGGTACCGTGATAGAGGCCGGTGGTGTCGCCCAGGCCGATGGTGTTGGTGGTGGCAAACAGGCGGAAGGCCGGATGCGGGTGGATCACCTTGTTCTGGTCCAGCAGGGTCAGGCGGCCGGAAGCTTCCAGCACACGCTGGATCACGAACATCACGTCGGGCCGGCCGGCGTCATATTCGTCGAACACCAGCGCAACGGGCCGCTGCAACGCCCAGGGAAGCAGCCCCTCGCGGAATTCGGTAACCTGCAGGCCGTCCTTCAGCACAATGGCGTCCTTGCCGATCAGGTCGATGCGGCTGACATGGCTGTCGAGATTGATGCGGATGCAGGGCCAGTTCAGCCGCGCCGCCACCTGCTCGATGTGGGTGGACTTGCCGGTGCCGTGATAGCCCTGGATCATCACCCGGCGGTTGAAGGCAAAACCCGCCAGGATCGCCAGCGTCGTGTCGCGGTCGAAGCGATAGGCGGTATCGATCTCCGGCACATGCTCGCCGGCCGTCTTGAACGCAGGCACCCTGAGTTTGGTCTCGATGCCAAACAGCGGTCCAGCCTCGACCTCGGTGTCGGGCCTCATGGTGGGATCGAGAGTCTCGGTGTGGGTGCTCATGATTGGGTCCGCAAGTCCCGCCGCGCGGATCGCCGGCCGGGCCCTGGGGTGCCCGGTTCAGGTGAGAAGGCCGGAGGCGCGCAGCACCCCATAGGCTTTGATGACCTGTTTCAGGCGTTCCTCAGCGCCCCGGTCGCCGCCATTCGCGTCGGGATGAAAACGCTTCACAAGTTCCTTATACCGCGCCTTTATCTCGATCAAGGTGGCGTTGTGCGCCAGATGCAGCGTGTCCATGGCCATGGCCTGCAACCGGGTCAATTGGCGTTCGGGGCGGCGGGGGGAGGGGTTCTCCGCGTCCTCTGCAAACAGCGCATGGCGGTCATCCACCTCGAAAGCGCCTTCCTGGAACAGCCGCTGGCCGGTCCGGGCCTTGGCGGCCCGCTTGCCCAGGGGCCAGGTCGGGCGGTGCCCCAGAAGGGCCTCGTCGCGGAACCGCGTGATGGCGTCGTCGTCCATGCCCTTGAAATAGTCCCAGGCCTCATTGTGTGCCCGGGCGTGGGCGGTGCAGTACCAGTAATATTCCGAAAGGTTGTTGCGCGAGCGCGGGACACGGCATTCACCAAGTCC
>DASTRG010000170.1:0-10789 GCA_035761325.1 Rhizomicrobium sp. | reverse complement strand
GCTGCTGCAAAGGCTGGGCGCCAAGGCCTGCCTGCTGAGCTGGCTGCCGGTGGTGGGCGACCCGCTGTGCGCGGTGGCCGGCTGGCTGAGGCTGCCGTTCTGGCCCTGCGTGGCCTACATGGCGGTGGGCAAGTTCGGCCGCTACCTGTGCATGACCGCCGCCTTGCTGTGGGTGTGGCCGATGCTCTTCCCGGGCCACTGAGCCAAGGCGCAGCGGATTCGATTTGCGAAGCGTTCGCAGTCCATGCGCGCGGCCAAGGTCTTGGGGCCTTGCGCAAATTGATCCACGTCACAATCGCCCGCACCCCGACCGAAGGAGAACGAGATGAAGGGCGACCCTCAGGTGCTGCAGTTCCTCAACGCGCAGCTGAAGAACGAACTGACGGCGATCAACCAGTACTTCCTGCATTCGCGCATGCTGGCGGACTGGGGCCTGAGCGTGTTGGCGCACAAGGAATACGAAGAATCCGTCGACGAGATGAAGCACGCCGACAGGCTGATCAAGCGCGTGCTGTTCCTGGGCGGCCTGCCCAACCTTCAAGACCTCGGCAAGCTCCTCATCGGCGAGAATGTGCTGGAAGTCATCAAATGCGACCTGTCGCTGGAGATGATGAGCCTTCCCGACCTGAAGATGGCAATCGCCCATTGCGAGACGGTCAAGGATTTTGTCAGCCGGGAGATCTTCACCGATATCCTGGAGAGCGAGGAAGACCATATCGACTGGCTGCAGACCCAATTGCGGCTGGTCGAACAGATGGGCCTGGAGAATTTCGTGCATCTCCAGTCCAGGCCGAATGAAAGCGGTTCCTGAGCGGCGTCACTCCGCCGGAGTGACGTAAAGCTTTTCTTCCTTGTAGGCGATGTAGAGGTGAAGCTGGCGCAGGATGCCCATGCCCAGGATCACATCGTCGCCCATTCCCGGCAGCATGGCGTCCGACATCACCGTGATATGTGGATTGGTAACGGCGATGCCGTCCATGTCCAGCATCTTGAACGGATAGCTGTAGGTCCGGAACTGTTCCGCGCTGCCCGCGCTTTGCGTGAGCTTGAGGTCGGGAGAATCCTCGGCGATCCCCAGCGCCTTTGCCAGCTTGAGGCTCATGACCGAGTCCGTGGAGCCGGTGTCGAGCATGGCCATGACTTTCTTGCCTTCCAACGTCACCGGAACGCGGATATGGCCGTTGTTGACGCGTACCTCCATCGGCAGGACGACAAAGTTCCTGGCCCAGTAAACCACCTTCCCCGGACAGTGATCCTGGGAAAACAGGTTCATGAGGCCATGCGCGAAATCGAAATCGACATCGAATTTCGCCATCATGTCGGGATCGACCGTGCCATCCACATCGATGCCCAACCTGGTGTCGACATAGACGGGAATGCCGCTGCCCTTGAGTTTGTCGATCGTGAACTCGTCGACATGGACGGCGGTCGTCATCATGCTGCCGCCGACACCGACCAGCCAGCGGTCGACCTGCTTCGGCGTGCGACCGGTTTGCTTGGCCAGTTCGGGAGTCATGCTGACATACACCCCGCCGGTATCGACCAGAAAGGACGCCGGGTGCCCGTCAACCCCGACCGGAATCGCGATGCGTCCGTCGGCGAGGGTGGTGAAGGGAATGGCGGCATAGCGCATCAGGCGGCAGTCCGGCGAATCCGCTGCCCGCGCGGCGCACGGCACAATCATCAAGGCTGCGAGCGCGATCGCGGCGCGAACCATCATGGCAGTCTCTTCAGTTCCAGGGTGGACATGCGCTTTTCCTCATACCCGGAAGGACAATCCTGCGCCGCCTTCTGCAACATCGGCCTGGCGCCGGCGACGTCGCCGTGCAGATCCCGCCATTCCCCAAGGTAGAAATTTGCCTCACAGGCACGGCCGGCCTGCGCGGTAGACTCCCCGACGGCATCGAAGACGTCCTTTTCCGTCGCGTCACCCAGATAGAAATCCACAATAGCCTCCGGCCAGCCGCCCCGGATTTTCAGACGGCGATGCTCGCCCGGAACGGCCACGGACTCGCCGCGGTAGGACGTGACCGGTTTGCCCAGCTTGAGGTTGACCATCTGCTGCCATAGCCAGGCGTAGCGATAGCCGTCATCGGCGGCGGCCTTGAAATCCTCGCCGGCCTCGTTGTAGCGCTCCAATGCCCATTCCAGGAGCCCGCTGTTGTAGCGCACGCGATACCCGGCGGCGCCCTTCGCCTTGAGTTGCGCTATTTCCGCTATCGCCTTGTCGTTCTCGCCCGCCCCGATGTGGGCATAGGCCAGAAGCATCAGTGCCCGGGTGGCATCGGGCCGCATGGCAAGCGCCGCCGTGAAATCCCCGGCTGCTTTCGCATAATCGCCCGTTTCGGCGCGCGCCATGCCACGGTCAAGACGCGCCACATGTATCTGGTCGGGCAGCAAGTCGCCGGCCGCCAGAGCCTTGTCAAACCATGGTATGGAATCAGCGTAACGGTCCTGGTTCAGGAGGTTGATGCCGATATTGAGGAATGTGTATCCGCCGGCGTGAACAGGCGTCGTCCCCGCCCCCGCCAGCAGCGCTGCCAGAATGACCTTCTTCATTGCCCCTACCCTTGGGGCGAACGATATGAAAGCTGCGCGGATTTGGAAAGATCAGAATTCCGCTTCCAGTTCCTCGACCGCGTCGGGCTCGGCGCGCGCGGCCTCGAACCAATCCATCATGTCGGGCAGCGCCAGGATGGTCTCGCAATAGTCCGCGCAGACCCTGTCCAGCTTCACGTCATAGGTCTGGAAACGCGTGGTAACGGGCGCGTACATCGCGTCCGCCAGGGTCGGGGTTTCGCCGAACAGATAAGGCCCGCCATACCGGTCAAGGCACTCGTGCCAGACGGTCACGATGCGGTCGATGTCGGCCTGGGCCATGGCCCAGATCCTGAACCCCGGGTAATGCGCTTTCAGGTTCATCGGCAGCGCCGAGCGCAGGTTGGCAAAGCCGGAATGCATCTCGCCCGAGATGGAGCGGCAGTGGGTGCGCATCTGCGCCGTCTTGGGCAGAAGCCCCGCCTTGGGGAAAATCTCGTTCAGATATTCTGCGATCGCCAGCGTGTCCCAGACCCTGATGCCATTATGAACCAGCCGGGGCACGAGGAAGGACGGCGACAGCAGCAAAAGTTCGCGGCGGGTGTCCGGATCGTCGTTGGACAGGATCTGTTCGCGGAATTCCAGCCCCGCCATCCGGCACAGAAGCCAGCCCCGCAGCGACCAGGAGGAGTAGTTCTTGCTCGATATCGTCAGGACGGCATCGCTCATGGGTCCCATCTTCGTCGGTTCTGTCACGTTGACAAGGGTTTTTTTGCATTGCAGCATAGAGGTTGAGAGTAGTTAAAGGCTTTTCGTGTAACGGTCCTGGCGGCCGCACCAGGAGTGGGCCCGGAAGCGGAACATGTTTTACGACGCCTACCAGGCCCAGCAGGACTTCCTGGCTCCCTTCCGGGCCGCGGCCGAGCTTGCGCAGGCATCGCTCAGCGAAACCCGAGCCGGTCCCGCCGCCAATTACCTGATGCGCTGCGCCGCGGCGGGCGCGGAGATATTCGCGCGCAGCCGCATGATTCATGAGCGGCCGGCATACAATATCCAGCCGCTCCAGACGGGAAACGCGCTCACCGAAATTATCGAGGAAGTCGCCCTGGCCAGGCCGTTCGGCAACCTGGTGCATTTCCGCAAGGCGGGCGTTTCCCAGCCTCCCGTCCTTGTGGTCGCGCCCATGGCCGGCCACTTCGCGACGCTGTTGCGAAGCACCGTGCAGGCCCTTGTCGTCGACCACGACGTCTACATCACGGATTGGAAAAGCGCGCGCGACGTGCCGCTGTCGGAAGGCCGCTTCGGCACCGATGAATATATTGACTACCTGATGGCGTTCTTCGATCACATCGGCGAAGGCGTACATGCGATCGCGGTTTGCCAGCCCTGCCCGTCCCTTCTTGCCGCCGCGGCGCTGATGGCCGAGGACGATCATCCGGCCTGCCCGCGCAGCCTGACTCTGATGGCGGGCCCGGTGGATGCGAGGATCAGTCCCACCCGCGTCAACATTCTTGCCAATGAACATCCGCTGGAATGGTTCGCAACCAACCTGATCACCAGCGTGCCGGCCCGCTATCCCGGTGCCTACCGCCACGTCTATCCCGGCTTCCTGCAGCTGTCGGCCTTCCTGACCATGAACATCGCCCGTCATGTCCGTGCCCATATGGACCTGTTCGGGCATATCCTGAAGGGCGAGATGGACAAGGCCGATGCCAACCGGCGCTTCTATGACGAATATTTCTCCGTCGCGGACCTGGCAGAGGAGTTCTATCTGGAGACGGTGCAGAAGGTGTTCCAGGAATATCATCTTGCCCGTGGCATCGCCACCTATCGCGACCGCAGGATCGATCCTTCCGCCATCCGCAAGGCCTGGCTGCTGACTGTGGAGGGCGAGCGGGACGATATCTGCGGGCTCGGTCAGACCATGGCCGCCCAGGACCTGTGCTCCGGCATCAAGTCCACCCGCAAGAAGCACTATGTGCAGCCGGGCGTTGGCCATTACGGCATCTTCTCAGGCTCGCGCTGGCAAACACAAATCTATCCGATGGTGCGCAACATGATCCGCGCGGCGGGTTAGCTAGCCCAGTGTCCGGTTGATCAGCCAGGCCAGGCGCGCGGCGGCGCGGGCAAGCTGGGTACGCACCACCGGCACCTCCCGGACGATATAGTCGCGGCCAAGCCGCACGCTCCGGCGCCCCTTTGTCAGCCCGTAGATGTCGCTTTGCGCCAGCCGCAGGGATTGGTCGGCCCACGCCGCGGCGGTGCCCGACTGCCAGGCATGCCACGTCGCGGGCGGCACGGCGGCAGCCATGGATCCGGCGAGCGCGATCGGGTCGCGCCCCAACGCTTCGACAAGCTGCATGTCCCACAGGTGATGCATCGAGATATCCCGTCCCCTGAAGCGCAGATGGATGTCGTTGCCGCCGCGATCGCCATTGTCCGCCGCATGCAGAGGCTGGTGGATGTCGCCGACAAGATGGATCAGGAACCGCAGAGCCTGGGCACGTGCCGCGCGCGATGCCTGCCGGTCGCCAAGTACCGCCAGGTCGCGGCCGATCTGCACGACCACGCAGTCGCCGCGCGGGCAGTCGCGCCGGGCATCATAGCCGGGCGCCGATACGGGAATATTCACGAAGTGCCAGCGCGCCGTTTCCGGGCGCTGGTCGCGAATCTCGTCGGCCCAGTTGGCGTCGGCAATCATGGCGGCCTGGGCCGGTCCGCCTAGCAGCGCTTCCACTTGTGCGGCGGCCTTAGCGGTCAATGCGCGCGCCGCGAGAGCGGCCACCACTTCATGGCCTTCGGTCCCCCAGGCCCAGGCATCGGGCGCCGCCGGCAGCAGCAGCGCCAGGGCAATAGCGATGAATTTCAGGGGCTTGGGCACGGCAACCTAATGTGAATTATTCATTAATGACTGCTTCACTATACTGCGAGCCGCACAGGCACGGGCCTTGCCGGCCTTCTGAAGATGCACACGGCCATATGGCATGAGCGGAGATTTCCCAGATGGAACAATTCCTTATCAGAAACGAGGGGTTGACCCTACCAGGGGTGTGACGGTTATAAGAGATTCGGTCGCGCGCTTGGGGTGAGCGGCGGGCAAACGCAAACTGATTTGGGGCTGGGTTGCAACCGGCGTGTCGGGGGACACGACCCGCTGCGTCTCCCGGCAATAACGGAGCCAGCGTGGACCAGCGAATCCGCGATTTTATTGCTCAACCTGCCCGATCCCGGACTTTTGGCGGCCGGTTGCGCCGCCGGATGAAAAGCACTGGCGAGGCGCTTGCCACCACCGACGGCCGCTGGGCCGCCGTCTCTACCGCAACAACCCTGGTCGTCGCCGGCGCCGTTGCCTGGATGGCGATGGGGGTCATGCCGGTTTCGCGCCCGATGGTGGCTCCCGGCCGCGCCTCGCTCCCCTACGCCCTGTTCCAGCGGCTGATGCACGCCGGCGAGCCCGCCGCCGCGCCCGACAATGCCGACAAGGCAAATCCCGAACCGGGCGTGGAGAGTCGAACAGTCACCCTGGATGCAGGCGATACGCTGGTGGGCATGCTGGAGGATGTCGGCATCTCGGCGCAGGACGCCAACGGCGTGGTCACCGCGCTGGGCAAGGATTTCGATCCGCGCGGACTGAGGACGGGCCAGAGTTTCGACATCACCTACTCCGTCGCCCAGGTCATCGACGCCAGCGGCAGCACCAGGGCCGCGCCCCGCGCCAAGCCCAAGACAACCGTCGTGATGGTCAACCGCAAACCGGTCGTGGTGCCGGTGGACGAGGATAATGACGACAGCGATTCCACGCCGGAGGACTCGCAGCCGATCTCGCGGCTTCTGTCCCTGCACTTTTCCCCCACTGTCGAGCAGGAAATCACCGTCACACGCACCACCGAGGGCGGATTCACCGCCGAAAAGGTGACCAAGCAGCTTGAGGTGCACCGGCACCGCGCGGGCGGGACGATCGATTCAAGTCTTTACCTGGCCGCGATGCAGGCCGGCATCCCCGCCGATGTCGTCGTCGACATGATCCGGATGTTCTCCTACAAGGTCGACTTTCAGCGTGACCTGCACCCCGGCGACCGTTTCGAGGTCTATTACGACTATTACTACACGCCGGAAGGACAGCCGGCGAAATACGGCGACATCTCCTATGCCATGATGGACCTGGGCGGAAAGCAGATCGCCATGTATCGCTTCCAGCCCGACCCGTCCGAGCCCGCCGAGTATTTCGACCCCAGGGGCGAGTCCGCCAAAGGGATGCTGATGAAGACGCCGGTGGACGGCGCGCGCATCTCATCGGGGTTCGGATCGCGCTTTCATCCGGTGCTGGGATATACCCGCATGCACAAGGGCGTGGACTTTGCGGTGCCGGTGGGTACCCCGGTGATGGCGGCCGGTTCGGGTACGATCCAGTTCATGGGCCGCGCCCACGGCTATGGCAATTTCGTCATCATAAGGCACGGCAACGGCTATGCCACCGCCTATGGCCACCTGTCGCGCTTCGCACCGGGCATGCGCGGGGGAGCGCGCGTGCGCCAGGGCCAGATATTCGCCTATAGCGGCAACACGGGTCTGACAACCGGCCCCCACCTGCATTACGAGATTCGCATCAACAACAAGCAGGTAAATCCGCTGACCGTGAAGATGGCGCAGGGCCGCCAACTGGTCGGGGCGCTGCTTCGCAAGTTCCAGGAACAGCGTTTGAAGATCGACAACCTGATCGCGACCACGCCGCTGGAAACCAAGGTGGCCGACATCGCCACCGACCTGAGGCAGGCGAAGGCAAAGTAGCGGGGCCGCGCGTCAGTTCAGCGCCATGCCGGCCGGGGGGGTCTCCACCAGTTCGTCCGTTCCCACAGCGAACTCCATACCGTCGATGGTCAGGCCGGTCTTGGTGGCGCTGACCTTTACCGTGTCACCTTCGCCGACCTTGCCTTCCAGTATCAGCTGGGCCAGGGGGTCCTGCAGCCGGCGCTGTATCACCCGCTTCAGCGGCCGGGCGCCATAAACGGGGTCATAACCGGCATTGCCCAGCCAGTGGCGGGCTTTCTCGTCCAGCGCGATCTCGATCTTGCGGTCTGCCAGAAGTTTCTGGAGCCGTTCGACCTGGATATCGACGATCTTGTCCATATTCGCCCGGGTCAGGCGGTGGAAGAGAATGATCTCGTCCAGCCGGTTGAGAAATTCCGGGCGGAAATGTGCGCGCACAGCCGCCATCACCTGGGCGCGACCCCTGGTCTCCTCCTCGCCCGTTCCCAGGAATTCCGTCCCCAGGTTGGATGTGAGGATGATCACGGTGTTCTTGAAATCCACGGTGCGGCCCTGGCCGTCGGTGAGCCGGCCGTCATCCAGGACCTGCAACAGCACATTGAACACGTCGCTATGTGCCTTTTCGACCTCGTCGAACAGGATCACCTGATAAGGCCGGCGGCGCACCGCTTCGGTGAGAACGCCGCCCTCCTCATAGCCGACATAGCCGGGCGGCGCGCCGATCAGGCGGGCGACCGCGTGCTTTTCCATGAACTCGCTCATGTCGATACGCACCATCGCGGTATCGTCGTCGAACAGGAAGGCGGCCAGTGCCTTTGTCAGTTCGGTCTTGCCGACACCCGTAGGGCCCAGGAACAGGAAAGAGCCAATGGGCCGATTGGGATCCTGAAGGCCGGCGCGGGCGCGGCGCACCGCATTGGCGACGGCCCGCACCGCATCGTCCTGGCCGACCACGCGCCGTTCCAGCGACGCCTCCATGTGCAGCAGCTTTTCGCGTTCGCCTTCCAGCATCTTGTCGACGGGAATACCGGTCCAGCGTGAAACAATCTGGGCGACATGCTCGGCTGTCACGGACTCGGCCGCCAGCGCGTTGCCGGATGTCTCCTTTTCCTCGATCGCCTTCAACTGGCGTTCCAGGTCGGGTATCACGCCGTAGGTCAGCTCGCCGGCGCGGGCGAAATCGCCCTTGCGCTGCGCCACTTCCGCATCACTGCGGGCATGATCCAGCTTTTCCTTCAGCGACTGTACGTCGGCGACTTCCTTTTTCTCCTCCAGCCACTTGGCGGTGAGCGTGGCGGATTGGTCCTCGGTATCCGCCAACTCCTTTTCCAGTGCCACCAGCCTGTCCCTGGACGCCTTGTCGGATTCCTTCTTCAGCGCCTCCCGCTCGATCTTGAGCTGGATGATGCGGCGGTCAAGTTCATCGAGCGCTTCGGGCTTGGAATCGACCTGCATGCGCAGGCGGGATGCCGCCTCGTCCATCAGGTCGATAGCCTTGTCGGGCAGGAAACGATCGGTGATGTAGCGGTGGGACAGCGTCGCCGCCGCCACAAGGGCGCTGTCCGTTATCCGCACGCCATGATGGAGTTCGTACTTTTCCTTCAGGCCGCGCAGGATCGAAATCGTGTCTTCCACCGTCGGCTCGCCCACATACACCGCCTGAAAGCGACGGGCGAGCGCGGCATCCTTCTCGACATATTTCCGGTATTCATTCAGCGTGGTCGCGCCGACACAATGCAATTCGCCCCGCGCCAGCGCGGGCTTTATCAGGTTTGAGGCATCCATCGCCCCGTCCGCCTTGCCGGCGCCGACCAGGGTATGCATTTCGTCGATGAAAAGGATGATCTCGCCATTGGAGGAGGTGACTTCGTTCAACACCGCCTTCAGCCGTTCCTCGAACTCGCCACGGAACTTGGCGCCGGCGATCAGCGCGCCCATGTCCAGGGCCATCAGCTTCCTGTTGCGCAACGATTCGGGCACGTCGCCATTGACGATGCGCAGCGCCAGGCCTTCGGCGATGGCGGTCTTGCCCACACCGGGCTCGCCGATCAGCACCGGATTGTTCTTGGTGCGGCGGGACAGGACCTGGATCGTGCGGCGGATTTCCTCATCGCGCCCGATCACCGGATCCAGCTTGCCGGTGCGCGCCAGTTCGGTCAGGTCGCGGGAGTATTTCCTGAGCGCGTCATAGGCATTTTCGGCCGTGGCGCTGTCGGCGGTGCGGCCCTTGCGCAGGTCGGCGATTGCCGCGTTGAGCCCCGCCGGCGTGACACCGGCATCCTTCAGCACACGCGCGCTTTCCGTGCCCGCCGCCATGGCCAGCGCCAGCAGCAGATATTCGGCGGTGACGAAGCTGTCACCGGCCTTCTTGGCGATCTGCTCGGCATTGTCGAGCAGGCGCGCCGTTTCCTGGGCCAGATAGACCTGGCCCGAACCGCCGCTGACCTTGGGCAGCTTGTTCACGGCAGCCTCGGCGCCGCTGCGCGCCTGCGCGCTGCGCCCGCCGCTGGCATTGATCAGCCGGGCGGCCAATCCCTCCTCATCGTCCATCAGGACCTTGAGAAGATGCTCGGGGGTAAATTGCTGGTTGCCCTCGCGCAGGGCAAGGGACTGGGCGGATTGAATGAAGCCGCGCGAACGCTCCGTGAATTTTTCGATATCCATACTGCCTCCCGCCTGCCCCGGATGGGCGCAGACTTAAGATACGGTCCTTTTCAAGCACCGTTCCCGGCAGATATGGGAAAGCGGAACCGGGGCTGCAAGTCCCAAGTTCGCACAGGGGGTTAGGCACGGCCTTGCGGCAGCACAAACCCGGTCAGGATGCTTCGGCCTCTTCGCCGGCTTCCTCGCCCGCGGCCTCTGTCAGCGAGAAGGACGGCGTGCTGGCGCCCTGCGGCTGGGAGACAGGCGGCTGGCCTTCTGCGCCGCCTTGCTGCTGGGCGGCGCGATTCTGGGCCTGCTGGGCCTGATACTGGGCCTGCTGGGCCGCGGTGACCGCCATGATGCGATAGTAATGTTCCGCATGCTGAAGATAATTTTCGGCCATCACCCGGTCACCCGAGGAGTTGGCGTCGCGTGCCAGCTGAAGATACTTCTCGTAGACATGGCTGGCCGAGCCGCGAATCTTCACTTCCGGGCCGCTCGAGTCGTAGGTGCGATTGGGATTGAAGCCTCCGCCGCCGCCGCCATTGCCGCCGCCGCCACCACCACCGCTGTATTTGGGCTTGCGGCCGCCTCTGCGTGAACGATTCACTTGTGCCCCATTGCTTGCTCTGGTTCCGAAACTGTCTTTCCCGCTTATCGGCACGGCACGTCGAAGGCGCTGCCAGTCAGCAGGTCATAAGGTTCTCTTTGACGGTCCCCTGCCCGGCGGCTCTTGCTGCCGGCCCTTCCCCGCGCATCCGCTCCTCTGAAGCGACGCAGGCGGAATCTCTCGATCCCTCTCGGTAGCAAACTAGCGGATTGCCTTCCGGTTTCCAAGCGC
>DASTRG010000169.1:0-9525 GCA_035761325.1 Rhizomicrobium sp. | reverse complement strand
TTCCAGAAGGCCCTGCCCCATGCCGCGCCCGGCCAGAAATGGGTGCCGATGGCCAGGATCTTCGACCTGGCCGAGCAACAGGGCGGCTAGAGCATCTTGAATTCAGGCTCCAGCCGCTCTTTCACCGCCGCCTCGTTCAGTTCGATGCCGATGCCCGGCGCGTCCGGTACCGCCAGAAGGCCATCGGCGCGCAAGACCACCGGATCGCACAGTTCGGTGAAGCTCCTGTCGGCGTAGTGGGTGAATTCCTGCACCAGGAAGTTCGGGATCACCGAACAGACATGGGTGATCGCCAGCGTGCCCAGCGGCGAGCATACGCCATGCGGCGCCACCGGCACGTTGTAGGTCTCGGCCATGTTGGCGATCTTCAATCCCTCGAACAGGCCGCCGGTCTTGGTGAAATCCGGCTGGATGATGGAAAGGGCCTGCTTTTCCAGAAAAGGGCGAAAGCCGAAGCGGGTATAGATGTTCTCACCCGCGGCAATGGGCACGCGGGTATTCTCGCGGATGCGGACCATGGACTCGACATTGTCGCTGGTGGTGGGTTCCTCCACCCATAGCGGACGATAGGGCTCAAGCAGGTTGCAAAGCTGGATTCCCGTCTCCAGGTCGTAATGGGCATGGCATTCCAGGCCGATCTCGGTGTGAAGGCCCAGTTCCTTGCGAAAGCCGGCGAAGAAATTCACCGTGTCGTCGACCTGTTCGTTGGTCATGTGCAGGCCAAAGCGCTTGGCCTTTTCCCAGCCCTTGTCGATCGACCAGTCGTCGTTGGAATAATCCAGGCCGACCTTCAGTGTCCGGATCTTCAGTTCGTCGACCAGGCGGCGGCCTTCCTTCGGGTTGGCGGCGTGCAGATAGACCGGCACCGCATCACGCATCTTCCCGCCCATGAGCTGGTGGATGGGAAGGCCCAGCGCCTTGCCCGCCAGGTCCCACAGCGCCATCTCCACGCCGGAGACCGCTCCAAGATAGGGACCGCCCCAGCCATGGATGAACACGGCCGACGGTGGGCCGCCCAGATTGATTTTGCGATAGCCCCAGAAGTCCGACAGGATCGACTGGATTTCCAGCGGATCGCGGCCTTTCAGCATCACGTTGAAATTGTTGTTGATGATGTACTCGGCGCCCATGGTGTCGACCAGCTCGCCGGTGCCGTAAAGGCCATCCTCGGTATAGACGCGCACGAAGCGGCTGTTGAAGCCGCCGCGAAGGCGAACGGCACGCACCTCGCGGATACGCAATTTCGGCGCCCGGCTGGTGCCTGCCGCCTTCGCGTCCGCCAGAAGCGCGGCGTAAAAGCCCATGCCCATCGCGCCGCTGAAAAATTCCCGCCGGTCCATGCCGCCCTCCCTGTCGTTGCGCGAACTAAACCATGACGCCGCTGTTACCGCTAACGATTTTCCTTGCGAACGCCGCCGGGCGGGTGATTATTCCGCCACCGACCGACGGGGGATCGAATGTCAGCCAGAACGGTATTTTGGGCGCTTGCCTTTGCGGTTGCGGCGTGCGGCGGCGCGGCAGCGCATGAGAGCTTCTATTCGCGCGAGGAAGTGATCCACGACACGCCGGAGTGGAAGGGCGAGCGCTTCCCCGATGGCCGGCCCAAGGTGCCGGACGCCATCCTGGATCGCATGAAAAGCGTGACGCTGGAGGAGGCGTGGGCGGTGCTGCGCGCCAGGGGCTACGAGCATCAGTATGAAAGCGGCTGGCAGGCGCTTTATCCCGACAAGATTCTGGTGGGGCGGGCGCTGACATCGACCTGGATTCCGGGACGGCTGGATCTTCAGAAGGTGATCGAGGCCGACGGCAAGGTCGAGGGGCGCAAGGGCGGGCCCAATGCGTGGCCGGTGGACATGCTGCAGCCGCGCGACGTGTATGTCTCAAACCATTTCGGCCTGATAAAGGACGGCCCGTCCATCGGCGACAATGTCGCCAACGCGATCTATGCCCGCTCACACAACGGCATCGTCTATGACGGGGCGGTGCGCGACATCAACGGGCTGAAGGAGCTGCCCGATTTCATCGCCTTCTATCGCGCCTACGATCCCTCGCACCATTATGGCCGCATCGGCGATGAGGGGCGGCCGCTCAATTCCACCATGGTCGCGATCAACAGTCCCACCCGCATCGGCGGGGCCGCCGTGATGCCGGGCGACGTGGTACTGGGCCGCGACGGCGGGGTGATCTTCATTCCC
The DNA here is from genome assembly GCA_035761325.1 of Rhizomicrobium sp. GTDB lineage: Bacteria > Pseudomonadota > Alphaproteobacteria > Micropepsales > Micropepsaceae > Rhizomicrobium. Next base: position 7,330 of record DASTRG010000169.1, on the reverse strand, counting down.
CCGCAACTGGCGGAGACGGTGGTGAAGCTGTCGGAGCATACGCGGCTGCGCGACCTGTTCGGCCATCAGCGCCTGCGCGAGCAGAAATACACCGCCGGCCAGATCGACCGGGACTGGACACCGCAAATCGAGGCCGACTTCACGCAATGGCTGAAGGACAACGCCGACAAGGTGCCGGTCGACCGCGCGGCGGTGCAGGAATATATCGCCGAGCGCGAGACGGCCGCGAAGAAATAGTCAGGCCTTCACCGCCTCGCCCACCAGTTCCGACACCAGCCTGGTGGGATGGGGCCGCACCGCCGCCGCATAGAGCGTGGTCAGCACCACGCAGATGGTTCCGGTATCCGGATCGCACCAGCTGAGCGTGCCGGTCGAGCCGTTGTGGCCGAAGGTTTTGGGCCCGCACGCCTTGGCGCCGACCGACGGCGGCAGGTCGAAGCCCAGGCCCGAGGGCTTGACGCCCGGCGGCGACTGATTGGTGATCATCAGCGCTTCGGTCTCAGGCTTCAGGATGGTGCCGCGCTTGAGCAGGAATTCGTTGTAAAAGCGGCCGATGTCCACTGCCGGGCCCAGCGCGCCGCCCCAGGGCGCGCCCAGATTGCGCCAATAGGGGCTGTTCCAGTTCCAGCTGGGCCAGCTCTTCTTGCCGGCGTCCGTCACCGCGGGCGCGGCCTGGCTCGGCACGGTCTGGCTGTTGGGCCGTCCCATCAGGCCGAGCGAAGTGCGCGTCATGCCCAGGGGCTTGAATATCTTCTGATCGATGAATTTGGCAAAGGGAACGCCCGTGATCTTCTGGGCGATCTGCGACGATATCAGGATGCCCATGCTGGAATAGGAATAGCCGGTTCCCGGCTTGAACTTCAGCGGCGCCTTGAAGGCGCCGTCGCGGAATTCGGTCAGACCGGCATGTTTCTCGCGCAGCATTTCGTCGTCGGGCAGCATGTCGGGCAATCCGCCGGTATGCGTCAGGCAGTGGCGCAGCGTGATCGCCTCGCGTCCCTCACCCTTGAACTGGGGAAAGAATTTGGTGACCGTGTCGTCCAGGCTGAGTTCGCCCGCGTCGACAAGCGTCATCACCGCCGCCGCGGTCATCGGCTTGGTGATCGACGCCAGAAGAAAGATCGGCTCGGGCCCCCTGGCGGTGCCGTAATTGCGCGCGAACTGGCGCGCGCCGGATTTGCTGCGCTGGCGCACCAGCAGCGACGCGCCCTGGACACGGCCATCGGCCACCCGGGACTGCAACTGCGCCGCCGCCTTTTCAAGACCGGGCACGTTCCAGCCCGGCTCACTGCCGGCGGCCCGGGCAGGCCCGGCGATCAAGGCCGCACCCGAGGCCGCAAGAAGTTTCCTTCGATCCATCCGATATTTGCCCATCGTACCGGCCCCGCTATTTTCATTATGCGGCCTGTCTAGCACGGTCATCCAAAAACCGCATCGGTCGATAGCAAGTTTAGGTTGGACGGACAGGAGCGCGCACCGCTAAAACCCGCCAGCGGCCGGCTGGAGCAGGGCGCCACAGGGAGAAATTCATGAGCAATCTGAGCCCGCAGGAAACCGCGAAAATACTGGCGGGGGGACTTCTGTCCTTTCCGGTCACCCATTTCGATGCGCAGCTCCGCTTCCAGGAAGGCCCCTATCGCGAACATTGCGACTGGCTGCTCAGCTTCGGCCGCCTGACCGGCCTGTTCTGCGCCGGCGGCACCGGCGAGGTTTTTTCCCTGACACCGGATGAAGTCTTCCAGGTGACCAAAGCCGCCGTAGCTGCAACCAAGGGTCGCACCCCGGTGATCGCCGGCGCCGGTTACGGCACCGCCATCGCGGTGGAAATGGCAAAGAACGCCGAGAAGGCCGGCGCCGACGGCATCCTGTTGCTGCCGCCCTATCTGATGAAGCCCAGCCAGGAAGGCATGGTCGCTCACATCGATGCGGTGTGCAAAGCGACCTCCATCGCCGTCATCGTCTACAATCGCGACAACGGCATCATCGATGATGCCAGCCTGGCGCGGCTGTGCGAGAACAATCCCAACCTGGTCGGCTTCAAGGATGGCGTCGGCGACATCGAACTGATGATGCGGGTCTATGCCAGGATGGGCGACCGTTTGACGTATATCGGCGGGCTTCCCACCGCCGAAACCTTCGCCCTGCCCTATCTGGAAATGGGCGTGACCACCTATTCCTCGGCGATCTTCAATTTCCTGCCCCAATGGGCGCTGTCCTTCTATGACGCCGTTCGCGCCAAGGACCGCGGCCGGGTGATAAAGGGCATGCAGGACTTCGTGCTGCCCTATATCGCCATCCGCAACGAGAACAAGGGTTACGCCGTCTCGATCGTCAAGGCGGGCGTGAAGGCGATCGGCCGCCCCGCCGGCCCGGTGCGCCCGCCCCTGACGGACCTTAACGCGGACCAGTTCGAGCGGCTTAAAAAGCTGATCGCGACGGTCAAGCCGGTTTAACGGGCCGGGCTTTATGGATAGGGTCGCGTCCATGACGGGCGCGTCCTTCTGGTCCCAGTTCGAGCTTCGCCAATTGCGCTGCTTCGTGGCGGCGGCCGAAGAATTGCATTTCGGCCGCGCCGCGCAGCGCATGAACATGACCCAGCCGCCGCTGTCGCGGCAGATCCAGCTTCTGGAGCATGTGCTGGGCGTGAAGCTGCTGGATCGCACCAGCCGCGCGGTCAAGCTGACGCCGGCGGGCCGCGCCTTCCTGCTGGAAGCGCGGCGCATCATCCGCCTGACCGAGAGCGCCGCCATGACCACGCGGCGCATCGCCAGCGGCGAGGCGGGGACGATCAATGTCGGGTTCACCGCCGCCAGCGGCTACCGCTTCCTGCCGCGGCTCCTGCTGCGGATGGGCACCGGCGCACCCAACATCGCGCTGGTGCTCAAGGAGATGGTTTCGACCGAGCAGACCGAAAGCCTTCTGACCGGTCGCATCGATGTCGGCTTCCTGCGCCCGCCGATCGACAGGGGCGAATTCTCGACGCTCAGGGTGGCGCGCGAAGGACTGGTGGCGGCGCTGCCCTCCGGTGACGAACGGCTGGCCAAGGCCGCACTCACCCTGGCCGATTTCGACAAGAAACCGCTGATCATGTACGCGCCCGAAGGGGCGCGTTACTTCCACGACATGCTGACGGCCCAGTTCGAGGCGGCGGACGTTACGCCCCAGGCGGTGCAGTCGCTCAGCCAGATCCATTCCATGCTGGCGCTGGTGCGCGCCGCCATCGGCGCGGCGCTGGTCCCGGAAGCGGCGACAAGCCTGCATTTCGACGACGTGCATTTCCGCCGCGTCGAGACAATTCCGGCCCGGCCGGTGGAGCTTTTTGCCATCTGGCGGAGCGACAATGACAATCCGGCGCTGACTGCCTTTCTCGATCAGCTGCACCCGGACGAGGATTGATCCAAATCCCGCATAGATCGCTTGAACCTTTGGCTTGGACGGACGAAGGTAGCCGCGCCTATCTTTCAGCGCCTGCTTTCCGGCCAACAAGCCGCGCGACCCGGATGCCCGGGGACGCACATCGCGGCGAACCCAGGGGTGACCGCTCATGAGCGATGCCGAGACCAAGAACAGCCATGTCCGCTTCTGGATCATTGCGGTGCTGTTCATCGTGTCCTCTATCAATTATGCCAGCCGCGCGACCTTTTCCTTCGCTACCGTGCCGCTGCAGAAGGAGATCGGGCTGACGCCGGTGGAGATCGGCTATATCTTCTCGGCCTTTGGCTGGTCCTATGTGGCGGGCCAAATCCCCGGCGGCGCGCTGCTCGACCGTTATGGCTCGCGTCCCGTCTATCTGTGGTCGATCACCCTCTGGTCCGTCTTCACCGCTCTTCAGGCTTTCGTTTCCTGGATCAGCATCATCCCGGTGATGATAAGCCTGTTCCTGTTGCGCCTTTTGCTGGGCGCCTCGGAATCTCCCAGCTTTCCGGCCAACGCGCGCATCGTCGCCAACTGGTTTCCCAATTCCGAGCGCGGCACCGCCAGCGCCATCTTCAATGCATCGCAGTATTTCTCGCTGGTGGCCTTCGCCCCGCTGATGGGCTGGCTGGCGCAGAATTACGGTTGGCGCAGCGTGTTCCTGTGGATGGGCATCATCGGCCTTCTGGGCGCGGCCCTGTTCTGGCTGGTGGTCGATTCGCCGGCCCGCCACAAATGGATCAGCAGGCGCGAATACGACCACATCGAAAAGAACGGCGCACTGGTGAACCTGGACCGGCCCGCGGCGGCGCCGCAAAGGATCCGCTGGTCCTCGGTCGGCCAGCTTCTGGGCAATCGCATGCTGCTGGGCATCTACCTGGCGCAATACTGCATCACCGCCCTCACCTACTTTTATGCCACCTGGTTTCCCATCTATCTGATCAAGGCGCGCGGCATGAGCCTGACCGGCGCAGGCTTCGCCTCGGCGGGGCCCGCCATCGCGGGCTTTGTGGGCGGCGTGCTGGGCGGGGTGCTGTCGGATTTTCTGCTGAAAAAGGGCGTGCCGTTGTCGCGGTCGCGCAAGACGGTCATCCTGCTGGGGCTGGTGATCAGTTGCGCCATCCTTCTATGCAATTATACCGACTCCCAGGCGCTTATCATGCTGTTCATGTCGATCGCCTTTTTCGGCAAGGGCGTTGCGGCGCTGGGCTGGGCCGTGATGAGCGACGCGGCCCCGCGCGAGGCGACCGGCTTGTCCGGTTCCATCTTCAACCTGTTCGGCAACGCAGCGGGCATCTTCACGCCCATCGGTATCGGCTACATCCTGGCATCGACCGGCAATAACTGGGACCTGGCGCTGGTCTTCGTCTTCGCCCATTCGATCATCGCGATGATCAGCTATGGTTTCATCACCGGCGAGATCAAGCGCGTGGTGCTGAGAGCGGAATAGCCGGACATGAGCAAGGACCTTCCCGACAGGCCCCGCGTCGTCGATATCCCCCACGACGTGCCCCGCGCCGTCGATATCCCCCACGACGCGCCCCGCGCCGTCGATATGCCCCACGACGCGCCCCGCGTCGTCGATATGAAAGTCATCCCTGTCGCCGGGCAGGACAGCATGCTGCTGAACCTGTCGGGCGCGCACGGCCCTTTCTTCACCCGCAACCTGGTGATCGTGTCGGACAATGCCGGCCATACCGGCGTGGGCGAAGTGCCGGGCGGCGAAAAGATCCGCCAGACGCTGGAGGACACCCGCGACCTGGTGGTGGGCGCTGGCCTGGGAAACTGGAACAAGGTGCTGCTGGAGGTCGGGCGCAGATTCGCCGACCGCGATGCGGGCGGGCGCGGGCTTCAGACTTTCGACCTGCGTACCACGGTGCATGTGCAGGCGGCGCTGGAGTGCGCGCTGCTGGACCTTCTGGGCCAGCATCTGGGGGTGCCGGTGGCCGCACATCTGGGCGAAGGCCAGCAGCGCGACAGGGTGGAGATGCTGGGCTATCTGTTTTTCATCGGCGACCGCAACAAAACCACCCTGCCCTATCGCCACGGCCAGGCAGGCAACGCCTGGTTCAAGCTCCGGGACGAAGAAGCGCTGACGCCCGATGCCATTGTGCGTACCGCCGAGGCGGCGTCTGAGCGCTACGGCTTCAACGACTTCAAGCTGAAAGGCGGGGTGCTGGCCGGATCCGAAGAGATCAAGGCGGTCGAGGCGCTGGCAAAACGGTTCCCCAAGGCGCGCATCACGCTGGACCCCAACGGCGCCTGGTCGCTGAAGGAAGCCATTTCCCTGTGCAAGGGACGCGGCGACATCCTGGCCTATGCCGAGGATCCCTGTGGCGCCGAAGACGGCTATTCGGGCCGCGAGATCATGGCGGAATTCCGCCGCGCCACATCCCTGCCCACCGCCACCAACATGATCGCCACCGACTGGCGCCAGATAGTGCATGCCATAGATCTGGGAAGCGTGGACATCCCGCTGGCCGATCCGCATTTCTGGACCATGCGCGGTTCGGTGCGTGTCGCCCAGATGTGCGCCGACCGGGGCCTGCGCTGGGGCAGCCATTCCAACAACCATTTTGACGTGTCGCTGGCGATGTTCACACATGTCGCCGCCGCGGCGCCGGGCAACATCACCGCCATCGATACCCACTGGATCTGGCAGGACGGCCAGCGCCTGACCCGGGAACCGCTGAAGATCCAGGGCGGGCTGGTGGACGTGCCGCGGCAGGGCGGCCTTGGCGTCGAAATCGACATGGCCGAGGTTGAAAAAGCCCATGAAGCCTACAAATCGATGGGGCTTGGCGCGCGCGATGATGCCGCTGCCATGCAGTTTCTGATAGCGGGCTGGAAATTCGACCCCAAGCGGCCCTGCCTGGTCCGCTGAAGGTGGTATAGTCGCGCCATGAATGTACGGGAAAAGCCGCCGCACGAAGCGCCGCGCCGCATCCAGGTCAGCCCGAAAGACAATGTGGCGATCGTGGTCAACACGCTGGGCCTGCCCGCCGGCACGCAATTCCCCGACGGGCTGGTCCTGAACCAGTTCGTGCCCCAGGGCCACAAGATGGCGCTGGCCGACGTGCCGGAAGGCGGGGAGATCATCCGCTATGGCGAGGTGATCGGTTATGCCACGGGCGACATCCGTCGCGGCGACTGGATCAACGAAGACAATGTGAGGATGGCCGCGCCCCCGCCGCTGGACGCGCTGGAGATGGCCACGCGCCCGCCGGCGCCGGGCGAACCCCTGACCGGCTACACCTTCGAAGGCTATCGCAACGCCGACGGCACGGTGGGGACCAAGAATATCCTGGCCGTCTCCACATCGGTGCAGTGCGTGGCGGGCACGATGGAGTACGCCCTCAGGCGCATCAAGGCCGAGCTGCTGCCGAAATATCCCAATGTCGACGACGTGGTGGCGCTGACCCATGCCTATGGCTGCGGAGTCGCCATCAACGCGCCGCAGGCGGTGGTGCCCATCCGCACGCTTCAGAACCTGGCGCGCAATCCCAATTTCGGCGGCGAAGTGCTGGTGGTGGGCCTGGGTTGCGAGAAGCTGGTGCCCGAGCGTCTCACCGAAGGCGGCGGCGAAGCCATGCGCATGCAGGACCATGAAGGCTTCGGCGCCAACATTGCCGCCATCCTGGAGCGGGTCGAAGCCCGCCTGAAAGTGTTGAACCAGCGCAGGCGCGAGGCCGTGCCGGCAAGCGAGCTGGTGGTCGGCATGCAGTGCGGCGGGTCGGACGCCTTTTCGGGCCTGACCGCCAATCCCGCCCTGGGCTATTGCGCCGACCTTCTGGTGCGCGCGGGCGCCACGGTGATGTTCTCGGAAGTGACCGAGGTGCGAGACGCCATTCATCTTCTGACCCCGCGCGCCGCCACGCCACAGATCGCCGAGGCGCTGGTGGCCGAGATGCGCTGG
>DASTRG010000168.1:0-40143 GCA_035761325.1 Rhizomicrobium sp. | reverse complement strand
GAAAAAGCCGGTCATCGCCAGCGTCACGGTGGGCCGCGACAGCGCGGACAGCGGGATGGAGCGCCACACGCCGAGCAGCCTCAGGTCCAGCAGCAGGATGGAGCCGAACAGCATCACGATGCCCAGGATGTGCACCAGATTGATGATGCCGTAGCTCCACACCCCCAGACCGCGCGTGAAGGCGCCAAGGGGCGATGCCTCGAGCCAGAACAGAAAATGTGGAATATTCACGCTGCGGCCGGCGCCCTATTCGCGGTCGGGATAGACGTGATACTCGGCGCTTCCGTGCTGGATGGAGATGGTCTTCATCTCATGCCGGCTGTGGTCGCTGTTGCGATTGCCGCGCACCGTCACGGTGGCACCGACAGGGATCAGCCCTTCCTTCAGGCCGGAGCGGGCAGTGCGCGCCGGAGGCGCCAGCGTCAGGTCCCACACATCGTTGCCGGACTTGATTTTCATGGTGGCGTGCGGGCCCGCCATCGAGACACCCTCCACCACCGTGCCGGTCAGGGACGTGACCTGTTCCTCCTGGCCGCCCCAGCCGTGATGGGCCCAGGCAGGAGACAATGCGCCCGGGGTGGCGGCGAATAGCACAGCGGCTGCAAACAAGGCGGGATGAAATCGCGGCATACGAACCTCCCTTACTTGCTGACGTCTTCCTTCTTCTGGCCACCCCGAGGCGCACGAGGCCTGGCCTCGGCCGCGGGGATGAATTCAAACGCCAGCTTGTCCTGCTCGCGGTCCAGCAGCACGCGCACCGTGCCGCCGCCCTTGAGCTTGCCGAACAGGATCTCGTCGGCCAGTGGCTTTTTGATGTTGTCCTGGATCACCCTGGCCAGCGGACGGGCGCCAAAGGCGTCGTCATAGCCCTTCTGGCCCAGCCAACGGGTCGCCTCGGGAGTCAGCTCGAAGGTGACGTCCCGGTCGGCCAGCTGGGCTTCCAGTTCCAGCACGAACTTCTCCACCACCCGGTCGATGGTGCCGCGCGACAGCGGCGCGAAACTGATGACCGCGTCCAGGCGGTTGCGGAACTCGGGCGTGAACAGCTTCTTGATCGCTTCCTCGTCCTCGCCTTCGCGCTTGCCGCGGCCAAAGCCGATGGCCTCCTTGGCGGCGTCGCTGGCGCCGGCGTTGGTGGTCATGATGAGCACGACATTGCGGAAATCGATCTTCTTGCCGTTGTGGTCGGTCAGCTTGCCGTGGTCCATCACCTGCAACAGGATGTTGAACAGATCCTGGTGGGCCTTTTCGATCTCGTCCAGCAGCAGCACGCAATGGGGATGCTGGTCGACACCGTCGGTCAGAAGACCGCCCTGGTCGAATCCGACATAGCCCGGCGGCGCGCCGATCAGGCGGCTGACGGTGTGACGCTCCATATACTCCGACATGTCGAAGCGCAGGAATTCCACCCCCATGATCGAGGCGAGCTGCTTGGCCACTTCGGTCTTGCCGACGCCGGTCGGACCACTGAACAGATAGGAACCGATCGGTTTCTCGGGCTGGCGCAGACCCGCGCGCGCCAGCTTGATGGCCGCGGTCAGGGCATGGATCGCCTCGTCCTGGCCGTAGACCACGCGTTTGAGGTCGCTTTCCAGTGACTTCAACGCCTCGGTGTCGGACTTGCTGACCGACTTGGAAGGAATGCGGGCGATCTTGGCGATGATCTCCTCGACATCCCGCACGCCGAGCACTTTCTTGCGGCGGCTTTCCGGCAGCAGCATCTGGCTGGCGCCCAGCTCGTCGATCACGTCGATCGCCTTGTCCGGCAGCTTGCGGTCGTTGATGTATTTGGCCGACAGCTCCACCGCGGCGCGCACGGCATCGGCCGTGTAGCGGATCTTGTGGTAGGATTCGAAATAGCTCTTGATCCCCATCAGGATCTTCACGCTGTCCTCGACGGTGGGCTCGGCCACATCGATCTTCTGAAAGCGGCGCACCAGGGCGCGGTCCTTCTCGAAATACTGGCGGTATTCCTTGTAGGTGGTCGAGCCGATGCAGCGCAGCGTGCCCGCCGCCAGCGCCGGCTTGAGAAGGTTGGAGGCATCCATCGCGCCGCCGCTGGTCGCGCCCGCGCCGATCACGGTGTGGATCTCGTCGATGAACAGGATGGCGCCCTTGAGATTCTCAAGCTCCTTCACGACCGTCTTGAGCCGTTCCTCGAAATCGCCGCGATAGCGCGTGCCGGCGATCAGCGAGCCCATGTCGAGGGCATAGATCGTGGCATCTTTCAGAACCTCCGGCACTTCGCCCCGGATGATCTTGCGGGCCAGGCCTTCGGCTATGGCGGTCTTGCCCACGCCGGGATCGCCCACGAACAGGGGATTGTTCTTCTGCCGGCGGCACAGGATCTGGATGGTGCGTTCCACCTCGGGACCGCGGCCGATCAGGGGATCGACGCGGCCCGACTTGGCCTTTTCATTCAGGTTGACGCAATAGGCTTCGAGCGCGTCGGTGCCCTGCTTGGGCGGCTTCTCGCCCTCGTCGTCCTCATCGGTGCCGCGGGCGGGCTTGGGCTGGCTCATGCCCGGCCGCTTGGCGATGCCGTGGCTGATGTAGCTCACGGCATCGAGCCGGTTCATGTTCTGCTCCTGCAGGAAATAGACCGCGTGGCTTTCCCGTTCGGTGAACAGGGCAACCAGCACATTGGCGCCGGTCACCTCGTCACGGCCGGAATTCTGCACATGCAGCACGGCGCGCTGGACCACCCGCTGGAAGCCGGTGGTGGGCTTGGCCTCGTCGCCGTCCTCGATCACCAGGGTGGCAAGGTCCTCGTCGACATATTTCTGGACGGAGCGGCGCAGCACGTCCATGTCGACATTGCACGCCTTCATCACCTGGCTGGCGTCGCTGTCGTCGATCAGGGCGAGAAGAAGATGCTCGAGCGTGGCGTATTCGTGATGCCGTTCACTTGCGAGCTTGATGGCGTGGTGCAGTGCCTGTTCCAAACTCCGCGAAAGTGAAGGCATGCGACGCTACTCCTTTTCCATCGTGCACTGTAACGGGTGCTGGTGCCGCCTGGCTACCTCGATGACCTGGGCGACCTTGGTCTCGGCCACCTCGTAGGTAAAGACGCCGCAGATTCCCACCCCGTGGCGATGCACATGCAACATCACATCCACCGCATCCTCGCGGTTCTTGCCGAAAATCTTCTCCAGGATGTGAACGACGAATTCCATCGGCGTGTAGTCGTCGTTCAGAAGCAGGACCTTGTACAGGCTCGGCTTCTTCGTCTTTGGGCGCGTTTTCGTGACGATGCCGGTCCCGGCATTGCCGCCGTTCCTGCCCTGATCGTCACTTCCGTTGCCGGAGTCCTTCATGACCGGTTCCACACTCGTCCTTCAAACCCGGCGAACCGCCGCGCTTGCGACACCATCCTAAACCAGAATGGGCGTCTTTGAAGAGGGCCGGCGCAGGTCCCGCGAGGCGCAGATGTGTGGATGCGTTGCGGCGGTTTCAAGGCGCCGGAAGCAAAAAGGGCCCGGACCCCGCGGGCCGGACCCTTTGATGCAATAGGATCGCTGTGCAGTGCGATATGTCAGACGACGCGGGATGTCTGGACAACGTCCAGCCAGGCCTGCATGCGGCCCTTCAGTGGAGCATAGGTCTCCTTGGTGGCCTCGGTGACCATCTCGCTGACCCTGCTCAACTGGCCCACATAGGATTCGAACGCGGACTTCGCGAAATCGGTCTGGAACTCGAATGCCTCATGGACCGACTTGGAGCCCATCACGGCCTTGGTGGCGGCGATGGCGTCGTCGATCGACTGCCTGGAATAGGAGTAAAGTTCGTTGTTCAGGCTCTCGACCCTCTTGCCCGCGACGGTGGCGGACTTCACGCAGGCCTCAGCGGTTTCCTTTCCGAAGCCCAGAATCGCGTCGTAATTCTTCAGCGCCTTTTCAAGCCCGGCCTTCAGGGCCTCGGCGCCATTTTCCAGTGCAGACTCGGCGGTGCCAGTGGCCTTCTCGCCGGCCGATTTTGCTTTGGTCATGTCATGTCCTTTCATGGTTGAGAGCACGACCGGTCTTCCGGCTGCCTGTTGCAGTGCAACATAAGTTATATGGGGGAGCCCACAACGGCGTCAAGGGTAATTTGGTGCAGCGCACCATGTTTGATCCTCCGGGCGGCGCCGGAGCGGCCAGGGAACTCTCACCACCGGTTTAGGACAACGTAAAGGCCCGAAACTTATAGTGGAATCGGCCTTTCGGCTTGCGAATGATGTCACAATTTGGTCTTGTCAGGTCATGGGTGCGCCGTATTTCGGAGTGAGCTTGCTGCTGCGGGGAAGGCACGCGCTGGTCCTGGCGCTCGCGGCCCTTGTGTGGCTGCCCCTGCTGGCGCCGTCGCCGGCCCTGGCGGCCCGCAAGCACGCCGTTCACCATACATCACGCCACAAGGCGGCCCGGGTTCCCGTCAGCCCCACCGATCCCGCAAAGGATGCCGCGCTGGTGATCGACGGGGCCACGGGCAAGGTTCTGTATGCCCGCAACCAGACGGCCGAACGTCATCCCGCGTCGTTGACCAAGATGATGACGCTCTACCTGCTGTTCGATGCGCTCAAGCACGGCAAGCTGACGATGGACACGCCCCTGCCCGTCAGCCGTCATGCCTCGATCCAGAAACCGACCAAGCTGAACCTGCGTCCGGGCCAGACAATCACCGTGGACATGGCCATCCGCGCCATCGTGGTCCGTTCGGCCAATGACGTCGCCGCGGTGATCGCCGAGGCTCTCGGCGGCACCGAATCCCATTTCGCGGTGATGATGACCGAGCGCGCGCGCCAGATGGGCATGAAGGAAACCAATTATCACAACGCTTCGGGCCTTCCCGATCCGCTGCAAATCACCACCGCCGCGGATCTGGCGATCCTGGCCCGGCACCTGGCCTACGATTTTCCCCAATATTTCGGATATTTCTCGCTGCCCGGCTTCACCTACAAGGGCACCTGGTACCCCACGCACGACAACCTGATCGGCAAGTATGACGGCGCCGACGGCATCAAGACCGGCTACACCGGCGCCAGCGGATTCAACCTGGTGTCGTCGGTGGTGCGCGGCAAGACGCATCTGATAGCCGTGGTGATGGGCGGGCGCACCGCCTTGCGCCGCGATGCGGAGATGGAGCGGCTGCTGGACCAGACCTTCGCGCAGATCACCGCCAACCCCACCATGGTCGCCCAGGTCAACGTGCCCTGGCACAAGGGGGAGGCCAACGGTGCCGGGCCGGTACTGGCCAGTCTTGCCCAGCCTTCGCCCGGCAGCCGGTTCCAGAACCTTTCCGGCATCCCCGCCATCGTCCAGGCCGAGGACGAGGATGCCGCCGAAAACGCCCGCGCGCCCGACGAGGTGCCGGTGCCCCGGCCTTCGACGCCCAACCCCGCGACGGCCACCAAGGCGGCCGTGGCTAGCGCGGTGCCGGCCAAAGCGGCAGAGCCGGCCACGGCGCTGGTGCCCGCGGTGCGCCCCAGCCCCCGCCCCCTTGTTGCGGTCGCGGACGCCGAGCCGGCCCGCGTCGCTTCCGGCGTTCCCGTCCCCAAAATGCGCCCCAGTGTGAACAGCAGCCTCAAGGACAGTCTGGGTGAAGGCGACGTGGATGCACCCGCGCCCCAGCCTGGGAAAAACTGGACCATCCAGATCGGCGCCTATGCCGGCCGCGCGCTGGCCAGCGCCCAGCTCGCCAGCTATGCCGACAAGGCCCGTGACGTGCTGGCGAGCGCCACCCGAATCATTGACCCGGTACAATCCTCCGACGGTCATACCCTGTACCGCGCCCGCTTCGGCCTGTTCGCGGAGCGGGAGGCGCGTGACGTCTGCAGCCGGCTGACCCAGCGTGGACAGACCTGTTTCGCGGCGGTTCAGGCCCGCTGACACGAAAGATCCATCCATGAGCCCGCGCCTGGTCACCACGGTGGTGGAGCTGCGTGAGGCCCTGGAGCCCTGGCGCGGGGCGCCCATTGCCATGGTGCCCACCATGGGAGCGCTGCATGACGGCCACCTGTCGCTGGTGGCGCATGCGGCCCGCCACGCGCCCCGCACCCTGGTCTCGATCTTCGTCAATCCGACCCAGTTCGCGCCGCACGAGGACTTCGCCGCCTATCCGCGCAGCCTGGAATCGGACATGGCCAAGCTGGCCGGCAAGACCGACATCGTCTTTGCCCCGAACGCCGCGGAAATGTATCGCCCGGGGTTCGCCACGACGGTCAGCGTCGGCGGGCCGGCGCTGGGGCTGGAAAGCGATTTCCGTCCGCATTTTTTCGCGGGGGTCGCCACGGTCGTCGCCAAGCTGCTGCTGGCGGCCCGCCCCGACGTCGCCGTGTTCGGCGAAAAGGACTACCAGCAGCTTCTGGTGGTGAAGCAGATGGCCGCCGACCTGGACCTGCCGGTCCGCATCATGGGCGCGCCGACGCTGCGCGAGGCGGACGGCCTGGCCATGTCCTCGCGCAACAGCTACCTGGGCGCCGAACAGCGCCGGGTGGCGGCCAAGCTAAACCGCGTCCTGAAGGATGTTGTCGCATGGGCGCGCAGCGGCGATCTGCGCGCGGCGGAACAGCGGGGCGCCAGGGCGCTGCTGGATGCCGGTTTCGACAGCGTGGATTATGTCGCCGTCCGCGACGGTGAAACGCTCGCCATGATCGAGATGCTGGACCGTCCGGCGCGGGTACTGGCCGCCGTGCGCCTGGGCCCCGTCCGGCTGATCGACAACATGGCTATCGTCTGACGGCGTAGAGCGTCACATCGCCCGCCCCTGCCAGTCGAACCAGCCAGCCCGGCGTCTGACCGCGGGCGAGCCGCGCCGCCAGTGCTTCCCTTCCATCGGCATGGGCGCGATAGAAATCCCAGTCCGGCGCGGCCGTGCACGTCATCACGAAATCGATGCCGCGGCGGTCCAGGACGGCACGCGGGTCGCTGCCGGCGAACAGCGCATATGTATCCAGAATTCCGGCGGCGTCGCGATGATAGGGTCCGGCGAGCACGCTATCACCCGTGCGCGCCAGGATCGCAGGGCCCTGGTCGACGAAGGCGGCGACGCGGCCGGAAGGCCGGCGTTCCAGAAGAGCAATGGCGGCGGCCGAGGCGCAATTGCGCTGGCGGCGGAAAGCGTCCACGCGGCGCTGAAGGTGCGCCGGCCCTTCCATCGCCGCCCCGGCAAGGACAAAGGCGCTGTCGCTGCAGAGCAGGACCGCCGCTGCCAGCAGCGGCAGCCGGCGGCCCGGCATCAGGTTCGCCAGCGCGGCGGCCAGGCCCGGCAGGGCAAAGACGATCGCGAACGGCACGGCGCGCACCTGAACCGTGGCAACCGCCAGTGCCGTCAGCGCGAAGACCTGCACCAGCGACCTGGCGCGCGAGGCGGGGGCCTTGAACGTCAGCAGCAGTGCGAACAGGCCATAGCCATAGCCGGCAACAGCTTCGCTGGGCGCCAGGCGGGCGAATTGCCAGATCGGCCGCGCCTCGTTGATGCGCGACAGGAAGATCGGACCCAGACGGGGGTCCATGCCGGCATAAGGCCCGGCCAGGCACGCCGGATTGACCAGCATCGCTGCGCCGGCCAGCACCATCACCAGCGGCAGCAGGCCGATCATGCGATGGCGCGCGGTTGCCGCGCGCGACAACAGCGCCAACCCCATGCCGGCCGTCGCCAGCAGCACAGCATGGAACAGCGAATAGGCATCGCAAACTGGCGCGGCGCGCCAGCCGGTGACGCCGAACAGGATCGCCAGTGCCGCCAGCGCCAGGGTGACGCCGAATTCGAAGGCCAGGTTTGGCGCGTCGCGCAGCCAGAGGGCCGCCAGCAGCACGGCGGCCAGCGCATAGGGCAGGCTCTCAAGCGCCACGCCCAGGGCCAGCGCCACCGCAAAGGCGGCAAGGCGCGGCCGCTGCTCGGCCAGGCCCAGCAGCGCCGCGGACGTCAAAACCAGTTGCAGCCCGTGATGGTCGATGATGCCCGGCGAGAAGATCGAAAACAGCGTCGCGCACAGAAGCAGCAGGAACGCCGCGGCGAGCATGGCGATACGCCCGCCCATCACCAGCGCCAGGCGGGCGATGACAAATGCCAGCGCCGCGAAAAGAAGCAGCGGCCAGGCCGTCATGGCGAAGCTTTCCGAGCCGGTCAGCCGGATCAGGAGCGCCAGGGGCGCATCCACCAGCCGCGACCAGTGCATGACGAGCCCGTCAGGGACGTTCATGCGCGTTTGCGTCATGTCGAACCATCCCTGGCCGGCCAGCAGGTCGCGCACCTCGGCCAGGCGCATGGCGCTGTCGGTATCGAGCAGGCCGTCGCCCTGCCCCAGCCACAGCGACACCAGCGCAAAGACGCCGCCGCCCGCCAGCGCAACCGTGGCGGGCATCGCCATGCGCGGAAAGGGAAAGGCGCGCGCCATGCGCCAGCCTAAACCGGCCGGCTTTACAGCAATCCTAACGCCGCCAGTTCGCGCCGCAGGCTTTCGGGCAGGCCCGTGGCGCCCTTGGCGCGGGCCAGGTCGGGCGGGGCATCGGCCGGCTCCAGATAACGCCAGCCCTGGAAAGGACGCCGGGGCCGCGGACTGACCGGGATCAACGTCTTGTCATAGACAAGGCCGCAATGAGGCACGCCGTTCTTTTTGGCCTCGCGGATATCCAGCAGCCGTTGCCGCGCCGCAATACACCCCTTGATGACCCAGTAGATGGAACCGCCATCCAGCAGTTCCGCGCTACGCTTGGGTTTCATACGCGTAATGTGAATCAATTCCGATGGTTTTCCCTTGGCGCGATTTTGTTTCAGGCGCAAACTTTGCCAGTCGGCAAGTTCGGCGATGCTGTCGCACCCGACGCAGAGCTTGATCAAATGGAGTGGCATAGGGAGCGCAATATCCGGCCGAAGCCGGAAATACAATCGGAAGAACGGCGGCGATGGACGAAGTCCACTGGAGTGCTGCCTGATCCAAGGGGGAGGAAATGAACGTCAGTCGGAAGATTTGCGTGGCATTGATTTTCACCATGGTTGGCGGCTTCACGCTGCCGGCCTTTGCCCAGAACCGCTACCAGGCCGAGGCGGAAGCCGCAGCCGCCCGCAGGGCGGAAGCCGCCGCCATGCGCAAGGCGCAGGAAGAAGCGGACAAACAATATCAGGAAGAGATCAAGGCGCGGCAGGCTGCCAATGCCAAGCCCAGCGCCTCGCAAGGCGCATCGGCGACCGGCACCGCCGCGACGACGGCGGCGACCGCGACGACAACCGCGACAGCCAGCGACGGCAGCAGCCCAAACCGGGCGCAATAGTCACGCCGATCCAAGGAGCCGGCCCGTGCATATGTGCGGGCCGGCGCCCCGGTTCCGGCTCATTCCGATGGCGGCCGCGCCGGCGCGAGACCGCCCTTGTCTTGCCCGGGCGGGGTTGCTAAACCCCCCGGCCTACCGGGAAAAATCCCACCCTGAATGTGCGGTCATGGCGGAACGGTAGACGCGCTAGCTTGAGGTGCTAGTGGGGCAACCCGTGGAAGTTCGAGTCTTCTTGACCGCACCATCACTAGGCTAAGCGCCTGATTTCCCTAAATTATTTTTTTAGCCCCCCTACCTTTGACGATGTGGGGAATAGAATGCTGGCCGCCCTTAAGGGAATTCACGCCAGGCGCACGATTTGAATCACGCCAAGGCTTGGAGAAAAAAGGCCGCCTGCCTCACGCCGGCGAGACAGGCGGCGCTCCAGGGGGAATCAAAGCAGATCGATGCGGAAAACCGAACCACCCGACGGACTGTTCATGGGCGGATACCCGGGATGCTGGTAGGCCGGGACATCGATGGACCAGCTGGGGTGCTCGCCCGCGTCGACGCCATAAAGCTGGCCGTTATGGACGGCGACATCGTGGATATCGCCCTGATCAGGCTGGAAGGTCACGGTTTCCACGACCTCGCCTGTCTTGCAGTCGTACTTCACCAGGCCGGGAGTATATCCCTCATAGCCGATGCTTCCCGGCTTCTGAATGCCACCCACCTGCCAGATGAACCCATTGTCGAACTCGATGCCATGCAGGCGCGTGGTGAATTGCGGCAGGCGCGTCTCGCGAAACATGTACTCGACCTGCCAGGTCTTGGGGTCGATGCGCATCAGACAACCCATGCGATCCGCAGCGATCCAAAGCTTGCCTGTGCTGTTGTCCCAGGCCATGCCGTGCGATGAACCGCCATCCTCCGGCGGACCGAAGGGAATTTGGCGGCGGCTCACCTGCTTGCCGGTGGCGATAGAAGTCTGGAAAACCCCGTCTATGGGCGGGTTAGGATGGTTGATCTGGGCGGCGCCCTCACAGGCGCTCCAGATATAGCCGTCGCCCACCGTCATGCCGGTACAGTCGCGCGTGCCTTGCAGGATGGTTTTGAGCACCTTGCCCTTGAAGTCCAGCAGCCAGACCGATTCCGGCTTGCCGTCATGGCGCTGCTCGGCAACCCAGAAACCCTTTCCCTCCGGATCGGTGGCGATACAGTTGGGATAACCGGGCGGTGCCATGAACAGCTTGGTTGTCTTCGCCATCCGGTTGGGAACCGCTTTGCGTGGAGGCGGATGCGCCAGGCTTCGCCCCAGCATGTCCGTTCCGGGCTTGCGGCCGGAAATGGGCTTTTCAAGCTCCGTCGCCAGCGCCGCCCCGGCCCCAAGTCCCATCAGCCCAAAGCCGGCTGCCAGAAACTGCCTTTTGCCCAAAACGTGCATCTTCTTTCTCCTCAAGCGATCCAATCCGCATCCTAGAAGTTGAAGCGGATGCCGGTGCGGAAGAACCGGCCCAGCGGGTCATACTGGTTGGAGCCATATCCGCCCTGGCCGCCGCCGCCGGCCGTCGGGGGTTCGATGTCGTTGAACAGATCGGTGATGTTCAGATAAAGCCCGACGACCCCGTTGGAGACCGGGATGTCGTAATTGAAATTGACGTCGAACAGCACCTGGCCGGGAACATGGATCGTCGGCAGTGTCGCCGCATCCAGCGTCTTGTCGAACAGGCCCGAGCCCGAATAGCGCATCTGCACGAAGGTCGAGAATGGGCCGTTCGTATAGAGCGTCTGCAAGGTCCAGCGCCACTGTGGATGGTCGTCCTCGCCCGCATAGTTGATGGTTGAGACGCCTGCAGTTTCCTGGGTGAACTTGCCGACATAATTGGCAAGAGCATGGAAGTTCAGCGTGCCGTTCATGTCGCCGATATCGGACAAGGGCAGCGCATAGTTGGCTTCGAAATCGACGCCGGACGTCTGCATGCCGACCAGGTTCTGGGGCGAGGTGATGGTGCCGAACAGGCTGCCGTCGGGATTGCGCAGCACGAACTGGCATTCCTGGGTCGCGCCCTGCGCACATTGCTGGACGATCAGCTGGCTGGAGATGTTGCCGATCGCCTTGTTGATCTCGATCCGGTACCAGTCGGCGGACGTCTGCAGACCCGGCAGCCATTCGGGCTGGTACACCACGCCCGCCGTGGTCGTGTTCGCCGCTTCAGGCTTCAGATTGGGATTGCCCTGGCTGAAGTTCTGGGCCTGGGCGTTCACCGGATGGGTGCCGTCGGGGTTGGTGATGCCGTAGTCGATGATGCTGCCATGGCCACCGTTCACCGCGGCGAACAGCTCGTTCAGGTTGGGCGCACGGATGTCGCGCGAGCGCGTGCCGCGCAGACGCACCTCGTCCGTCACGTCCCATGTCAGGCCCGCCTTCCAGGTGAAGGCATCGCCGCTGGTGCTGTAGTTGGCGATACGGGCTGCCCCGTTGAAATCGATGCGCCCCAGCGTGTTGTCGCGCAGCAGCGGCACGACCGTTTCGACATATCCTTCCGTCACTTCGTAATTGCCTGACTGGGCGAAGTAGTTGCCCACACGGAAGGGGCCGTTGACGCCTGTAATCGGATTGAAGAGGTTGCCTTCCGGCGCCACAGACTGGTTCATCGCCTCGTAGCGCCACTCGCCGCCCGCCGCGAAGGACACGTCGCCGGCCCACAGCGAGAAGGGCGTACCCGTGAGATTGAAGGCCAGGTCGTCCTCGATGATCTGGGTTTTGCGCCAGTCGGTGCCGGTCAGATATTTCAGCTGCCCGTCGGTGGCGCCATTGAATCCACGTCCGTCAACCGGGGCGCTGCGGCCGCTGCTGCCCATCATGTTGAAAGGCAGACAGCCATTGCCGGGGTTCGTCAGGGTGGAACGACAGACAATCCGCCCGGTATTGGGATCCACCACCGCATCCGACGCCAGAGCGACATGCTCCATATATTCGTCGTTCAGGGCGGTGACGGACTCGTCGGTTTGGGCATTCTCGAAGTGCAAGTCCCAGCCCCAGTCGCCAAAGACGTTGCCCTTGGCGCCCAGTACTGCGCGGAAGACGCTGTTGTCGTGCTGGATCCAGGTCCGTGGCAGATTGGCGAAATACTTGTTCAGCGTGAAGCTGGCGATGCCGTTGGTCTGCATGTAGGTCGCCAGCGATGGATCCAGATAGGCATTGTCGGCATGGATTGTCAGCGCGGTGGCGCCCAAATTTTGGTCGTAGGAACCGATCTGGTAGTCATAGTTCGAAACACCGTAATTCAGCGTCGCATACACGCTGAGATTCTGATTGAAGTCCCAGCTTGTGCGCTCATAGAAGACCGCGCGGGTGGCCGGCTCCGAGCCCGGCAGGAACTGCAGCTTGATGCCGTCGCCGCCGACCATGGTCGTGCCGGTGACATACTGGCCATAGTTGAAGGGAATTGGGCTGCCGTTGGCGTCAAAGGTCGTACCCTTCATAAGGCTGGAAGACTTGCCGTTGGTCAGGGTGCTGCCGGAAATCAGGCCGGCATAATTGGCCTGTGACGAACGCACATCGCAGAAGAAGCCCTGCTTGGTCGCGCTGCCCGACGGCAGGGTGATCTTCTGGCAGCTCCGCTTTCCCAAAGGCGTGCTGATCAGCGAGTAGATGCCGTTGGAATGGTACCACTCACCGCCTGCCACGATATGGCCACGGCCGCCGCCGAAACTGGTACCCATGGCCAGCGATGCCTTGTCCTCGAAATCCTGGCCGAGATTGCTCACGCCGGCACCGACGCTGCCTTTGATACCCTCCAACTCATTGTCCAGAATGAAGTTGACAACACCGGTCACCGCATCGGAGCCGTAGGCCGCCGAGGCACCACCGGTCACAACTTCAACACGCTGGATCAGGGCGGTCGGGAAAAGCGAGATATCGACGCTGCCCGACGACGTAGACGCCACGAAGCGCTGGCCATCAAGCAAAACCAGCGTGTTGTTGGCCCCCAGATTGCGCAAGTTCAGGAACGAACCGCCCGAACCGCCCGAGCCCGTCGATCCGCGCGGCTGCGAGCTTGCCGACAGGACCGGCATCTTGGTCAGGGCGTCCGTCGGGCCGCCGGGATTGGCCATGTTGAGAATGTCGGCGCTTTGCACGGTCAGCGGGGTGGGCGATTCATAGCCTGGCCGCGCGATGCGCGAGCCGGTAACCGTGACGGATTCCGTGGTTTCTTGGGCCAACGCGCCCGTCGCGCCAAGAGCGCAAAGCGCGAGTGCCGATGTCGTTGCGAACAGATGCCATTTCATGAAAATTCCCCCCTTTGAAAAGATTTTGCTGACCGATTGGCCCTCGCGCGCACCGATCGGGTGGAAGACACGCCGGGCTTCTGACCTGGCATCCCATCGCCGTCCAAAGGCCGCCCCCCGGACCTCATAAAGCTAGAGCTGGTCACGCCGGCCAATCACCTCGTCCATGCTCTCCTCTCACCGGGTTGCACGATTCACGTGATGTGTTGCTCGGCCTGGATCAGCCCACGGATGTATCCGAACTCGAATGCGAAGTTTTCGTCGCGGGCATCCGGGTCACCCGGCACACGCGGTGCGTGGTCGGGCATCAGAATCTTGTCGTAGCCGACCTCGCGATAGACCTTCAGCGCCTTGACAAAATCCACGGAGCCTTCGTCGGGAAACATTTCGGCCACGAAGTCGCCGCGGTGGCCGCGAATGTTGCGGAAGTGGACATTGAAGATCTTCTTGCGGCTGCCGAAGTAGCGGATCACATCGCCGATCTGGGCATCGGGATCTTCCAGGTCTTCCGAGACCGTTCCCTGACAGAAATTCAGTCCATGATGCGGGCTCTCGTGCATGGCGACGAACTTCTTCAGGCCTTCGACCGTGCCCAGCACCCGGTCGACACCGCGATAGCCGTCCGGGACCGGCATGCCCGGATCCTGCGGATGGCAGGCGATGTTGACCTTGTATTCGTTGGCGACGGGCACGACGCGAGACAGGAAATAGTCGATGCGCTCCCAGAAGGCGTCCGCATTGACGACGCCGGCCCGCGTGTTGGGCAGGTTCTCCTTCAGCGCGTCCTGCACATTCCATTTGTTGTAGATGGCGTCGCCGCGCCCCTGCACCGTGCCGCTGCGAACCACGCCTAGGATGCTCATATTGTATTTGAGCGTGGGGATGCCGGCGGCCGCGCAATTTTTGATCAGAGTCTGGAAAGCCTCAATGTCGCGGTCGCGCTGCGGGTCCTGTGCCAGCATGATCGCCGGATGCGGTTCCCGGTCCACATTGGAGGAGTTGAGAAGCACGCTGTTGATCAGCTCGACGTGCAGGCCATGTTTCTCAGCCAGGCCCCGCATCGTCTTGAGTTCGTCGACCGTTGCATAGATGCGCGACGGATCCTGGATGGTGGGCGAGGCCCCGATCCATTCCACGCCGAAGCGGGCAACGTAGTTGAGGACCTTGTCGTCCAGGTGCCCCAGTTCATGACCCAGCTTGACCTTCAGGGGCGGAAGCCCGCCTGAAGAAGTCGCGGATCGCGCGAGCGCGGGCTGGACCGCTTCACCGGCCACCAGGCCGGCGGCAGCGCCCGACAATGAAACGAATTTCCGGCGATCCATTGCGTTTCCCCATGGCAGCGCTGCGGTTAGCCGTCTGGCGGGCTGCCTGCTGGCGGCTTGATATATTGTCACGCAACCATATTGTGATATTAGTTGAGCAACTTACGGCTGTCTAAATCAAATTATCTATCGATTGATGCGCCAATTGACTTGATCGCGGGGGCTCTCGCCCCAATGCGGAGACCATGACTCAACGCAATTTCTCGGCCGAAGCAGCGGCGCAGTATCAGTTGGGTCTCGCCGCTATCCGCCGGCACGGGCCGCGCGCGGGCCTGGCCCATCTGCGCCATGCCATCGATCTGGACGCGGGATGCACCGATTATTGGCAGGCCTATTGCGAAGCGCTCGTCGCCTGCGGTGAAACGGCAACCGCCCTGGCGATCCTGGCAGCGGCCGCACAGCGCGGCATATCCAGCGGCGCGATGGAAAAGCTGGCGACCCGTCTGTCGCAACCCATGGACATCCAGGCCCTCCACGCACAGGCGCTGGAACATCACCGGGCAGGCAGGCTGCAGCAGGCCGTGGCGCTCTATCGCCAGGTGCTGGCGCAGAAGCCCGACCTGGCGGAAGTCCACATCAATCTCGGCAGCGCCCTGCAGGAATCGGGCGCTGTTGCGGAGGCGATCGCGCAGTTCGAACGCGCCATTGCCCTGAAGCCCGACGCCGCCGAGGCGCACTACAATCTGGGCAATGCGCTGGCGCTGGCGGGACGCGATCCCCTGCCCGCCTATCGCGCCGCCGTCCGCGCCGCGCCGTCCCACGGCCAGGCCCACTTCAACCTTGGTGTCGCGCTGGAAAAGGCCGGCAAGGTGCAGGATGCGGTGACGGCCTATGAAGCCGCAGCCGCCGTCCAGCCGGACTTTGCCGCGGCCCACCTCAATCGCGGCGTTCTTCTGTTTTCCGCCGGCGAGCTGGACGGCGCTATCGCGGCCTTTGATGCGGCGCTGGCGGCCCGTCCCGGTTTTGCCGCGGCGCTGAGCAACAAGGGCAACGCCCTGCAGGCGAAGGGCGCGACGGATGAAGCCGCCGCCGCCTATGCGGCCGCTATAGCTGCCGATCCACGCCTTGCCGAAGCGCACAATCACATGGGAAACCTCTATCGCGCCCAGGGCGACCTGGAGCGCGCGGCCGCGTGCTATCGCGCCGCGCTGCAGATCGCCCCCGAATTTGCCGAAGCGCTCTACAGCCTGGGGTATGTCCTGACCGAGTGCGGCCAGATCGCGGCGGGCTTTGCGCTTCTGACCCGCCACGCCGAATTGGCATCGCGGCGGGGCGGCGGCGCCCGCGATGTGCCCCACAAGATGCGCCATGATGCGGAACAGCGCGCCTATCTTGGCGCCGGGGCGCCGGATCCGGTGGGACCGTTGCGGCTTTCCGGCGGCGCGCGCCTGACGGGCCCTGCCCTAAACCCTCACAACGATATCGCCGCCATCCAGCGGCAATGGCGCTCCGCCACGCCACAACTTGTCGTAATCGACAATTTCCTCAGCGCCGGCGCATTGGAACGGCTGCGCCATTTCTGCTGGGGCTCGACCATCTGGCGTGAGACCTACGACACCGGCTATCTGGGCGCCTTTCCCGAGCATGGTGTCGCCTGTCCGCTGCTGGGCCAGATCGCGGAGGAAATGCGGTCCACCTATCCGGAGATCTTTCGCGACCATCCCCTGCTGCAGCTTTGGGCCTTCAAATACGACAACCAGCTTGGCGGCATTCCCCTGCATGCCGATTTCGCCGCGGTCAATGTGAATTTCTGGATCACCCCCGACGACGCCAATCTGGACAAGGAACGCGGGGGCCTGGTCGTGTGGGATGCCCCCGCCCCGCTGGACTGGAATTTCGCTAAATACAACATCGACGCGGCGGCCGGCCGCGCGTTCCTGGCCGAAAAGGGCGCACGCCCCGTCACCGTGCCGCATCGCGCCAACCGGGCGGTGATCTTCGATTCCGACCTGTTCCATGAGACCGACGCCATCCATTTCCAGGACGGGTATACAAATCGCCGCATCAACCTGACACTGCTCTACGGGCGACGGGCGAAGGCCGGGGATTGAGCGGGGCTCCCGTGCCGCCAGTCGATATTTTCCAGCCGGAATGCTAAGGAGCGGACATGGTGGAGACCAAACCGCGTGGCACAGCCGGGCGCACCCCGACCGGTACCCAGTTGCTGGACAAGGCGCTGGACATGGTCGATCTGATCGAACAATCCAGCCACCGGCTATCGACCAACGCGATCGCCCTGGCATCGGGCTATCCCAAGCCCACGGTGAACCGGATTCTGTCGGCCCTGGTAAGGCGCGGCTTCCTGGCGGTCGACCGGCGCGACCAGACCTATGAACTGGGCATGCGCTTTACCCAGATGGCCGCGACACTGCGGCGAACCCACCGGCTGGTCGCCCTGGTCGAAGACGAACTGATTGCCCTGTCGGCGCGTACCGGCGAGTCGGTCTCGGTAGGTATTCCCGAACCCAGCGCCGTGCGCATCGTCGGCCGCTATCAGCTGGGACTGGAAAGCCTGCCCGGCGGACCCACCGGCGCCAAGCGGCCCTATCATGCGTCGGCGATCGGCAAGGCGATCCTGGGCGGGTTTGACGACCGGCAGATGCAGAAGCTTGTCGACCGGCTGGATTTCGCCCGCTTCACGCCCCGGACCCTGATCGATCCCACTGCGCTTCTGCCCGAGCTGGAACTGGTGCGCGCGCGCGGCTACGCCTCGGACGAGGGAGAGATCGTCGAAGGCGTGCACTGCGTGGCCGTCCCGCTGTTCGCGATGCAAGGCGAAATCTGCGGCGCCATCAGCCTTTCGGCACCGGCGCACCGCATGCCGACCGGCCGCGTCAACGAGATCGTGGCCGCATTGAGCGCCGTCGCCGAGAAAGTCTCGGCCCGCCTGCATATGCCGCGCCGCAACGACCGCGGGGCGGGCGGACTTGCCTGCCTGCGCGCGGGCGGCCTGTTTCATCCCATCGACTTGTCGGCGGACGGCGGGGCCATTCGCGTGGTCGATGCCGGCGTGCCGGCGGTCTACACCTTCTCTGCCGACGGCGAACTGCGCGAAACGCTCCGGCTGGACCAGTTGCCGGACGCCGCCGCGCTTGGCCCCGATGGCGCCATCGCCCTGGCACGACAAGGCACGGTGGAATTCCTGGCGGGAGACAGGCGGAAAAAAACGGTCTTCAAGACACCCGTCACCGCCCTGGCCTTCGCACCCGGCGGCCGGCTCCTGGCCATCACCGGCGGAGCGATGCATGACGGCCTTTCCGGCACACGCCTCTTCGCGCTGGACGGCGATACGCGGGCCTTCACCGTGAACGGCGATCGCCTCTATACCCTGC
Organism: Rhizomicrobium sp.; assembly: GCA_035761325.1. GTDB lineage: Bacteria > Pseudomonadota > Alphaproteobacteria > Micropepsales > Micropepsaceae > Rhizomicrobium. The sequence continues at coordinate 21,969 of DASTRG010000168.1, read as the reverse complement.
TGGGGGACATGCTGGGGGTGCGCGACCTCAAGGATGGCAAGCTGCTCAAGCGGTTTCCCATCCGCGAGACGATCGGCAGCTATGGCGCCATCGCCAGCGACGGCCGCCACGTCTGGATCAGCGGACCCGATACCTGGCGGCTGTCCCGGATCGATATGGCGACCGGAAACGAGACGCGGCTCACTGCGCCGGAACGCAGCGTCACCGCGCTGGCGCTGGGGCCCGACGGACTTGTCCTGGCCGGTGCCAACCTGTACGCCTCGCTGATCGACAAGGTCGAGCACAATAGCGGCTCGCTCTATCGCATGCGCGACCCCGCCACAGGATAAACCGCGTCAGGCGTTCATCCGCCCCGGGCGGCGGTCTGTAGCAGGCCGCGGATATAACCATAGGCAAAGACGAAGGATTCGTCGCGCGCCGTTTCCAGCTGCTGCGCAGACCGGTTCATAGGCTGCATCACCGGCACATGGTCGGGCATCAGCATGCCGTCATAGCCGACCTCCCGATAGGCTTGGACGGTGGCGGGCAGGTCGATGTCGCCGTCATCGGGAAAGCACTCGGCGACGAAGTCGTTCCTGTGGCCGCGGATATTGCGGAAATGCACGTTGAAGATCTTCTTGCGGCTGCCGAAATAGCGGATGACGTCGCAGATCTGCTCGTTGGGACGCTCCAGCATCTCGCACATCGTGCCCTGGCAGAAATTCAGGCCGTGATAGGGACTTTCCCGGATCGACACAAAGCGCTTGAGGCCATCCACCGTGCCCAGCACGTTGGGCGCGCCCATGAATCCCTGCGGCGGCAGGCCGGGATCGTGCGGGTGCTGGGCCAGGCGCACCTTGTATTCGTTGGCGACCGGCACCACGCGGTCCAGGAAATAGGTGATGCGTTCCCAGCAGGTGTCCGCATCGACATGCCCGGCGGCCGTCAGTTTTTCGCCCCCCGCCCCGCCGCCAAGATAGAGCGGTTTGCTGCCGGGCGCGGTCGCGTCTGCATAGTTCCAGCGATTGTACAGCGTGTCGCCGCGCCCCTCGACATGCGCCAGGCGCAGGATCGGCAGGATCGACAGATAATATTTGACTGTTGGGATGCCAGCGGCCGCGCAGTTCCTGATGGTGGTCTGGAAATCCTCAATCTCGCGGTCGCGCCCCTCCGTGCCCAGCATGATGGCGGACTTGTCGCCCCGCCCGATGGGACTGTCGGTCATCGCGATGGTGATGTCGTATTTGCGCCCAAGATCGACAACGGCCTTGAGTTCATCGACGGTCGGATAGCGGCGGCTTTGGCCGCCGATCTTGTACCAGCCGCAGACATGCGTGACGCCATAGCGCTGGAAGCGGATGAAATTCTCTTCGCTGGTCGGCTCCTGCGTTCCCAGCTTCATCAGCACCGGCTTTCCGGCTGCCGGCGCGGCGGCGCGTGCCGGCGCACCCGGCAAGGCCATCGCGCCGCCAAGCGCAGCCCCCGAACTGGTGAAAAAACCGCGGCGATTCAGAGGAGTCATAAGCCCTTCTCCCGGTTCAGGGGCTTGTGAAGCGCCCCATGTTCCAAATAATGATTATATACTGTTGTTATGTGTTATATCGTATCATATTATGATTTTAGCGATCTTGACTAGGGGTTTCCATGACCGTACCGACCGGGCGCGTGCCCCGCGAAATCCTCGATCAGCTCAAAACCATCACCAGCGGGACCCTGACGACCCAGCTGTTCAAGCGCGGCCTGCGCCAGAACTTCCTGGTCGGCCTGATACCGTTGAACCCGCAAAGCGCCAGCTTCGTGGGCGAAGCCTTCACCATGCGCCTGATCCCGGCACGCGAGGATATCGACGTCTACCAGACGCTCACGCCCTATTCGAACCCGGACAATCTGCAATGGGAAGGGGTGGACCAGATAGGCAAGGACCAGGTCCTGGTCATCGACGCCCGCAACGAGGTGCGAGCCGGCACCTGCGGAAGCATCCTTGTCGCGCACATGCAGGCCAAGGGTTGCGCGGCCATCGTCACCGACGGGGCATTGCGCGACGGCGTTGAGATCGCCGCGCTGGGCTTTCCCGCCTATGCCCGCCAGATCACCGCGACGTCCAGGCTTTCCTATCATCGCGTCGCCGATCTTCAGGTTCCGGTGTCCTGCGCCGATGTCGCGGTTTATCCGGGCGATATCCTGGTCGGCGACGGAAATGGTGTCACCGTCATTCCCCGCGCCATGGCCGCCGAGATTGCCCGCGACGGCATCGAGCAGGACCGGCTGGAGGACTATCTGATGCTGCGCATCCAGGCGGGCGACAAGCTGTATGGCACCTATCCGCCCGACGAACGCACCCGGGCCGATTTTCACGCTTGGCAGAAAGCCGGCAGCCGGCCGGAAGACGTGATGCGTATCCGCGCCGTGGGGGCCAGCGTATGAGCCCGGAAGCGATGGAAGCGCTGATCCGCCGCTATTTTGCGGCCTGCAATGCGGCGGACCACGACGGCCTGGTGCGGTGCTTCACGCCCGACGCGGTCCACTATTTCCCGCCCGGCCTGCCCGACACGCCCTGGCGCGGCGCCGATGCCATAGCCCGTGGCTGGGTCTGGTGTGTGCAGACGCTGGGCTCGCGCTGGACGATCGAGAATATTCTGTGTTCCGCGACGCGGCCCGAAGCAGTGATCGAATGGACGCATTGGAAGACCACGCGCCATGCCGCGTTGCGCGGCGACGAATGGTACATCTTCGACGAGGTCAGCGGGCGCATCGCCGAGATCCGCGCCTATTATGCCTCCCCCGCCGATCCCCATTCCCCCGTCAACGAACTTGCGGGCTTTGATTACCGCGGCCGCGGCTATGCGATGGCGCCGCCCTGCTGAACTGTCAGCGGACGCGCTGGACCTTGTAGAGCGTGGGATCGCCTTCGACACGGAAGTTGAAACTGCGCAGCACCCCGCGGGTGATCTCCACGGTCCGCATCGTCCGGTCATGGGTCCAGCGTGCGTCGGGCACGCCGGATGTCTGTCGCCAAACCTCGCCATTGGCCAGCACGGCGATGAAAAAGCCGTCCTTGCCCACGCTGTAGGACGCCATCCGGCTTTTCTCCACCACCGTCTTCTTGCCCCCGAATATGCCTTCGAAAAGGCCGGGGGCCGGCGGCATCCGCGCCGGCTGCGCGGTGGGCGCCGCCATGCGCGCCGGGGCCGGCGCGGCACGCTGACGGGGCGGCGGGACCGGGACCTGGCCGGCCGGCGCCAGGCCCAGATGGACCCGCATGGGCTGGGCGGCGCCGTAATAGCAGGTGAGCCACGCCCGGTCCTGGGCGATGCCACTGCAACGGATCGCCAGGGACAACACATCCTGCCGTGCGCCGTTGATGACACCGCCCTGCCCCGCACCGCGCAGCAGGTTCAGTTGCGACTGCGGCACGGGCGCCAGCCCCAGCGAGGCGCGCATCGGTTGTGCGGCGCCATAATAGCAGTCGAGCCAGTCATGGTCCTGGGCAACGCCGCCACAGCGGATCGCGCCGGCCAGCACATCCTCACGCGTACCGGCCTGCGCCGCCTGCGGCACGCACAGGCCGGCAAATACGACCGCGACCGCAGCAACAAGCGTCCCTGCCCTCATGTTCCCCCCAACCGGCCGTTGCCCAGCGCGTCCTCCTTGCCAGGTGCCCGCCGGCCGCCCCCTGACAAGAAGAATGTATGACAGGATGCCGCCGCCCGGAAAGAGCAGCACCATTTCCATCGCCGCGGAATAGCCGCCGGTCTTTTCGCCAGCCAGCCTGTGGCGATGGGTGCCACCACGCCGGCGACGCTGGCGGCGTTAAAGCCGCTGACAACGCTGACATGGCCTTCGATAAAGGCGCGGCCTCGTCATTGGGGGCGCCAGGGCTAGATCGTTGATGATACGGTTCTGGCGGGTCGTGGGACCAAGGTCACCGCTAATGGCCTCCAGCAATTCGAAACGGGCCGGATCGGCGGGCCAGGGTTTGCGGCTTTTTACGGCAATCTCACGCAAGCCGGCATGCGCAGGCATAATGCTTGCCAAGAACAGCAAGGGCGGCAGCAGGCGGCGCACCACCTTCACTCCCTCAGACCGGAAAGACGCCAAGCAGAAGCGCCGCCGCCACCATCACCAGCGAAGCGGCATAGAGAAATGGGAAGCTAAAGCGCTGATGCGCGCCCAGATCGATACCGCTCAGACCCGCGACCAGAAAGGTCGCTGGGGTCAGCGGACTGATGGGAAACCCGGTGGTCATCTGCCCCAGCAAGGCGGCCTGCGCCGTTTGCACCACGGTGCCGCCCAGGCTCTCCGCGGTATGTGCCACCACAGGCAACACGCCGAAATAGAAACTGTCGGGATCGAAAACCAAGCTGAGCGGCATGGCGATTAGCGACAAGGCAAAGGGAATATGGCTGCCTGCTCCCGGTGGCACCACCGCGACCGCGGCACCTGCCATCGCCTTGAGCATGCCGCTGCCGTTCATGATGCCGGTAAAGGCGCCGGCCGCGAGCAGCACGCCCGCCATCAGCAAAGCCGCGCGCGCATGCGCATCAATCCGGGCGCGCTGGTCGGCGGCATCGGGATAGTTGATCAGCAACGCCAACGCGGTGCCCACCATGAACAGCGCCACCGGCGGAACCGGACTGAGAACCATCGCGCCCAGAATTACAGCCGTCAGCAGCAAATTGACGAAAAACAGCCTCGGGCGTTGCAGCGATGTGTCGGGCGCTGCGGCAATCGTAACCCCGGCTACAGCGCCGGCCGGTAATGCCGCCAGGCGGCGCTCTTCACGGCGTCCCATCCACCAGCAGGCCGCGAAGACGAACACCAGGCCGAAGAGCTGAACGCCGGCCAGCGGCCGGAAAATCTCCATAACCGGAATTTTCAGCGAGGCTGCCGCGCGCAAGGTCGGGCCCGTCCAAGGCAGCACATTCACGCCCGCCGCCAGGGACGCGGCGCAGGCCAGGATACGCCGATCCATGCCCAACCGGTCGTACAGAGGCAGCATCGCCGGGATCACGACCAGGAAGCAAACCGCGCCGGAGCCATCCAGATGTACCAGCAGCGCGAGCAAGCCTGTGGCGGGAACGATCAGAGACGGACGCGAGCCTGCCAGATGCGTGATCCGCTTCAGCAGCGGCTCCAGCAAGCCGGCATCGGTCATGATGCCAAAAAACAGGATGGCGAAAACGAACATGCCCGCCACCGGCGCGATGTCGGAAATGCCGGCAACCATGAAACCGGCGGTTTCCACGCCGAAGCCGGTCGCCAGCGCACCCGCCACCGGCATCAAGATCAGGGCCGCGATGGGTGACAGCCGATTGAGAAGGATGGCCGCCTGCAGACCGCAGATAACAAGAATGCCGACCAGAACAAGCATGGTCTAACGACAAATGAAGCTGGCGGCGTCGGCGGGGTCGCCGCTGCCATTGTAATGCGCTAATTGCGGCCAGGCACACAGCGGCCGTGAGAAGGGCTTCGCCGCCTGTCGCGACTGACGGGCCAGGATGCGGTTGGGTTTGACGCCTTGCTCGACCCAGTCCTGCAGCGCCAGTGCGATATTGCTGGACGCATCGGCGCCCGAAGAGAAATCCGTCGCTCCCGGTCCACCGCTGCAATGGCCCATGCCCGGAACGACAAAAAGGGCGCTGAAGGACGCAGCGCCCGGCGTGGCCGCCGCCATCCGCTCATAATAGGCGATGGTGTCGGTCGCAGACACCACGGGATCAGCCCATCCCTGATACAAAATGATCTTCCCGCCACGACCTTCGAACGCCGACAGATCTGTCGCCACGGCGTCCACCAGCGGCGCCATGCGCGTGCGAGCCCTGTCCACGCCCCCGGCCCAGTCGAACGACCACCAGTTCCATGCCGGATCGTTGAAAACCCAATGGCGGAAATAGTCCACGCGCTGTGGCTCTTGTGGCCGCGCCGGGTTGGCCCAGTAAGCTTGCCAGCCGCCAGCGCCATCAGGCGCCTCGCTCCCTACCGGCCATCCGGGATAGATGACAGCGCCAGTGTCACGTCGGCGTGCGCCGGCATACATCTGCTCCAGCGCCCGAATCTGGCGGTCGTTTATGCAATCGGACGTCTTGCCGGCGGTACACCGCAGCTGGGCGAGCGCAAGTTTGCATTGGCGCGGATCGGCGATGACGCCGTCGGAAACGCCGTCAAGCGCGTCGCATTGCTTCATTGCGGCACGATTGACCAAGACGAGGTCCGGCGCTGTCACGATGGGATGGCTGTTGTCGCCCGGCTCATGGTTGGCAAGAAACTGCCAGAGAAAACCGAAATTGAGATTTGTGCGGTTGTTACCGGGGTCGCCTGCCAAGATGCCGTCGAAATCCGCCGGATAACGCTGCGCCTCCATCAGCGCCTGGTGGCCACCGGTCGAGCATCCGGTGAAATAGGAATAACGGGGCGCCCGTCCGTAGAAACGCGTCGCCAGCACTTTGGCGGAAACTATGCTTTCATGCACGGCCCGGTGGCCCCAGTCGGCGATGGCATCGTCATTGCCAAAGCCGAAATCGAGTTTGCCGCCCTGATGCCCGGTGTCGGTTGCGACCGCCGCTGTTCCCTTCCGCACCAATGCCGCCAGCTCATTGTTGTTGATGGCGGAGCTGTAACCCCCATTACCGATCATTTGGATGCGGCCGTTCCAGCCCGTTAGGGGCAACCAAGCCTCAAAGTGAATGCGTGAGCGCGGTGACGGCGCCGCCAGCCCGCGCACGCGGCAGAAATCCGGCACGCCCGTCAGGACGGCGCCACGGCCACCGGCCACGGTGCCGGTCGCGTTGACTTCGGCGCTTTCCACTCTGGCATCTGACAACGCGGTGCTTGCCAGGGCGGCGCAGGGGGTGGCGGCCTGCGCCCGCGCATGGTGGACGGCGGTTGAGATCATGGCAGCCAGGACCATGGTCGCGGTGAGGCCAGGCAAGAGGCTGAGCGAGCGCATACGTCCCCGGTTTTCCAAAGATAATGCCCTCGAATCACTGGCCGGAAAACATATTTCCCCGCGTCGGCAAAATATTGCTTGGGCGCGACAGCGCCCTCGGCCACAGTCCTGCCATGAGGCGCAGCAGCATCAGGATCGGAAGTGGCGCGGGCTTTTCAGGCGACCGCATCGATCCGGCAGTTGCGTTGGCCGAACGCGGAAAACTCGATTATCTGGTGTTTGAATGCCTGGCCGAACGCACGATAGCGCTGGCGGTGCAGGCCAAGCGCAGCGATCCGGAAAAGGGCTACGATCCGCTGCTGGAGGAACGCCTTTCAGCCGTGCTGCCGGCAGCCATCGCCAACAGGGTCACGATCATCTCCAACATGGGCGCCGCCAACCCCGTGGCGGCCGCGCGCGCCACCGCCGCCATTGTCCGGAAATTGGGGCTGGGACCGCTGAAGATCGCAGCCGTCACGGGCGATGACGTGCTGGCGCAGATTTCTCCCGACGATCCGCTGCTGGAAGGCGGCACGGTGGCGGAGTGGGAAGGCGAGCTGATAGCGGCCAACGCCTATCTCGGCGCAGAGCCGCTGGCACGGGCGTTGGCTGAGGGCGCCGATATCGTCATTACCGGCCGCGTTGCCGATCCTTCGCTTTTCCTGGCGCCGATGGTGCATGCGCTAGGGTGGTCATGGGCGGACTGGGCCTTGTTGGGCCAGGGCACGGTGGTAGGACATTTGCTGGAATGTGCCGGCCAGGTCAGCGGCGGGTATTTTGCCGATCCCGGCATCAAAGAGGTAACGGGGTTGGCCGATCTCGGCTTTCCCTTCGCCGACATAGCGGCCAATGGGCAAACCGTCATCTCCAAGCTGGAAGGCAGTGGCGGCTGCATAACACTGGCGACCTGCAAGGAGCAGTTGCTTTACGAGTTGCACGATCCGGCCTGCTACCTTACGCCGGATGTCACCGCCGATTTTCGCGGCGTGCGCCTGGAAGAACACGGTCGTGATGCAGTTGTGGTGAGCGGCGGCACAGGCACACAGCGGCCCGACCGGCTCAAAGTCACGCTTGGCTATCACGAAGGCTTCATGGGCGAGGGACAAATTTCCTATGGTGGCCCAGGTTGCGTCGCACGCGCGCAGCTGGCGCTTGCCATTGTCGAGGAACGCTTGAGGCGCCAGAACGGGGAACTTGCCGATTTGCGCCTGGATCTGATTGGAGTGAATTCGATCGCGCCTTCCGCCCCGGTTCCGGCGGTGCAGAACGAGGTTCGGGCCCGCGTCGCGGCACGGACACGCACGGCGCAAGCCGCCGCCCGCATCGGCCGTGAAGTGGAGGCGCTCTATACCAACGGCCCGGCGGGGGGCGGCGGTGTCAGCCATTTGGTCAAGCCGGTAATCGGCGTGGCCTCGACACTCTTGCCGCGCGATTGCGTTTCCCCGCGTATAAGCTGGGAGAATGTTTCGTGAAGCTGCGCGACATTGCCCATACCCGGTCCGGCGATAAGGGCGACATTTCCAACATCAGCGTGATTGCCCATCGCCTTCAGGATTTTGCTCTGCTGCGGCAGGCCGTGACACCGCGAGCGGTGGCGACTTGCCTGGAAGGGATCGTGAGGGGCCATGTCATCCGCCATGAATTCCCCGCGCTGGGCGCATTGAATTTTGTCATATACGGCGCCCTTGGCGGTGGCGTCACCCGCTCCCTGGCGCTCGATGCGCACGGCAAGTGCCTGGCAGCGGTCTTGCTAAACATGGACATTCCAGGTCCCTCCCGCCGAGGCTAGTTTCGGTTGGCTGTCCGCTTTGGGCCAGGAGTGGTTTCGATTTTGCCCGATACGAACAATGGCACTTTTGCCTTCTCCAAACCTAGTCCGAAGGCGCCAAACATTCCGAGTGTGATATTAAAAAAGCGAGCGCGGGCTTACGACGCCGGCAATCCCGCGACGCGCGCGCGCCGTTCAGATGCCGCCGCCGTCGGTCAGGTGGATTCCGCACTCATCCTTGTCCAGGCCCGACCAGCGGCCGGCGCGATAATCCTCGCCCGCCTGGACGCGGCGGGTGCAAGGCATGCAGCCGATCGAGGGATAGCCGTCTTCCACCAGGGGATGGCGGGGCAGCTTGTGGTTCTGCATATAGGCTTCCAGCTGCTCCAGATTCCATTGCCACAGGGGATTGAACCGGAAGCGGCCTTCGTGGAATTCCACCGGCTGCATGTTGGCGCGCTCGCGGGTCTGGAAGCGCTTGCGGCCGGTGATCTGGGCGGCGAAAGGCGCCAGCGCGCGATTGAGCGGCACGACCTTGCGCAGATTGCAGCAGGCATCGGTGTCGCGCGACCATAGCGTGCCTTCCGGGTCGGCGGCCTGGCGCGCGTCCAGCGACGGTGACAGCGAGCGCACATCGCCCAGGCCCAGGGCATCCTGCAGCCGATCGCGATAGCGCAGCGTCTCGCCGAACAGTTTGCCCGTGTTGAGGAAGAGGATCGGGGTGTCCGGATTGATCCGGGCCACCAGATGCAGCAGCACCGCAGACTCCGCCCCGAACGACGACACCACGGCCGTGCGCCCGGCCAGGTTGCCTGTCAGCGCCAGTTCCACGATCTCCTGGGCGCTCATTTCCGCCGCCTTCTCAGCCAGCGCCGCCAGCTGGACGCGCTGCTGGGCATCGGGGCCCGCACCGGGACGATCAAAAGCACGCGGCATCACCCCCCGCGCCGCGTCGATCACCGTGACCTTGCCGGGAGAACTCATAGCCATCCCATCCGCGCGAGCATCCCGCGCACATTCTCGGAAACCTGTTCGGGCGAAAGCCCCTGGGAGCGCCATTTGGCGCGTGAGCGGCCCAGCTCCTTCAGCCGAACGGTCCATTCCGGACCGAACTGCCCGGCCAGGCGTTCGCGCAGCGCCCGCGCCAGACCGGGTACCTGGCCGCCTGTGGAAGCGGTCAGCAACAGGTCGCCACGGCGCACCAGGGCGGGAACATGAAAGTCGCAAAGGGCCGGGGCATCCTCGACGTTGACCAGGACCCCCAGGGCGCGGGCGCGAGCGGCCAGCAGGCGGGAATCCTCGTCCCCCAGCCCGGCCACAAACAGGACCGTCAGGGCCGCAAGCGCGGTGTCCGGGGCGTCGAGCGGGAGCAGGACCGCATCGAGCCCCGCGCCGGCCAGGAGAGCTGCCCGGCGGTCGCGCGCGGCACCGCTGCCGACAAGGCCGGCCGTGATGCGCTGCGGGTCAAAAACAAGCGGAAGCATGGACGCCTCTCAAACTCCGCGAGACGTATGCCTTCACGCCCTAAAATGCAAGAAACAGGTGGGGAATATAATATTGTACAACTAAATTATGTGTTATTCGTAGTTCCTGAGCAGGTCGACCACGGAAACCGCGATCCGGTCACCCTTTATCTGGATTTCGCCCTTGGCCACCGGCTTGTCATTCGCCAGGACAAGCACCGGATCGTCCTGATGGGAATCCAGCTCGATCACGGCCCCGCGGCCCATGCGCAGGAGCTGGTGCATGGGGATCACCGAGCGGCCCAGGACCACCGAGATCGCGACTTTCACATTATCGACATTGGAAGCCATGCGCCCAGCCCTTAGATTACCGATCCGGCAGAGGGTCGCCGATCATGGTTTCGGAAGGCTTAATTTGGACGCTCGGGTAGCAAACCAGGTGGAATGGCGGACGGACGACCGGCCGGTCGCCTATCCCGATGCGGTCGCCCGCATGGAGGCGCGCGCCGCGGCCATCGCCGACGGCCGGGAGAGCGAAATGGTCTGGCTGCTGGAGCATCCGCCCATCTACACCGCCGGCACCAGCGCGAAGGATGCCGATCTTCTGGACGCGCGATTTCCGGTTTATCGCACCGGACGCGGCGGGCAATACACCTATCACGGCCCCGGCCAGCGGGTCGGCTATGTGATGCTGGACCTGAGGCGCCGATCCCGGAAGACGAAGGGGCCGGACGTTCGCGCCTATGTCCACGACCTGGAGCAATGGCTGATCGAGACCCTGGACATGTTCGCAATCAGGGGCGAACGGCGCGAGGGCCGTGTCGGCATCTGGGTTCGGCGGGGCTCATCGGCTTCCGATGCGCGCGAAGACAAGATCGCCGCGCTGGGCGTGCGCATCCGGCGCTGGGTGACGTTTCACGGCGTGGCGCTGAACGTCAAACCCGAGCTTTCGCATTTCTCCGGCATCGTGCCGTGCGGGATCAGCGGCCATGGCGTTACCAGCCTGGCCGACCTGGGCGTGACCGCGACGACGGCCGAGGTCGATCTGGCGCTGCGCCACTCATTTGCAAAGGTTTTCGGCTAACTGGATATAATCAATCATTTGCAACAGGGGGGATTGTCACATGCCACGCGTGTCTGCTGCATTCTTCTTCACCGCCGCGCTTTGCCTTCTTGTGGGCATGCTGTGGGGCATCCATATGGGCGCCTCGGAAAACATGACCACGATGCCGGCGCACGCGCACCTGAACCTGCTGGGCTGGGTGACGCTGTCGATCTATGGCACCTTCTATGCCCTCACACGCTCCAGCTTCTCGCCGAAGCTGGCCTGGGCCAACTACATCATCTCGACGCTGGGCGTGGTGATTCTGATTCCCACCCTCGCGCTGTTTCTGAGCCACGGCAACGATCCGGCCTATATTCCCCTGCTGGGGGTGGGCGAGGTCCTCTCGGTGATCGGGCTTCTGGTCTTCGCCGTGTCGGCGGCGCGCGAGCTCAGGCGCGCCATGGCCTGAGGATCGGCGGTCAGAGAGATGGAAGCCGGTGGAAGCCCTTTTCCGCCGGCGGCTCGCTGTTGTGCAGGTCCACCGCGCTGACGCGGGCCCCGGTGGGGCCACGCGTGGCATTGGCGACAAATATCTCGACCGCCTTGGTGGTGCCGCTGACCAGTGCTTCCACCGATCCGTCGGCCCGGTTGCGAACCCAGCCGTCAAGCCCGTTGCGCTGCGCCGACATGGCCAGATAATCGCGAAAGCCCACGCCCTGCACGAAGCCGTGAACATGCACCCGCAGCGACGTAATATCCTCGTTCAAGACCATGCTCCATCCGGCGGTTTTACCGTAGCATAGTATCCCAACCCCGACAGGCAAGATGGCTTCGCGTTCCCTCTCCCGTTCCCTTGGTCTTGCCGTGTTTCGCGCCCATCTTGAAAACGGGTTGTCGGTCGCGGTGGGCGTGGGCCTGACGGGGCTGGCCGCGGCCGGGCTTGGCTTTGATGCGGCCGTCGCGGCCGGCACCGGGGCGCTGTGCGTTTCAATCAGCGACCGCAACGATCCGTTGAGCCAGAAACTGTGGAGCGTGGGCATGGCATTTGCCTGTTCCTGCGCTTTCACCGCGCTTTCCGCGTTTGCCACCTTCAACCTGTACGCTTTCATCGCTGCGACTGCCTTCACCGGTCTGTGGACAGGGCTGATCAGCGCCTATGGCCGCTGGGTCCTCAGCCTGGCGATGAGCTGTGTGCTGGCCTTCGTCCTGGCAATGGGCCAGCACTTCGCGACCGTGTCGGCGGCGGTGGATCATCTGCTGCTGTTTGTATGCGGCGCGCTGATCTACACCACCTATGCGGTGGCCACGGCCTGGGCGTTCGACGACCGGATCCGGCGGCTGCTGCTGGCAGAGGCGATGCGCGCCTTTGTGGGATATTTGCGGGCCAAGGCAGCGCTGTACAATCCCGACACCCAAGGACGGGCCGCCTTTCGTGCGCTGATCGACACCCATGCCACGCTTGTCGAGCGGCTGCAGGCGGCGCGCGATTCCCTGTTTGCGCGGCGTAGCCACCGTTTGCAGCTCAAACGCATCGACACGCTGGTGGCGCTGCTGGATGCGTTTGAAACCGTTTTGTCCAGCGACGCCGACATCGAATATCTGCGCCGGGCCCCACACCGCGATCTCATGTGGCGGCTGAACCGCTTTGTGCACCTGATGGCCGACGAGGTCGAAAGCCTGACGCTGGCCCTGCGCAGCCGGCACGCCGATACCACACCGCGCGTGCACGAGGCCGAGGCCGCCGAACTGGTGGCGGCGGTCGATAACGAACTCAGGGCCGCGCCCGGCGACCGGACCGTCCAGGCCCTGCTGGCCAGCGCCAACAAGCTGGTACTGGCCGACCGCTATGTCGCCGGCCTGGCGCGGGCACTGGACCGCGCCACGCCGCCCAGCACCCTCGCCGCCAGCCTGGATCTGGACATGTTTCGCGCGGATGGCCCGCAGGGGCTGGGCCTGCTGCGCCGCCAGTTCCGGCTGTCGTCACCGGCCCTGCGCTATGGCGTGCGCCTGTCGCTGGCGATGACCACCGGCCTCCTGCTGACACTGGTGTTGCCTCGCTTCGCCCATGCCAATTGGGTGTTGCTCACGATCGCGCTTATCATGCGCGCCAACTACAGCATCACCCGCCGGCGGCGCTGGGACCGCATCAGCGGAACGCTTATCGGCTGTGCCCTGGCGGTGTTTTTCATCAACACATTGCCCGCGCCGCTGCTGTTGGTGGCGATTGTGCTGGCGGTCGGCACCAGCCATGCCTATGGCACAGTCAAATATCGCGTCACGGCAATCGGCGCGTCGATATCCTCGCTGCTTCTGCTGCACTTCGTCGATCCGCTGGTTCATCCGCAATTCTTCGAGCGCATCGTCGATACCTTGATCGGGGGCGCCCTGAGCTGGGCCTTCGGTTACCTGTTGCCGAGCTGGGAGCGCGAGGACCTGCCGAAAACGGTGCAGGGGCTGCTGAAGGCGGATGCGGCCTATGCCGCCGCCGCCCTGACGCGCCATCACGTCATGCCGCGCTATCGTCTTGCCCGCAAGAAGTCGCTGGATGCCGTGGCGCAGCTTTCCGGCGCCATCCGGCGGCTGGCGGACGAGCCCAATGCCAACCGCCGCGCGCTGGCGTCACTGGGCGAACTTCTGGGCGCGCATTACCTGCTGGCCTCGGATCTGTCGTCCATGCCGGTCCTCGTCAGGCTCAGGGCGCGGGAGCTGGACGCCGACCAGGCCGATGCCGCCATCAACGCCGTGCGCGCGCGGGTCGTGCAGCTGCTGGACCCGTCCACTCCCGGGCGGAGCGAGGATGACATTTCGCACGCGCCGCGTGACAGCCTCTCGAGTATGCAAGGCAGCATGGCCATGGAGGTTCTGGCACGGCGCCTGGATCACATCGAGCATGCCGCCCGCAGGGTTGCCCATCTGGCGGCCCGGCCGGTGATCGAGACTCTGTAACGCGCCTTGGCCGACCGGCCGTCGCGCCCCCCCGCAGGGCGCAACTCAGTGGCCGTCGTCGGACCAGTGGGGCGGATCGCTCGCCAGCTTGATGACGCCGAAACTGGCGCCCACCTCGATCAGCCGGCGGTTGGACCCGGTGCGAGGGCCGCTGTCGATCGCATGGGGCACGCCGTTGAAGTCGGTGATGCGCAAGACCTGCTTCCAGCGGATGGTCATGTCGATGGCGCGACGCTGGGTATGGCGGCTGACCAGCGCGGCGGGAAATTTTATCTGATAGCGGGCCATCATCCGGCGCGCCGCGGCCCGGGCCGACGGCGTGTCGCCGCCATGCGACCAGTCGATGTCCACCCCGGGCATTGGCGGGACGGCCGCCGGGTCCTGTCCGCCCTGGGCGAGCATGCAGCTCCAATGCATCAGATATGCGCGCTCGGGTGGACGGAAGGTGGCATTGACATCGACTGCGGCGCCCGCGGCATACAGGCGCGACAGGAAAGCGCGTACCCGGTCGGCGAAATCAGGCAACAGGTCGTCGAGCGACGTACTTGTAGAGAACCGCGCGCACCACTGCGGCCCCGAAACCTCGGCCATGCCAACCTCATCCCAAACAGCGGTGCGAAGTTTAGTCCGAGTCGAGGGCTGACAGGTCCTCCAGGACTGCCCGGATGCGCTGGACAGCGCCTTCGAGATCGCGCGCGGCTTCCCGGCGCCAAATGCGAAGGATCACATAGCCTTGTTCGCTGAGCAGCCGGTCGCGCACGATGTGGACAGGACTGCGGCTTCCCGGCGCACCCTCCTCCAGGCTGATGACCAGTCGCGCCTTATGCTCGACAAAGTCCAGCGTGAAGGTCTTGAACGGTGCGCCCCGGCGGAAGCGGTATCCGTCCAGTTCGCGCAGCCGCAACCACAGCCGCGCCTCCAAATCGTTGCGGGGAGCTAGCGGGCGACGGCGCTGCATCAGCGCGACAAGTCCACCAGCGCGAACGCATGGTTCATTTCTTCGGCCAGCCGCGTGGCGCGGGCTTCGGCCTCCGCGTCGGTGCCCCAGGTTTCGGCCTGATGCGCCTCATCGATGCGCGACAGGGCGAAGGCGTCGGCGGCGGAAAGTTCGCCCATCGCCACCGCCAGCCCCAGCACCAGCGAGCCCGTGATGGAAGCGATAACATGCAGCCCCGCCAGGGCGAAATCATCCTGGCGTGCCACCGCGTCGTGCAGGGCGGCCTGCGCTTCCACAGGTTGGTCGGCATGGATCAGGCCCTTCACCACCCTCAGCTTCGCCCCCAGAACGCGGTCCGCCCAGGCGACCCATTGATCCCAACCCTCGCCTTGGCGGCGAACCAGGACCGGCGGTGCATCGGCGCGGTAGCAGAGAAGATCATTCTGGCCGAGGCGCAGGATGGCCGTGATGGTCTGGTCCCGGTTGGCGGCAATACCGTCGATCGCGGTGTTGGCCAGTCGCAGCAGCGGCATGGACGCGGGCACCACTGTGTCACCCTGCGCGCGCCATTCGGCGGCGACTGCATCGGCCAGTTTCTGCGTCGGCAGCGCCAGCGGCTTGCCGGCTGGCGTCTTCACACCGCGGCCATCGAGCAGAATCTGAAAGCCACCTTCACCGGGAGCGACGGAAACCTCTTTGTAAAAGCGCTTCATCGTTTTCTCTTTTGCGCCGCCGCTTTCTTCTTGGCAGGAAACGGATCGCGCCGGTCGTCCGGGTCGAAGCCCAGTATCTGCCAGCTTTTCAGCATGTGCGGCGGCAGGGGCGCGGTCACCTGCAGCCGGCCGCCATCGGGGCGGCCGATGTCGATGCTGCGCGCATGCAGGTGCAGCTTGTCGGCGATGTCCCCTCTTCCCCGCACATCGGCCCCGCCATATTTGAAATCACCGACGATGGGCGTGCCCAGCGATGCCAGGTGCACGCGGATCTGATGGGTGCGCCCTGTGACCGGGCGCGCCGCCACCCAGGCAAAGTCATGACCCGCCGCGCCCATCACCGCATATTCCGTCAGGGCGAATTTGGCGTCGTCCTCCTCGCTGACGGCCATGCGTTCGTCGCGGCCGTGCGGGCCGTGGCCGCCTTCCTTGGCCAGCGCGGCCTTGATGATGCCATGGCTTTTCGGTGGCACGCCCCGCACCAGCGCCCAATAGACTTTCGAGGCATCGCGATGGCGCAGCGCTTCGGCCAGGCCGGCGGCTGCCTGTGCCGTGCGCGCCACCAGCAGCACGCCGGAGGTGTCGCGATCCAGCCGGTGCACCAGCTTGGGACGGCTGGAACGCTCGAATTTCAGGCTGTCCAGCATGCCATCGACGTGGCGTGTCAGGCCCGAGCCGCCCTGGGTGGCCAAACCCGGCGGCTTGTCCAGCACGATGACATGCTTGTCCATGTAGAGAATACGATCCGCCAGCGACCCCATGGGCTTTTGCGGGGCGGGAGTGTCGGCCTTTTGCGGCGCCTTGGCGTATATCACCTGGGGCGGCAGGCGCACGGTCTGGCCGGCGCCGACCCGGTCGGCGGCCTTGACGCGCCTGCCGTCCAGCCGCACCTCACCCTTGCGCAGCAGCTTTTCCAGCAGGCCATGGGTGACGGCGGGATAGTGCCGCCTGAACCAGCGGTCCAGCCGGATGCCGTCATCCTCACTGTCTATGCGTGCGGCTTTTTCCATGCCGAATTGACGCTCCCGTCTGAGTTGGCATACCTTGCAGGCGATGGGGATGGGGTTCCCCCGAAACCGCCCGCAAGGGCTGATGACTCCTGCCAACGGAACATGCTGCGCTCACGCGAGGCGCGCAATGGGTATGGAGTGTTCATGGCCATGTATCTCGCCGTCGCCCTGGGGGGCGCCCTGGGCACTGCCGGACGCTATTTCGTCTCGGGGCTGGTGGCCAATGCCTTCGGCGAAACCTTCCCCTGGGGCACGCTGATCATAAACATCACCGGTTCTTTCATTATAGGCTTCTTCAGCACGCTTACCGCGCCCGAAGGACGGCTGATGGTGAGCGGGGTGACCCGCCAGCTCGTCATGGTAGGCATCTGCGGGGGTTACACCACCTTCTCCTCATTCAGCCTTCAGACCCTCAACCTGATGCGTGACGGCGAATGGGTCCCCGCGGCCGGAAATGTGATGGGGTCGGTGGCGCTTTGCCTGATCGGCGTCTGGCTGGGGGCCGTATCCGCCACCGCCATCAACCAGATGAAGGGAGCCTGACATGCAGAATGCCCAGGACGCGGCGCTGCTGCGCATCTTCGTCGGCGAATCCGACCGGTGGGACGGCAAGCCGCTCTATGAAGCCATTGTCCTGAAGGCCCGCAAGGAAGGGCTGGCGGGCGCCACCGTGATCCGCGGACCGATGGGCTTTGGCCACTCCAGCCACCTGCATACCAGCAAGATCCTGCGCCTGTCGGAAGACCTGCCCGTCATCGTGGAGATTGTCGACGATGAGTCCAAGGTCAACGGCTTCCTGCCGGCGCTGGACGGGATGATGCAAAGCGGCCTGGTCACCATCGAAAAGGTGAAGGTGCTGCGCTACGGCGACAAGAAATCCTAGCCGCCGCGCCTGCTGCGGAGCTTCGACCAGTACTCCAGCCGCTTTGCGATCTCGCGCTCGAAGCCGGCTTCCCTGGGCGCATAGAAGGTCTGGCGCTCCATGGTTTCAGGAAAATAGTTCTGGCCGGAAAATGCCTGCTCGGCATCATGATCGTACTGATAGCCCGCCCCATAGCCCAGATCCTTCATCAACCGGGTCGGCGCGTTCAGAATGTGCGCCGGCGGCATCAGCGAACCGTAATCCTGCGCGGCGCGGCGCGCGGCGCCGAACGCCTTGTAGACCGCATTGGATTTGGGCGCCGCCGCCAGATAGAGCACGCACTGCGCCAGCGCTATCTCGCCTTCGGGCGAGCCCAGGAAATCGAACACCTCTTTCGCCGCCAGCGCCTGGTGCACCGCTTCGGGATCTGCCAGGCCGATATCCTCCACGGCCGCGCGCACAAGGCGGCGGGCGATATAGAGCGGCTGGTCGCCGCCCGCCAACATGCGCGCCAGCCAGTAAAGCGCGGCATCCGGATCGGATCCCCGGATGGATTTATGCAGGGCCGAAATCAGGTTGTAATGCTCTTCCCGGCTCTTGTCGTAGAGCGGCATGCGCCGCTGCACCACCGCCACCAGTCCGGCCACGTCCAGGGGCGCGGCCGTCTTCACGCCGGCCAGTTCTTCCGCAAGATTGAGCAGATAGCGGCCGTCGCCATCGGCCATGGCGCGCAATGTGGCGCGCGCGTCGCCGGTCAACGGCAGCTTGGCTTCGTACCAGGCTTCCGCCCGCTGCAGCAGCGCTTCCAGCGCCGCGTCATCAAGCCGGCGAAGGACCAGCACCTGGGCGCGCGACAGGAGCGCGCCGTTCAGCTCGAAGGACGGGTTTTCGGTGGTGGCGCCAACCAGGATGATCGTGCCGTCCTCGACGACCGGCAGGAAACTGTCCTGCTGGCTGCGATTGAAGCGGTGGATCTCGTCGATGAAGAGCAGCGTGCCCCCATTTTTTTGTCCCAGGCCCATGCGACGGCGCTCGCGCGCGGCCTCGAAGGTCTTCTTGAGGTCCGAAACGCCGGAAAAGACCGCCGACAGCTGTTCGAAATGGAGCCTGAAGGCACCGGCCAGCAGGCGCGCAATGGTCGTCTTGCCGGTGCCCGGCGGGCCCCACAGGATGATGGAATGGGGCACGCCGCGCGCAACCATGCGGCCCAGGGGGGCATCGGGGCCCAGCAGATGGTCCTGTCCCACCACCTGGTCCAGCGCCTGGGGGCGCAGACGGTCGGCCAGGGGCCGCGGCGCGTCGTCCGCCAGGCCGGAGGATTCGAAGAGATCGCTCATGGCCCCTTATAGCAGCGCGGCCATGAAAAAGCCCCCGCCGGGCGTGCCGGCGGGGGCATCTCAAGCGCCCAGGCCTTAGAGGTTGAACTTCACGCCAACCGACAGGTTGTTGGAGGTATTGCCCACATTGGAGATGGAACCCACATTGGCGTTGTGGGCGTTCTGGTAGCGATACTCGGCGAACATCGAGGTCATGTCGTTCAGCCGGTATTCGGCACCCCCGATCAACTGCCATCCGAATACCGTGGCATCGCCATTCTGGGCGCCGTCCAGGCTGGTGGTCACCGCACCCAGCCCGCCGCCGCCATAAAAGCTCCAGGGCGTGCTGGTGGGCAGGTGATAGGTCAGGTCCGCCATGTAGCTGTTGGAGCTGTGGCTGACATTGTTGCCGATATAGTCGCCTTCATTGTGGAAAAAATCGGCGTCGACGCTGAAGCCCGGCAACCCTTCCAGATAGGTACCCACGCGGGCACCCGCATTGAAGCCGTCATCGACACCGTAATGGCCGGCACCGAGCGCCAGGGCGGGATGGGAACTCCATCCGCCCAATACCGAAACGTAAGGCGCGTTCAGGATGTCGGCATTGGCCGCGGCCGTACTCAGCAGAATGGCGGCGGCGGAAGCTATCGCATACTTATTCATGTCAGTCCCTTCGCTTGCTGCCCCCCATGCGAAGAACCTAACGCGATAATGCCGGTTGGGTCGCGTTACAAGCGCGCCGGCGAGACAGAATTGATTGGAGGCAACAGACTGAAACAAATCTCCATGCCGCAAATTCGCCGCAAGCCTGACAACCGGTCCTTGTACGGACAATTATCCGCGGTGGAGTTTATCCCTGGACGGAAAGCGTAAGTTGACGCCCGCCGCGCTCGATCACCAGATCCCAGCGGCTGGATGCGTTCAACGTCCGCACCAGTTCTGCGACGCTGGCGATCCGCTGGCCATTGACGCTGCGAATGATGTCTCCGGGCTGGAAGCCATAATTTGCCGCAATCGTGCCATTCTCGGTGGAAACAATGGCCACGCCCCTGGTCATCAGGTCGATCTGCAATTCGGTGGCGGTGGCGGGCGAGACATTTTCGACCCTTGCGCCGGTCAGGGGATTGCGCCCCGCCACGGTACGCAGGTCGCGCGTCGGGTTTTCCGGCGGGAGTTCCAGCACGACGGAAACTTCGCGCGTCTTTCCATTGGAGAGGACACGCATCTTCACCGTATCGCCGGCGCGATGCGTGGCCGTGCGGTAATTCAGCGATTGCATGTCGTCGACAGCAGCGCCGTCGACGGTTTCCACCACGTCGCCGCTCCCCACACCGGCGCGCGCCAGCGGACCGCCCGGATAGACCTCCTTGATGAGGACGCCGCCGGGACGGCTCAGCCCCAGGCTGCGGGCGATGTCGCTGGTGACCGCCTGACCGGTGGCGCCCACCCAGGCCAGTTTTACGCTGGCCGGATGACCGTCCCTCAGCCCGCCCTCAACACCTTCCACCACCCGGCGCGCCAGGTTGGCGGGGATCGCAAAGCCAATGCCGATATTGCCGCCACTGCGTGAATAGATCGCGGTGTTGATGCCCGCGAGCCGCCCGTCGGTGGTGACCAGCGCGCCGCCGGAATTTCCCGGATTGATTGCCGCGTCGGTCTGGATGAAGAACTGATAATCGTTGGCGGAGCCCTGCGTGCGCGCCAGGGCCGAAACGATGCCCATAGTGACAGTCTGGCCGACGCCGAAGGGATCACCCACCGCCAGCACCAGATCGCCCACCTGTACGGTATCGCTGTCGGCGAAAGGCACGACGGGCAGCTTTTCGCCCTTTGTATCGATCTTCAGCACCGCAAGGTCGGTGCGCGGATCGGCCAGCAGCACCTTCGCCTTGAACTCGCGCTTGTCGGACAGCGCCACGACGATGTCGGTGCCGCCGGAGACGACATGATTGTTGGTCACGATAATGCCGTCAGAACGCACGATCACGCCCGAACCCAGGCTTTGCTGCACGCGCTGGCGCATTTCGGGCGTGGCGCCGAAAAATTGCGAGAAGAAGGGGTCGTTGAAGAAGGGATTGACCTGAACCTGCGTGACGGTGCGGCTATAGACGTTGACCACGGCGGGAACCACGCGCTTGACCACCGGCGCGAAGGTGAGCTGGACCTGGCGCATGGAGGCCGGCGCGGCGGACAACTCGCGCGGCGCTGTCGGCGCCACCCGCAGCTTTTCGGGAACGGCGGCCTTGTTGTCCGCGGTCAATGCGGGCACGACAAGAAAGACGGCAGCCCCGGCCAGAACGGCTGCGCCAACGGCGATCGAAATGGTCTTCATGAGTCCCAGCTTTCCGGTGAGTTTCCGAAGTTTCACGGGCGTTTTCAAAATAGAAAGGGCGGCATCTCTGCCGCCCCAAATCTAGATCAAACCTTGGCAAAAATCAGGCTGAGAAACCCATCAGCCCTCGGCGTCTTCCACCACTTCCACCGGGCCCGAATCCTGGCCCTTGGCGGATACATCGCGGTCGACAAACTCGATGATCGCCATCGGCGCGTTGTCGCCGTGGCGGAAGCCGGCCTTCAGGACGCGGGTGTAGCCGCCGGGGCGACCGGCATAGCGGGGGCCGATCACATCGATCAGCTTGGTCACCTGGGCAGCGTCCTTGATCTGGGCCAGCAGCAGGCGGCGGGCCGCCAGGTCGTCCTTGCCGCGGCGCGACAGGGTGACCAGCTTCTCGATCACGGGGCGAAGGTCTTTTGCCTTGGGCAGCGTGGTCTTGATCTGCTCATGCTTGATGAGGGCGGCGGTCATGTTTCCCCACATCGCCTTGCGGTGCGAGGCCGTGCGGTTGAACTTGCGGCCCTGATTGCCGTGGCGCATTCTCTTAAACTCCTGTCATGGCCCGCAGGCGTCAGCGCCTGCGGCCATCAATAACTCAGTACTGGTCTTCGTAACGCTTGGCGAGATCTTCGATGTTCTCCGGCGGCCAGCCCGGCACTTCCATGCCCAG
>DASTRG010000167.1:0-15541 GCA_035761325.1 Rhizomicrobium sp. | reverse complement strand
CTTCTCGTTCCATCCGGTCAAGCACATGACCACCTGCGAGGGCGGCATGTGCGTCACCGACGATGCGCGGATGGCGGCGCACATGCGCCGCTTTCGCAACCACGGCATCGACAGCGACCACCGCTCGCGCGAAGCCGCCGGCGCCCATGCCTACGACATGGCCGAGCTGGGGTATAACTACCGCATGCCCGATGTACTCTGCGCGCTGGGCCTGGCGCAGTTGCCGCGGCTGAACGGCTGGATCGCCGCCCGCCGCAGGGTCGCCGCGCAGTACGACAGCGCCCTGGCCGGGCTGGCCGAAGCGGTGCCGCTGAAGACCCACGCCGGCCGCATGCATGCCTACCATCTCTATGTCGTCAGGCTGGCCGATCACATCGACCGCGACCGCGTGTTCGCCCGCCTGCGCGCCGAAGGCATTGGCGCCAATGTTCATTACGGGCCGGTGCACCTGCATTCGTTCTATCGCAACCTGGGCTATGGTCCGGGCGCGGCGCCGGTTGCCGAAGCGGCATCGAAGCGGATTCTCACCTTGCCCCTGTTTCCGGCCATGACCGGCGCGGATGTGGAGAGGGTCGTGGCGGCGCTCAAGGCTTCCATCGGCGGCATGGCTCGGGGGCCATGCTCACCATAGCGACGGCGTCAGCACCATTTCGTCGTCCAGCGCCATCGCGTCCCAGTCCAATCCCGGAAGGGGGCGCGAGGCCGCATCCAGTACCTCCTGCAATTCGCCGGCGGATGTGACGCCCACCAGTGCGGTGGCGATCTCGGGCCGCGACAGGGCAAATCCCAGGGCCGCGGCCAGTGGTGTCGAGCCGGCAGCCATGATCGTCTGCCGGATGGCGGCGAGGCGCGGCGCGACGTGCCGCAGTTTCGCAGGCAACGCCTCCAGGAATAGCAGGCCTTGCAGGAACAGCGAGCGGGCATGGACTTCCACACCCATATCGTTCAGCCGCGCCAGGGTGCCGTCCATCAGCAGGCGCTGGTCCAGAATGCTGAAGGGAAGCTGCATCACGTCGGGCCGAAAGCGCGCCGCCAGCGCTGCCGGATCGTCCGCGACATAGACCGACACGCCGATGCGGCGATAAAGGCCTTCCTCCTTCAGCCGCCGCAGCGCCGGCCATAGGGCTGCGTCTTCCAGGTCCTTCGCCGCGTGCACCAGCAGCGTATCAGCCTTCAGCCGCGCCGCCGACTGCCTCGCCCGCGCCACCACCGCATCCACGCCGCCCTTGGCGCTGATAGTCTTGGTGATGATGCGAAAGGCGGTGGTGTCCAGCTCCTCCAGCACCTCCTCGGCCGTGCCATAGCCGGCCGCGGTGTCCAGGGTGGCGATGCCGGCCTTCGCGGCCAGCGCCAGGATCGCGGCAGCTTCCGCGCGCGAAACCTGGCCACGGGTGTTGGACACGCCATAGGGCAGGCCGAACTGCACCGTGCCCAGTCCCAGTTTGCGGGCCGCGATCTCAGTCATCCAGCAATTCCATCACCCGGTCCGCGATGGCCAGCGACGATGTCAGCCCCGGCGACTCGATCGCGAACAGGTTCACCAGGCCCGCCATTCCATGCAGCCCGGGCCCGTCGATGCGGAAATCGGCGTTGGGGTCGTTTGGACCGGCGATCTTCGGGCGCACGCCGCAATAGCCGGGCGCCAGCATGGCCGCGGATACCCCGGGCCAGTAGCGGGCGATGCGCGGCGCGAACAGTTCGGGCATGTCGGGCGCGACCGTATAATCGATGGCCGCGGGATCGTCGGTGCCCAGCCATTCCACATTCGGCCCGAAGCGGGCGCCGCCGCCCATGTCCAGGGTCAGATGCACGCCCAGCCCGCCATGTTCGGGCACCGGATAGACCAGATGCCGGAACGGGCTCCGGGCCGACAGGGTCACGTAATTGCCCTTGGCCAGGAACAGGGGTGGAATGAAAGCGCGGTCCAGTCCTTCGATCAGCCCGGCGACCCGCTGCGCCCACAATCCGGCGCTGTTGATCAGCACCCGGCAGGAAAGCTGCAAGTCCTGCCCGGCGTTGCGCACCGTGAGCCTGTAGCCGTCGGGCGCGCGCACGATGGCGGTCACCGCCGCATCCCGCACCAGGCTGGTGCCGCCGTCCTCGGCCTCGCCCAGCAGGGCCAGCATGTATTGATGGCTGTCGATGATCCCGGTCGAGGGCGAGAACAGGCCCTGGGTGGCCGAAAGCTCGGGCTCAAGCGCCGCGATCCCGGCTTTGTCCAGCCGCTTCAGATCGCCGACGCCGTTGTTGACCGCCGCAGAGACAAGCGCCTCGATAGCGGCGCCCTGGTCCTCGCGCGTGGCGATGATCAGCTTGCCCAGCCGTTTGAATCCGACGCCGTGGCTCTCGCAGAAATCGTAGAGGAGCTGCTTGCCGCGCACGCAGAGTTCGGCTTTCAGCGAGCCTTGGGGGTAATAGATTCCGGCGTGGATGACTTCGCTGTTGCGCGAACTTGTCTCCATGCCGAAATGGGCGTTCCTTTCCAGGATGACGGTCTCGCGTCGGCGCCGGGCCAGGGCCCGCGCCACCGCCAGTCCCACCACACCCGCGCCGATGACGACGGCATCGCAGCGGAAGTGATCGGCACTCATGCGATCGTCACATCCAGCGGCCCCAGCCCGCCGATCTCGACGCGCAACCTGTCGCCCCGCACTACCGCGCCGACGCCTTCGGGCGTGCCGGTGAATATGATGTCGCCGGTCGCCAGGCTCACCTGCTGCGACAGCCGTGCAATGATTTCCGCCACGCTCCAGATCATGTTCGACAGGTCGGAATCCTGGCGGACCTCGCCATTGACCGCCAGGCGGATCGCGCCGGCGTCCATCACGCGGGAGGACGGCGTGATCGTGCCGACCGGCGCGCTCTGCTCGAAGCTTTTGCCGATCTCCCATGGCTTGCCCTTTTCCTGCATCCGCTTCTGCAGGTCGCGCCGCGTCATGTCGATGCCGGGGGCATAGCCGAAGATCAGGCCGGCCGCCTTTTCGGGCGGCACATCCTGGCCACCGCCCTTCAGCGCCACCACCAGCTCGCCTTCATAATGCAGATTCTCAGTCAGGCCGGGATAGGCGATGTCTCCGCCGCCGGGCACCAGCATGTCGGGCTGCTTGGAAAAGAAGAAGGGAGGCTCGCGTTCGTCATTGCCCAGTTCGCGCGCATGGGCGGCATAGTTGCGGCCGACGCACCAGATTCGCCGGACCGCAAATCGCTGCGCCGTACCGGCGATGGACAGCGATGGCGTGGCGGGCGGAGCAAAGACAAAGTCGGACATGGGCGGGTTCCTGTATCGGTTCTTCTTTTAGGTTCCTGCCGGAACCGGCGCAACTAGGCAGGGCGATCTCGGTTTTCTTACTTGGTCCTTGAAACGGGAGTTGCCCAATGAAGTTCGTCACTCTTGCCGCGTTGGCGGCTCTGAGCGCCGCCGCTCCGGCGCTGGCCGACGACCTCGCCACCGAACAGGCGCGTGCCGACTATCACCAGGCCCGCGCGGACGCCGCGCGCGCCCAGGTGCAGAAAGAGGATGCGCAGACCCAGGCCGATGCGGCCATCGACAATGCCGGCAGCGCGCAAACCCAGGCCGCCAATGCCCAGGCCGATGCCGACAGCGCCAAGCTTCAGGCTGAGGCCGCGCAATCGGCGGCAGCCGATCTGCAGGCTCAGGCCGACAGCGCCAGGCAGCAGGCCCAGGCTTCGCAGTCCGCGGCCAGCGGCGCCCAGGCTCAGGCCGATGCGGCAACAGTGGAACGTGAAGAGGCTCTCGCCCGCGCCCACGCCGCCCGCGAAGACATCGAAGACAGCAAGTTTCCGCAGTAATTCCCTCGAGTCCTGCGGAAGCGGTTGACGGGAGGCCGTGTGGCTTCCCGTCAGCCTGTCCGCAGGTAGCGCACCGCGTCGTCGCGGCCGAACAGGTAAAGCAGGACGCGCAGCGCCCGGCCGCGTGGCGATTTCAGGTCCGCATCGCGCGCCAGGATCAGCCGCGCATCATCGTGCGCCGCGGCCAGAAGGTCGGCATGGATCGCCGGGTCGGCCAGGCGGAACGCTTCCAGTCCGCTTTGACGGGTGCCCAGCATTTCGCCGGCGCCGCGCAAACGCAGATCCTCTTCGGCGATGATGAATCCGTCGTCGGTGTCGCGCATCGTCTTCAGCCGCGCCCGCGCCGTCTCGCCCAGCGGTTCATGCCATACCAGGATGCAGGAGGATTTGCCCGCCCCGCGTCCCACCCGGCCGCGCAGCTGGTGCAGCTGGGCCAGGCCGAACCGTTCGGCGTGTTCCACCACCATGATGGTGGCTTCGGGCACGTCCACGCCGACCTCGATCACGGTGGTTGCGACCAGCAGTTTGGTCTCGCCCGCCTTGAAGGCGGTCATGGCGGCATCGCGTTCCGCCGCTTTCATCTTGCCGTGCACCAGGCCGACCGGAAGGCCAAGCGCCTGCTTCAGCATGACGGCGCGGTCCTGGGCTGCGGCCAGGTCGATCTTTTCGGATTCCTCCACCAGCGGGCAGACCCAATAGGCGCGCTCGCCGCGATCGAGCGCGGCACGCAGATGGCCGATCAGTTCCTCCAGCCGGTCGGCGCTCAGCACGCGCGTTTCCACGGGCTTGCGGCCGGGCGGCCGTCCGGTGATGCGCGACACGTCCATGTCGCCATAGGCGGTCAGTGCAAGCGTGCGCGGAATGGGCGTGGCCGTCATCACCAGCACATCGGCGGGGCTTTGATTGTTTTTTCCGGCCTTGGATTGCAGCTGCAGGCGCTGATGCACGCCGAAGCGGTGCTGTTCGTCCACCACCGCCAGGCCCAGGTCGCGGAAGCTCACATCTTCCGAGAACAGGGCATGGGTGCCCACCAGTATGTCGATCTCGCCTGCCGCCAGCTTGGCCAGCGTGGCGTCGCGACCTGCACCCTTTTCGCGCCCGGTCAGGCACGCCAGCCGCACCCCGGCGGCACGCGCATAGGGCTCCAGCGACGCCAGATGCTGGCGCACCAGAAGTTCGGTCGGCGCCATCAGCGCGGCCTGCAGGCCCGCTTCCACCGCGCCCAGCATGGCCAGAAGCGCCACGACCGTCTTGCCCGAACCCACATCGCCCTGGAGCAGCCGCAGCATGCGCCTGTCGCTGGCCATGTCCTGCTCGATCTCTCCCAGCGCCATGAGCTGGCCGTCGGTCAGGGCAAAGGGCAGGGCAGCCAGCGCCAGCGCTTTCAGCTTGCCGGTGCCCTTGAGTTTGCGCCCCTTGCTCCGGCGCATGTTTTCGCGGATCAGCCGCAGCGCCAGCTGGTTGGCAAGCAATTCGTCATAGGCCAGCCGCCGCCGCGCCGGCGTTGCGGCGGCAAGATCGGCCTCGACAACGGGATTGTGCGCGGCCTCCAGCGCCGCGTTGAACGGAGCAAAGCCCTCGCGCTTGGCGAACGCCCCGTCCTGCCACTCCGGCAACTGCGGCACCCGGTCCAGCGCCGCGCGCACCGCCTTGGCCATGGGCTTGGCGGTGAGCCCCTCGGTCAGGCCATAGACCGGCTCATGGAGGGGAAATTCCGCACCCTGTCCGGGCACCACGACATAGTCGGGATGAGCCATCTGCAGCCGGTCCTTGAACCGCTCGATGCGGCCGCTGACGATGCGCCGGCTGCCGGTGGGCAACTGGGCGTTCAGGTAATCGGCAACGCCGTGGAAGAAGATCAGGTCCATGATTGCGCTGTCGTCGCTGACCGTCACGCGATAGGGCTGGCCTTTCACGCGCGACGGCCTGTGCTCCAGCACGTTGACTTCGACGGTGGCGATGCGGCCCGGCTCGGCTTCGACCAGCCGGGGACGATAGGACCGGTCCACCAGCCCCACCGGCAGGTCGAAGACCAGGTCCACCAGCCGCGGGCCCGCCGCTTTGGCGATCAGCTTTTCCAGCTTGGGGCCTACCCCAGGCAGGGTACGTATCTCGGCGAAAAGTGGGAACAGAATCGCGGGCCGCATCGCCGGTGATTTTGGCCCGGGTGCGCCCTGTTCTCAACACGCGCATGCCGCCGGCGCACCACTTCGTGCCTGTCGGTTTGTATTCGGCACGATTGCCGCTAAAAGGCGGGGCGAAAGGACCGTCATGCTCAAGCCGCGCGCCGATCTGAAGGCCAACACGTTCGAATATGAAAACCAGCCGCTGGTGACCGCCAACGGCTTTCGCGAATATGACGCGCGCTGGCTGTTCGGCACGGAGATCAACCTGCCGGGCATCACGGCGCTGGGCCTGGGGTTGGGTACCTATCTGGCCGAAATCGGCGTGCCGCTGAAGGTGGTGACCGGCCATGATTTCCGCGCCTACAGCCTTTCGATCAAGCAGGCGCTGATCCTGGGCCTGATGCGTGCGGGCTGCGAAGTGCATGACATCGGGCTCAGCCTGTCGCCGGTGGCCTATTTCGCGCAGTTCGCGCTGGACTGCCCGGCGGTGGCGATGGTCACCGCCAGTCACAATGAAAATGGCTGGACCGGGGTGAAGATGGGCGCGCAGCGCCCGCTGACCTTCGGCCCGGAGGAGATGACCCGCCTGAAACAGATCGTGCTCGGCGGACTGTGGAAGGAGCGTGCCGGCGGCGCCTATGTCGCCGTGCCGGACATGCGCGAGACCTATCTTTCGGATGTCACGGCAGGCATCCGCTTGTCGCGGCCGATCAAGGTGATCGCCGCCACCGGCAACGGCACCGCGGGCGCTTTCGCGCCGGAGGCGCTGCGCCGCATCGGCGCCGACGTGATCGGCATGGACAATGAACTCGACTTCACCTTCCCCAAATACAATCCCAACCCCGAAGACCTGGAAATGCTGCATGCCATGGGCGATGCGGTGAAGGCGCATGGCGCCGATCTCTGCCTGGGCTTTGACGGCGACGGCGACCGTTGCGGCGTGGTGGACGATCGCGGCCGGGAGATTTTCGCCGACAAGATCGGGGTGCTTCTGGCGCGCGACCTGTCGGCGGTGCACGCCAACGCGCAGTTTGTGGTCGATGTGAAGTCCACAGGCCTTTACCTGACCGATCCGGTGCTCAGGGAACGCGGCGTCAGGACCGACTACTGGAAGACCGGCCATTCCTATATCAAGCGCCGCACCTGCGAGCTGAAGGCGCTGGCGGGATTCGAGAAGTCCGGCCACTTCTTCTTCAATGCCCCCATCGGCAAGGGCTATGACGATGGCATCGTCGCCGGTATCGCCGTCCTTGCGATGCTGGACCGCGCCGGCGGCAGGACGTTGTCCGCGCTTTACGACAGCCTGCCCAGGACCTGGGGCTCGCCCACCATGTCGCCCTTCTGCCCGGATGACAGGAAATACAGGGTCGTCGAGGCGCTTACCGCGCAATATCAGGCCCTGAAGGATGAGGGCGCCACCCTCCTGGACCGGAAGATTGCCTCCATTGTCACCGTCAACGGCGTGCGCGTAACCCTGGAAGACGGGACCTGGGGCCTGGTGCGCGCTTCCTCCAACAAGCCCTCCCTGGTGGTGGTGGTGGAAAGCCCGGTGTCGGCAGAAATGATGCGCGCCATCTTCGCCGATATCGACGCCCGCCTGTCGGGGTTTCCCGAAGTGGGCCAATACGACCAGAGAATCTGACCTGGACACAATTGGTGATGGTGCGCCGGGCTTCCCTCCGGGGAAGCGCCGTCGTACCATGGCCGCGGCTTTTCTCGGGTGTGTGATGCGTGTTCTGTTGGTGCTGGCGGCGTCGTGTATTCTGCTTGCCGGATGTACCGACGCAGACTGGTCGCGGACCATGTCCAGTATTGGACTGGGCGACACTTCCTCCGGGCCGCAGATGGCCGCCGAGCCTTCACAGTCCACCCCGCCGCCGTGGCTGGATTCCGGCGCCGCCGCACAGGCGGTACGGGCTGCGCCGGCTGCGGGTCAGGCCGCCGCGGTCCCCGCATCCAGCCCTGGCGGGATCACGGCTGCAAATGACGATCTGTGCCGCGCCAGCGCCCGTGACGATGCCGACACGAATGCATTCGATGCGCCAACCCGCCAGCGGGTCTATCAGCTTCGTTATGCCCAGTGCCAGGCGCTGCTGGCGCGCTAGCCTTTTCGAGCAGGTTCGCACCGCCGCCGGAATTGCACGCTGAAAGCGTTCAGGCCATAGCCGCTCGACGACCCCCTTTCAGACCCCCATTCAAATTTGGTATCCCCTCGCCATGACAGACGTCCATGAAGGTGGCTCTTCGGAGACCCGCCGCAAACGGCTATTGTTCCGGGCCCAGCGCCGCGGTTTCAAGGAAGTCGACCTGATCTTCGGCGCCTATGCCGACGCCCATCTTGCCGGGCTGGACCAGACCGGTCTCGACCAGTTCGAGGCATTGCTCACCGCGCCCGACCAGGATGTTTATGCCTGGCTGCGCGGCGCGGTGGCCGTTCCCGACGCGCATGACAATCCGGTGTTCAGGGGGCTGCAAAGCTTCTGCGGCCGGCGCGACCCCGACTGGAAGACCTGAGGTGGATCGTCTCGATTACATTGCCCGCCAGCCCGGCCGGCTGACCGTTACCGGCGCGCCCCAGGGTTATGACGCCTACCTGGCCGCCGAGGCCGCGCACCGTCGCGCCAGGGCCGGCGACAAGGGCCCCGTTCTGTTCGTGGCGCTGGACGATGCCGAGGCCGACGCGGCCTGCCGCGCCATCGCCTTCTTCGCGCCATCGATGACGGTGCTGTCGTTTCCGGCGTGGGACTGCCTTCCCTACGACCGCGTTTCGCCCAAGCCGGATATCGAAAGCCGCCGCCTGGCGACGCTGGCGGTGCTGGCCCGTGATCCGCAAGCGCAGGCCGTCATCGTCACCACCGTCAACGCGCTGCTGCAGCGGGTGCCGCCCAAATCGGCCATCGCCGCCGCCAGTTTCGCCGCGAAGAACGGCGGCGAGGTGGATCGCGAGGCCCTGGCCGCCTTCCTGGCGGGCAACGGCTATGTGCGCGCCGGCACGGTGCGCGAGCCGGGCGATTTCGCCCTGCGCGGCGGCATCGTCGATCTGTGGCCGCCCGGCGAGGAGCAGCCGCTGCGGCTGGACTTCTTCGGCTCGACCCTGGATGCCATCCGCCGCATCGATCCGGAGACGCAGCTGTCGGAAAAAACACCGGTCGACGAGATATTGCTGCTGCCCGCCAGCGAGGCGCCGCTCAATCCGGACGCCATCAGCCGCTTCCGCAGCGGCTATGTCGCCGCCTTTGGCGCGGCGGGCGACGACCCGCTTTACGAAAGCGTCAGCGCCGGCCGCAAGTCCATCGGCATGGAGCATTGGCTGCCGCTGTTCTACGACCATCTTGACACGCTGTTCGACTATCTGCCGCGCTGCCTCATCATGCTCGGCCATCAGGCGGACGAGGCCAAGGCCGCGCGGCTGGAACTGGTGCACGACTATTATGAGACGCGCGAACAGTTCCGCCGCCAGGCGCCCGACGAACGGAGCGTCGGCGCGGCCCGTAGCGACAGCGTGCGGGCGAGCGACCAGAAAACAAGTTCGATCAAGGCGCCACCCTATAAACCGCTGAAGCCGGACGCCCTTTATCTCACCGATGCCGAATGGCAGGCGGCGCTGTCGCGCAACATCGTGCGTGCGCTCTCGCCATTCCAGGCGCCGGAAACCACCGGCAGCGTCGATGCCGGTGGCCGCCAGGGCCGCGACTTCGCGCCGGAGCGGCAAGGCGGAAATCTGAACGTCTTCCAGGCCGCCGCCGACCACCTGAAGGCGCTGCAAGCGGCAGGCAAGCGCATTCTGGTGGCCAGCTGGACCGATGGCAGCGTCGAGCGCATGGGCGGCGTGCTGTCCGACCACGGCATCACCCCGATCCGCAAGGTGGCCGACTGGCCCGAAGCACAAAAGCTGGACAGGTCTGCCTTCGCCATCGCCTGTCTGGGGCTGGAGCGGGGCCTCGAGGGGCCCGACTTCGTGATCCTGGCCGAGCAGGACATCCTGGGCGACCGCATGGTGCGCGCCCAGACCCGCGCGCGCCGGGCGCAGAATTTCATCGCCGAGGCCTCGTCGCTGACGCCCGGCGATCTGGTCACCCATATCGAACATGGCGTTGGCCGCTATCTGGGCCTCAAGGCCATCGACGCGCTGGGCGCGCCGCATGACTGCCTGGAGCTGCAATATGACGGCGGCAAGCTGTTCCTGCCGGTGGAGAATATCGAGCTTCTGACGCGCTATGGCAGCGACGAGGGCGCCGTGCTGGACCGGCTTGGCGGGGCAGGCTGGCAGCAGCGCAAGGCCAAGATGAAAGAGCGCGTGCGCGCCATCGCCGCCGAGCTGATCAAGGTCGCCGCCGCCCGCCAGCTGAAATCGCTGCCCCCCGTCGATCCCCCCGCGGGCCTGTATGACGAATTCGCCGCCCGCTTCCCCTGGCAGGAAACCGACGACCAGGAAAAAGCCATCGGGGAGGTGCTGGCCGACCTTGCCGCGGGCCGGCCGATGGACCGGCTGGTGTGCGGCGATGTCGGCTTCGGCAAGACCGAAGTGGCGATGCGTGCCGCCTTTGTCGCGGCCATGGCGGGCGAGCAGGTGGCGGTGGTGGTGCCCACCACGCTTTTGGCGCGCCAGCACTATCGCGGCTTTGCCGAACGCTTCGCCGGCTTTCCGCTGAAGGTGCGCCAGCTCTCGCGCTTCGTGGACGCGAAAGAGGCGAAGCAAACCAAGGCCGCGCTGGCCGACGGCACGGTGGACGTGGTGGTGGGCACCCATGCGCTCCTGGCCGAAAGCATCCGGTTCAAGCGGCTGGGGCTGGTGATCGTCGACGAAGAACAGCATTTCGGCGTGGTGCACAAGGAACGGCTGAAGAACCTGAAGGCCGACGTCCATGTCCTGACCCTGACGGCCACGCCCATTCCGCGCACCCTGCAACTGGCGCTGTCGGGGGTGCGCGACCTGTCGTTGATCACCACCCCGCCCATCGACCGGCTGGCGATCAGGACTTTCGTCACGCCCTTCGATCCGCTGGTGGTGCGCGAGGCGCTGCTGCGCGAGCATTATCGCGGCGGCCAGAGCTTCTTCGTCGCCCCGCGCATTTCCGACCTGGGCGAGGCGATGACTTTCCTCAAGGCCACGGTGCCGGAGGTGCGCCCGGCGCTGGCGCACGGCCAGATGGGCGCCAAGGTGCTCGAAGAGGTGATGACTGCCTTCTATGAGCGGCGCGTCGATGTTCTGGTGTCCACCAACATCGTGGAATCCGGGCTGGACATTCCCACCGCCAACACCCTGGTCGTCCAGCGCGCCGACATGTTCGGCCTGTCGCAGCTCTACCAGTTGCGCGGGCGCATCGGCCGTTCCAAGCAGCGTGCCTACGCCTATCTGACCACGCCGGCCGACCGCAAGCTGACGGAAACGGCGACCCGCCGGCTGGAGGTGCTGCAGTCGCTGGACCAGCTGGGGGCAGGCTTCAGTGTCGCCAGCCATGACATGGACATCCGCGGCGCCGGCAACCTGTTGGGCGAGGAGCAATCGGGCCATGTCCGCGAGGTCGGCATCGAGCTTTACCAGGAGATGCTGGAAGAAGCCGTATCGGGCCTCAGGCACGGCGACGACGGCGCCGGCATCGAGGAGCAGTGGTCACCCACCATCAATCTGGGCGCTGCTGTTCTGATCCCGGAAGATTATGTCGCCGACCTCAATGTCCGCATGTCGCTCTATCGCCGCCTGGCCACAATCGAAACGCGCGAGGACATCGACCGCTTCGCCGCCGAGCTGATCGACCGTTTCGGGCCGCTGCCCGACGAAGTGAGGCACCTGTTCGAGATCGTCACCATCAAGCAGCTGGCCAAGCAGGCGGGCGTGGAAAAGATCGATGCCGGGCCCAAGGGCGGCACCATCGCCTTCCGCGGAAACGCCTTCGCCAATCCGGTCGCGCTGGTCCGGCTGATCAACGAGCACAGCGGCACCATGAAGGTGCGGCCGGACCAGAAGATCGTGGTCACCCGCGACTGGCCGACGCCCGATGACCGGCTGCGCGGCGCCAGGGCGATGCTGTCGCAACTGGCGAAGCTGGCGCAGGCCGCATGAAGCCGTGGCGCGCCACGGACGACGGCGTGCTGTTGGCTGTCCGGCTGTCGCCGCGCGCATCGCGTGATGCAATCGAGGGCATCACCGTGGATGCGGACGGCCGCCCGCTGTTGAAGGTCCGCCTGACCGCGCCGCCGGTCGAAGGGAAGGCCAATGCGGCTTTGGTTGCCTTCCTGGCGAATATCCTGGAAGTGAAAAAAGCGGACATAACCATTTGCTCCGGTCAGAGCGGCCGCACCAAGATGCTGTTGCTGACAGGCGATAATGCCAGCCTGATTTCCAGGCTTGCCGGACTGGCAGGGAAAGAGCAATGACAACATCGCCTTTGCCCCCTGGCTGGTGGAACTGCGGTGCTTCTGCGGCGTTCGCAGCCCCACACAGGGACTGGGATGATAGATTTGCAGCATTTGTCACAGCGCGTGGCCGTTCGGCTGTGCCGCGCTGTCGGTCGGCCGCTTTTCGGCAACAGGATCGGCGAAGCGCCCTATGAGGCGATCGGCCGCGACCTCAGTCCCACCGCAACAAGCCCCTGCGAGGTCACTTGCCGCGACCCGCGTGACACGGTCACGGCGGCGGCGCTGCTGAAGCGTCACGGCATCGTCGTGCTTCCCGGCCTGGTGGACGCGGCGCTGGCGGCACAGGCGCGCCGCGAGATCGACATTTTCATCGCCCGCCTGCGTCATGCGCTGGACGAGCCCGCCGATTGCGGCGTGGTGGAGGACATATTCTGGCAGGTGGGCGGCGTCCGCTTCCCGTCATACCGTGCGCTGGCCGCGCATGATCGTCCGGTGGTCAACCTGACGGGGCGCAGGGGTAGCGCGCCCAACGCCGGCATCATCGACATCTTCCGCGTGGACCAGGCGGCACGTCGGCATGGTTGGCGAATGCTGTCGGCTTGCTGTGCCGTACTGGCTGCGCCATCGGTGGCGGGCCTGGTCGCGGCGGTATCGTCCCGCCGTCCCGATCAGTTCCACCTGCTGCGCAATGATTCCATCACCCACACCCGCCGCCTGCACTGGGACAATCTGGATGGCTACTATAAGGCGTTCCTCTATCTGAGCCCGGTGACACGGCCCGATGACGGCGCTTATGCCTATGTCCCCGGCAGCCATCGCCGCCTGGACTTGATCCGGCGCGAGGCCCGGCTCAACAGCCTGACCGGACGGCGCGAGCAGGATTCCTTTTCCTTCGCCGGGCGGGAGATCGCCATCCTGGGCGATGCGGGCACGGTAATCGTAAGCTGCCAGGACGGAGTCCATCGCGGCCTGCCCCAGCGGCCGGGCGCCACCCGCAGCATGCTGGTGTGCAACTATCACCGCTGAGACGCCCGCATCGGGCCGGGATCGCAGGAAGGTTCCGCGCGTTCCATGGCTATACCCCGGAGGAGTTCATGAAAAAGACGATGGTGTTCCTGCTGGCGATCGGTTGCGCCGGGTGCGCAGGTCCCGACGGCAACCCGGATAACACGCCCTATGCCAACCAGCCCGGCGGCACTATCGCGGTTCGCCCCCAGGACGGGCCCGCGATCGCCTATGATCCCTACGCTCCCAATCCATCGCAGGACACCAGCCTGGGCGCGCCCGCCCTGGGCAGCAACGGTGGCGAGCCCATGGCGAACGCACCCAGGCCCGTGCCGCCGCCGGAGTAGGTCCGGCTTTCAATGCCCCGCATGCCAGCGGGTGAAAAAGGCGCGCTGGTCGTCATTGGCGATGGCACGCATGCGCGGTGCCTGGTTCAGGTCCATCACATCGCCTTTGGCGGCATCGAACACTGTCCAGCGGGGCAGGCCGCTGCCGTTGGGATCGCCGCTGTTGATGAAGTTCACCCAATAACCCATCAGCAGGCGCGACACCTGGCGGTCGGCGTCGGTCCAGGGCCGGTCCAGCGTGAACAGCGAGCCGAACACATAGGGCAGCTCGGAGGAATGATAGCTTCCCCACCCGGCGGCGGTGTCACCCGGCATCACATGGGTGAAATCATAATAATAAAGCGGCGCCCGGCCATGCCCGGCCGCCCAGGCCGCCCCACCCATCATGGTGGCGTCATGGCCCGCTGCATGAGCAGCGGCCGATGCATCGGCGCCGGACGGATAGGCCGCCAGCAGCGCATCGGTATCGGCGCCATATTGCGCGCGCATCCGGGCTTCGAAATCGGCGCGGCTGACCGGCGCATCCAGCAGCTGCTGGCTGCTGGCCGCGCCTTCGCCGCCGTTCCAGCCGGTCAGGATCGGCACGTCGTTCACCACCGGCCCATCCATCGACGGCACGACATGGCCGTCCACCGTCGGCCCGAAGCGAAAGGATGCGCCGCGCACCGGCACCAGGTCGGACGCGGGCAGGGCGCGCATCTGCGCCAGCGTGGCCGCGCCCTTGGACGCCGCCCATTCCTTCGTCATCGCTTCCCGCTCGGCGCTGGTGGGCGCGCCGCGCCCCGCCCGCACGCCGCTGTCGATGATGGCGGCGCGAAACAGGCCGCTGGCCAGCGGCGAATGCAGCAGCGCCACGATGGCGGCCGCTCCGGCCGACTGTCCCATCACCGTCACCTTGGCCGGATCGCCGCCGAACGCCGCGATGTTCTGGCGGATCCAGGTCAGCGCCGCGATCACGTCCATCAACGCATAGTCGCCGGAATGACCGGCCGCGGCATCGAGCTCGGGATGTGTGAGAAAGCCCGCCGCGCTCAGGCGATAGTTCATCGTCACCGCCACCACGCCGGCCTTTGCCATCCCGGAGCCGTTATAGACCGGCACCGCGCCGCCGCCCTGGGTGAAGCCGCCGCCGGGAATGAACAGCACCACCGCCTTGCCCGAGCCGCCCGTGGTCCAGACATTCAGGTTCAGGCAGTCCTCGCTGTAGGGCGGCAGCACGAAATACTCTATCGACCAGGGCGCCTGGGGCCTGGCGTCCTGCTGCATGCAGGCGGGCCCGAATTTGCCGGCGTCGCGCACGCCGGACCAGGCCGGCGGCGGCAGCGGCGCGGCCCAGCGGCGATCGCCCACCGGCGCGGCGCCGAACGGAATGTTCAGAAAGGCCTGTGCGCCATGATCGATGGTGCCCGCCAGTTCGCCCTGCGCCACCCGCGCATGAGGCACGGCCTGTCCCGCCGCCGGCAGTGCCAGCATCAGCGCCAATCCCATGCCCGTCGCCATCGCCCGCATCACTGTCACCATCGCAGCACCATCCTGTGATCGCTGAAGCCGAACGATTTGAGTCGCCGCAGGAACGCCGCCCCCAGCAGCGAGGTCTGCATCGGCGCCTGGTTGATCGATACCGGCACATCGTGCAGCACGATGGCGCCCACCTGCAATGTCGAGACGCGATAGCGCGCGCCCCGGCCCTGGCCGTTGGCGGTCTCATAGACCCGATCGAATTTCAGGCTTTCCATATCGACGCCGATGCGGCGCGCGTCGGCGGGACTCAGCACGATGTCGCTGGCGCCGGTATCGACCAGGAAACCCACCGGCGTGCCGTTGACCTTGCCATAGACCAGATACTGCCCGCCCGGCGATTCCGAGATCATCATCTCGCCCGACCCGGTCTGC
>DASTRG010000166.1:0-5379 GCA_035761325.1 Rhizomicrobium sp. | reverse complement strand
GCGAATACGCCAAGGACATCTGGAGCCTGATATGAAGCCTCCACGGCAGGCCGTAGAGGATCTGCTCCACGGCCGCCATGCCGATCCTTTTTCCCTGTTGGGCACGCATGCCGGACCCCAAGGCACATTTGCCCGGGTGCTGATCCCCGGCGCCGAGCGGGCGGAAGCCCACGACCTGTCAGGTAAATTTCTTGGCAATCTCAAGCTGGCCGATCGCCGCGGACTGTTTGAGGGCATCATCCAGGGCGAGCCGCAGCCGGTCAAATATCGTGCCCAGGGCTATGGCGCCGAGTGGTGGGTATCGGACCCGTACAGCTTCGGGCCTGTCCTGGGACCGATTGACGACGCGCTGATGGGCGAAGGAACCCATATGCGCCTTTACGACAAGATGGGTGCCCATCTGATCGAGCATCAAGGCGCGCGGGGCGTCCACTTCGCGGTCTGGGCGCCCAATGCCCGCCGGGTCTCGGTGGTGGGCGACTTCAACGAGTGGGACGGCAGACGCCATGTGATGCGCCGGCGCGCCGATGTTGGCGTGTGGGAGATCTTCATCCCGGATATCGGCGAATACCGCGCTTATAAGTTCGAGATCATCGGTGTCGACGGCGCACTTCTGCCGTTGAAGGCCGACCCCTTTGCCTTCGCCAGCGAGATCCGGCCCCGGACCGCTTCACTCACCGCACCAAGTCCCACCCATGTCTGGGGGGATGATGCCCATCGCACCCATTGGGCAAGCGTCGACCCGCGCCGCCAGCCGGTCAGCATCTATGAGGTTCATGCCGGATCCTGGCGACGCGATGCCAATGGCTGGTATCTGAGCTGGGACGCAATGGCCGAGCAGCTGATCCCTTATGTGGTGGATATGGGCTTCACCCACATCGAGTTTCTGCCCATTAGCGAGCATCCCTATGATCCAAGCTGGGGCTATCAGACCACGGGTCTGTATTGCCCCAGCGCGCGCTTCGGTGACGTGGACGGCCTGGCTCGATTTGTCGACGGCGCCCACAGGGCAGGTATCGGGGTCTTGATCGACTGGGTCCCCGCGCATTTCCCCACCGATCCCCATGGGCTGATCCGGTTCGATGGTACGGCGCTGTACGAACATGAGGACCCGCGCCAGGGCCATCACCCTGACTGGAACACCGCCATCTACAATTTCGGTCGCCGGGAGGTGGCATCCTTCCTGATCAACAATGCGCTCTTCTGGCCGGGGCGCTATCATATCGACGGTCTTCGGGTGGATGCGGTGGCCTCCATGCTTTACCGAGATTATTCCCGGCGCGCGGGCGAATGGGTTCCCAATGCCGCGGGCGGTCGGGAGAACTGGGAAGCGGTGACTTTTGTCCAGGCCATGAACAAGGCAGTCTATGGCGCCCATCCCGGCTTTTTCACGATAGCTGAGGAGTCCACGTCCTGGCCGGGTGTTTCCCGTCCGGCCCATGAAGGCGGGCTGGGCTTCGGTTTCAAGTGGAACATGGGATTCATGCATGACACCCTCAGATACATGGCGCGCGAGCCCATCCACCGCGCCCACCATCATGAGGACATTACTTTCGGTCTCCTCTACGCATTCAGTGAGAATTTCGTCCTCCCGCTGAGCCATGATGAGGTGGTGCACGGCAAGGGTTCGCTCCTGTCCAAAATGTCAGGTGACGACTGGCAGAAATTCGCCAATCTCCGCGCATACTACACGTTGATGTGGGGTTACCCCGGCAAGAAGCTGCTGTTCATGGGCCAGGAATTTGCGCAACGGCGCGAGTGGCACGAATCCCGTTCCCTGGACTGGGAACTGCTGGATGCTCCCGCGCATTTGGGCGTGCAGCGGCTCGTTCGCGATCTTAATCGGGTTTACCGCAAGACTCCGGCATTGCATGCGCGTGACTGCGAGGCTGAGGGCTTTCAGTGGGCGATCGTCGATGACAAGGCCAATTCGGTGTTTGCCTGGACGCGCCGGGCGCCGGGTGCGGCCCCGGTGGCGATAGTCGCAAATATGACCCCGGTCGTGCGCCAAAATTACCGTGTCCCCTTGCCGGAACGCGGGCGTTGGCGTGAAATTATCAACAGCGATGCCAGCATTTATGGCGGCAGCGGCGCGGGCAACCTGGGTTGGGTGGAAGCCCGGGATGGCGGGTTGACCCTCACCCTGCCGCCGCTGGCGACCCTGATGCTGGAGCATGCTGGATAAGGGGTTCGGCGCCCCGGGAGGATGGCAATGGTGGACCGGCGCGGGCAGCCGCTGGCACGTGACGCGATGGCCTATGTTCTGGCAGGCGGCCGGGGCAGCCGCCTCGCCGAACTCACCGCACGCCGCGCCAAGCCCGCGGTCTATTTTGGCGGCAAGGCCCGCATCATCGATTTTGCTCTGTCCAATGCGATCAATTCGGGCATTCGCCGCATCGGCGTGGCTACCCAGTACAAGGCCCATTCATTGATCCACCACCTGCACAGCGCCTGGAACTTCCTGCGGCCCGAGCGTAACGAGAGCTTCGACGTGCTGCCCGCCAGCCAGCGGGTATCGGAAACCCAATGGTATGAAGGCACCGCCGACGCCGTCTATCAGAACATCGACATCATAGAGAGCCACGGTCCGGAATTCATGGTGATCCTGGCGGGCGATCACATCTACAAGATGGACTATGAACTGATGCTCCAGGAGCATGTGAACCAGTCCGCCGATGTGACGGTTGCCTGTCTGGACGTGCCGCGAACGGAGGCGACTGGCTTTGGGGTGATGGCCGTGGACGACACGGGGCGGATTACGAGCTTCGTCGAGAAGCCGGCGGACCCGCCCGCCATGCCCGGCAACCCCGACATGGCGCTGGCATCGATGGGCGTCTATGTCTTCCGCACGCGCTTTCTGTTTGAGCAGTTGCGCCGCGATGCATCCACATCCGGCTCGGGTCGCGATTTCGGCAAGGACATCATTCCTTACCTGGTCAGATACGGAAAGGCGGTGGCGCATCGCTTCGTCAATTCCTGTGTGCGCTCCAGCAGCGAGAAGGCGGCCTATTGGCGCGACGTGGGAACGGTGGATGCCTATTGGGAAGCCAATATCGACCTGACCGATGTGGTGCCGCAACTGGACCTGTACGACCGCAGTTGGCCGCTTTGGACATATGCCGAGATTGTGCCCCCCGCCAAGTTCGTGCACGACATGGACGGGCGCCGCGGGTCGGCGGTGTCTTCCCTGGTGGCGGGCGACTGCATCATCTCCGGCAGCAGCGTGCGTCGCAGCCTGCTGTCAACGGGCGTGCGCGTGCATTCCTATTGCGCGCTGGACGAAGTGGTGGTGCTGCCCCAATGCCAGATCGGCCGGGGTACGCGCCTTTCCAGGGTGGTGCTTGACCGCGGTGTGGTAATTCCCCCGGGCCTGATCGTGGGCGAGGATAGCGCGCTGGATGCCTCCAGATTTCGCCGGACCGCAAACGGCATCTGTTTGATTACCCAGGAAATGATCGATCGTCTGGAATGACCGCGACATGATCCCCGCATGATCAGGATTCTCTCCGTTGCATCGGAAATCTATCCGCTGGTCAAGACCGGCGGACTGGCCGACGTCGTGGCCGCGTTGCCGGGCGCGCTGGAGCCTCACGGCGTTAGCGTCACAACATTGGTTCCGGGCTATCCGGCGTTGCGCGAGCATCTGGCGGATGCGTTGCAGATTCACAGCTATGAGAAGCTTCTCGGCGTGCCCGCCCGCATTCTGGAAATCGACCTGGACGGTCATGCCCTGCTGGTGCTGGACGCGCCGGCCCTGTTCGAGCGCGGCGGCGGACCCTATGCAGGACCGGACGGGCGCGACTGGCCGGACAACTGGCAGCGTTTCGCGGCGCTGGCGCGCGCCGGAGCCGATCTGGCCAGCGGTCTGGTGCCCGGTCGCTACTACGACATCCTGCATGCTCATGACTGGCAGGCGGGAATGGCGCCCGCATATCTGCGTTTCGCGCCGGGCCTGAGGGCGCGCGCCGCCAGCCTTTTGACCATTCACAACATCGCCTTCCAGGGTCGCTTCGATCGTTCAGTGTTCGACGCGCTGGGTCTGCCGGCAAATGCCTATGGCATTCAGGGGGTCGAATATTTTGGTGGCGTGGGCTTCCTGAAGGCGGGCCTGGCGACGGCCGATGTCATTACTACCGTCAGCCCTGGTTATGCCGAAGAGATACACACGCCGGAACACGGCATGGGGCTTGAAGGTCTGATCCGCGAGCGCAGCGCGGTCGTGCACGGCATCGTCAACGGCATCGACACGGAGATCTGGACTCCGGAGAGCGACCCCGATCTGGTGTCCCGCTATAATTTTCGCAAGCTGGCGCGCCGGGCCGACAACAAGCGCGCGGTCGAGCGCGGCTTCGGCATCGAGCCCGGCCCGGGGCCGCTGTTCGCCATTGTCAGTCGTCTGACCTGGCAGAAGGGAATGGATGTAATGGCCGCCCAGCTGGACGCGCTGGTCGCGTCTGGCGGGCGGCTGGCGCTGCTTGGCAGCGGCGATCCCGGCCTGGAGGCGTTATTTCGGGCGGGCGCGGCCCGTCATCGCGGGCGCGTCGGCATCGCCATCGGCTATGACGAAAAGCTCTCGCATCTGCTGCAAGCCGGATGCGACGCCATCCTGATTCCGTCGCGCTTCGAGCCGTGCGGTCTTACACAGCTTTACGGCCAGGCCTATGGGTGCGTGCCGGTGGCGGCGCGCGTCGGCGGACTGGCGGACACCATCATCCATGCCAATGACGCGGCGCTGTCGGCAGGGGTCGCCACCGGCATCCTGTTCGATGGAGTCACGGCCGACGGC
The DNA here is from genome assembly GCA_035761325.1 of Rhizomicrobium sp. Lineage (GTDB taxonomy): Bacteria > Pseudomonadota > Alphaproteobacteria > Micropepsales > Micropepsaceae > Rhizomicrobium. The sequence goes on along the minus strand of DASTRG010000166.1, from coordinate 593 downwards.
ATCCTGCGCGCGATCCGGCGCACAGTGGCGCTTTTCAGGGATACCAAGGCCTGGAACAGCATGCAGCGTCAGGGCATGAAACAGGACTTTTCCTGGCAGCGCAGCGGCGCGCAATATGCAGCTCTTTATTCGGCAATGGTCAGGGACAAACGCATGGCGGTCATCAACCCCACTACGCCTTTCGAAGGTCAGAAGCCGGGCACATCCGGCTTGCGCAAGAAGGTCAAGATCTTCCAGCAGCCGAACTATGTGGAGAATTTCATCCAGTCCGTCTTCGATGTCGTGGAAGGAAAGGAAGGTGCAACGCTGGTCATCGGCGGCGACGGGCGCTTCTACAACCGCCCCGTCATCCAGCAGGCAATTCGCATGGCGGCCGCCAATGGTTTCGGCCAGGTCCTGGTGGGTCAGGGGGGCATCCTCTCCACACCGGCAGCCAGCAACGTGATCCGCAAATGCGGTGCCATCGGCGGTCTGGTTCTGTCGGCCAGCCACAATCCCGGCGGCCCGGACGAGGATTTCGGCATTAAATACAACATAACCAATGGCGGGCCGGCGCCGGAAAAGGTGACCGAAGCGATCTATGCGCGTACCCT
>DASTRG010000165.1:0-4945 GCA_035761325.1 Rhizomicrobium sp. | reverse complement strand
GCCGATCAGCGAATAGTAAGCCTGATGCGCGACATAGCGCGGATAGCCGTAGCGGTCGGACACCGAAAGCGCCTTCATCAGGTGCCAGCCCGACCAGTTGGAGACGCCGATATAGCCGATCTTGCCGGCGCGGATCAGCGCGTCGAAGGTCGAGAGGATTTCCTCCGGCGGGGTCTGGGCGTCAAAGCCGTGCAGCTGCACCAGGTCGATATGGTCGGTTCCCAGCCGCTTCAGCGCCGCATCGGTGGCGCGGGTGATGTGATAGCGCGAGGAACCGACATCGTTGGGACCCTTGCCGCTGCGGAACGTATATTTGGTCGAGATCAGCACCTTGTCGCGGCGGCCCTTGATGGCGGCGCCCAGCACCTCCTCGGCCGCGCCCGCCGAATAGATGTCGGCGCTGTCGAACATGGTAAGGCCCGCATCCAGGCAGATATCGACCAGCCGCTCCGCTCCTTTGGCGTCGGTGTCGCCCCAGGCCTTGAAGAAATCGCCCTTGCCGCCAAAGGTGCCGGTGCCGAAGGTGAGAACGGGAACCTTGAAGCCGGAGCGGCCAAGCAGGCGATATTCCATGACCAAAATCCTTTCGCGCGAGATCGAAGAATTGGCCCGCGCGCCCGGCTTTTCAACCGCGAAGGCGTCAGGGTTTAGTGAACCGCCCTACAGGTCGGGAACGGTCGGACGCAGCCGCCCGCCCACCCGTACCGGCTCGATGCGCGTGGCCAGCCCGCCCGCGCCGGTCTGCACGAACACGCCGCAGACGGTGGCAGGACCACTGGCCGGCGTGTAGCGCTGGGTGGGGATCTTGCGGGTGAAGCGCTGCAGCGGCTCGGCCTTGTCCATGCCGATGACGGAGTCGTAATCGGCACAGGCCCCCGCATCGCTTTGGTAAGCGGTGCCGCCCGGCAATATCTGCGCGTCGGCGGTGGGCACATGGCTGTGGGTGCCGATCACCAGGCTGGCGCGGCCATCGCAGAAATGGCCCATCGCCATCTTTTCGCTGGTCGCCTCGGCATGGATGTCGACCACGATGGCGTCGGCGACCTCGCCCAGCGGGCAGGCATTGAGTTCGGCGTCCACCGCGGCGAAGGGATCGTTCAGAGCATCCATGAAGACGCGGCCCATCACATTGACCACCAGCACGCTGCCCGCCGCGCATTGATAGAGATTGGCGCCCTTGCCCGGCGTGCCCTTGGGATAGTTCACCGGCCGCAGGACGCGGTCCTCGGTTTCGCCATAGGCCAGGATTTCCTTCTGGTCGGCCCAATGGTTGCCGGTGGAAATGCAGTCGATGCCGGCGGCGAAAAATTCCTCGGCGATGGCGGCGGTGATGCCGAAGCCCCCGGCGGCATTCTCGCCATTGACGATCACGAAGTCGGGTTTCAGGCGGGATTTCAGGTCGGGCAGCGCGGCCAGCACCGCGTCGCGGCCGGGGCGGCCCACGATGTCGCCCAGGAAGAGAATGTTCATCGAAAGACTTTCAGGCCCTGTTCGGTCAGCACGGCGTCCAACCGGCAGTCATGCGCGCCATGGGGCAGAAAGTCCACCTGCTGGCCCGCATAGGCGATGCCCACGGCGCGGACGCGCAGCTTTTCGAGGCTTCTGTCGTAGAATCCACCGCCATAGCCCAGCCGGTGGCCGGAGGCATCAAAGGCCAGAAGCGGAACCAGCAGCAGATCGGGCACGGCACGCGGCCAGTGGCCGAGTGGCTCATGGATGCCATAGGCGCCTTTGGCCATCACTTCGCCGTCGGGGATGCGGTGAAATTCCAGCGGCTGGTCCTTTGCCGCGACACGCGGAAAGGCGATGTGGCAGCCCTGCGCGACCAATGCTTCCAGCAGCAGGGCGGGATCGGCTTCGTCGGAGAGGGCATGATAGCCGCCCACGATCGTGCCGGGCCCTGCACCCAGCGCATCGGCATGGGCCGCCAGCGCCGCGGGGAAATCGGCGAACGCCAGCGCCTTGCGTTTTTCGCGCGCGGCCTTGCGAAGTTCAGTCTTCGACGTCATCGCCTGTGTCACTTGGGTGGCCCGCATTCGCGGGCCATGACAACCGAGCTGTGAAAGGGTCCCCGCAGCACACCGAGACCCGCCTCCCCTTCGCGCGCGTCAGCGCGCTGGAAGGAGAGGTGCCCGTAGCAGCGCGAGTTTGCGCGGCGGCCGGGCCGGCGCGCAAGCGAGTAAAGCTGCGCAGGGGTCCAAAAAGAAAGCGGACGGAACCGTACTCGCCGTTGGTTCTTGGATCCTCACGGGCCTGCAGTGCAGGTGGGCGCCATATGACCAGGACCACGGCCCCGGCCAGGGACAGCTCCCGGTGAGTACCATTAAGGCCCCTGGGCATCGCTAACCTGACGCACGAGACAGTGTCCGTCCGTCCTTAACTTAGGCGTGCGCAAGCCTTGCGGCAATCGCCTCCAGCCGGGCGGCGGCGGATTCCAGTATATCGGCGGCATTGCTTTCGGCCTGTTCCGCGCGCCGGTTCAGGGATTTCTGTTCCTGGGCGCTGCCGGCGACGGCCTGGCGGCCCGCGGCCAGCTTCTGGACGGCATCGTGATGCTCGTCGGCAATCAGAAGGGCAGCCATCAGCATCATCTTGGTGTCGCCCGCCTGCTGGCCCACCATGTTCAGGGCCTCGCGCGCCTTGGTATCGACCAGACCGGCAAGTTCCTTCAGATGCTCTTCCTCGCCCTCGTCGCAGCCCAGCGTATAGGCGCGGCCGTTAATCATGACATTGACCAGAGGCATGGCATCTCCTTCTTAGTCCGCTTCAGATCACGCGGGCGACGCTGCCCGCTCCGCGCTGCCCGGCGCTCTGTGGGTCGCGCGGCCGACGCTGCTCGCTCCGCTCCGCGCTGCCCGGCGCTCCTAGCGCGCCAGCGCCGCACGAATCTCACCGATGGCGCCGTCCAGCCGATCCTCCACTTCCTCGGTCGCACTGGACAGTGCGGCCATCTCGTCTTCCAGTTCCGTCACCCTGGCCAGCAGGCGGTCCCGCTCGGCCTCCAGTTGCGCCAGTCTTTCAGACCCGCGGGCGGCGGCGTCCAGGCTTTCGCCGACCTCGCCGGCAGTCTCCTCCAGCTTCTGAAGGGCGGCCAGGAAGCGGCCTCTGGCCACATCGATCCGGCTCATAGGCGCTCCTCCCTCTAGATTCGCCAAGACCTTAGGCGTTCGTGTCCCCGATCCGCAACACCGCAGACCGCCGGAATCCAGCCGATGTTGCGATTAAAGTACGCCAACAACCGGTTGAATCCAGTGCCGTTTCGGTCGCGAAATTCCGCAACGGCCCGAAACCGGGCATTTTGCGAATATCGGGACTGCGGCAGACGCGGGAAATCAGGCCCGCCGCCATGCGTTGTCGTGATATGGGGCGAGGGGTTTTCCGCCTTGACGGGGGTGTTCGCTGCTCGCTAAGGGCAACGGCCTTTCCAGCAGCAGGGATGTTCATGAGCGCGCCAGACCAGGTCCCCGAGCAAGCTGAAGTACGCCGCCTGGCCAACGCCATCCGCATGCTGTCGATGGACGCGGTCGAGACGGCGAAATCGGGCCATCCGGGCCTGCCGATGGGCATGGCCGACGTGGCCACCGTGCTGTTTTCCCGCTTCCTCAAGCATGACGCCGCCGATCCGGCCTGGCCCGACCGCGACCGGTTCATCCTGTCGGCGGGCCACGGCTCGATGCTGCTTTATTCCCTGCTCTGGCTGATGGGCTATCCCAAGGTCACGATCGAGGACCTGAAACATTTCCGCAAGGTCGGCAGCCCCACCGCCGGCCATCCAGAGCATGGCGACCTGCCGGGGATCGAGACCACCACCGGCCCCCTGGGCCAGGGGCTGGGCAATTCGGTGGGCTTCGCGCTGGCCGAGGCGATCTTGAAGGCGCGCTTCGGCGCGGAGCTGGTCGATCACAAGACCTATGTCATCGCCAGCGACGGCGACCTGATGGAGGGCATCAGCCAGGAAGCCATCACGCTGGCCGGCCATCTGCGCCTGAAGAACCTGATCGTGATGTGGGACCACAACAACATCACCATTGACGGCGCGATTTCCCTTTCGGATTCCACCGACCAGCTTGAGCGCTTCAGGGCCGCGGGCTGGAGCGTGGACGCCTGCGACGGCCATGACGCCGCCGACATCGCGCGTGCGCTGGACGCGGCGCAGGATGCCACCCGTCCGGTGCTGATCGCCTGCCGCACCATCATCGGCTTCGGCATGCCGGGCAAGCAGGGCACCCAGAAGGCGCACAGCGATGCCCCCGGGGCCGACGTTGTTGCCGGCGCGCGCAAGGAACTGGACTGGCCGTACGAACCGTTCACGGTGCCGGACGACATCCTGAAGAAGTGGCGCGCGATCGGCGCGCGCGGCGCCGGCGCCCGCAAGGACTGGCTGGCGCGCAAGGCTTTGAGCCCCAAGGCCCAGGCGTTCGACGACACGATGGCCGGTGCCGTGCCCGCCAGCCTGGACGGCGCGATCCTGGCGCTGAAGCAGAAGATCGCTGCCGACAGGCCATCGGCCGGCACCCGCAAGATGAGCGAACAGGCGCTGAACGTGATCAACGCCGAACTGTCCTACACCATCGGCGGCAGCGCCGATCTGACACCGTCCAACAACACCCGCACCAAGGGCCTGGCCGAGATCACCCCCGACAGCTTCGCCGGACGCTATGTCCATTACGGCATCCGCGAGCACGGCATGTGCGCGGCGATGAACGGCATGGCGCTGCATGGCGGGGTTTTGCCTTATGGCGGCACCTTCCTGGTATTTTCGGACTATTGCCGTCCCTCGATCCGCCTGGCGGCACTGATGGGTGTCAAGGTGGTGTTCGTGATGACCCACGATTCCATCGGCGTGGGCGAGGACGGCCCCACCCACCAGCCGGTGGAGCATCTGGCGGCGCTGCGCGCCATCCCCGGCCTTACGGTCATGCGCCCCGCCGACGGTGTGGAGACG
>DASTRG010000164.1:0-12948 GCA_035761325.1 Rhizomicrobium sp. | reverse complement strand
GCGGTGCCCAGGAAGCCCGACTGGATCCGGGTCAAGGCGCCGGTGAGCCGCGAATACATCGCCACCCGCGAGGTGGTGCGCGAGAACAAGCTCCACACCGTCTGCGAGGAGGCGGCCTGCCCGAACATCGGGGAGTGCTGGACCAAGCGCCATGCCACCTTGATGATCATGGGCGACACCTGCACCCGCGCCTGCGCCTTCTGCAATGTGAAGACGGGACTGCCGGCGCCCCTGGACGCGCAGGAGCCGGACCATGTCGCCGCCGCGGTCAGGCGGCTGGGCCTGGCGCATGTGGTGATCACCTCGGTGGACCGCGACGACCTGGACGACGGCGGCGCCGATCATTTCGCCAGGGTCATCAACGCCGTCCACGCCGAAAGCCCCACGACCTCGGTGGAAGTGCTGACACCCGACTTCCTGCGCAAGGACGGCGCCATCGAAACCGTGATGGCGGCCCGCCCCGAAGTCTTCAACCACAATCTGGAGACGGTGCCGCGCCTGTACCTGAGCATCCGGCCCGGCGCGCGCTATTACGCATCGCTCAGGCTGCTGGACCGCGCCAAGGACCTGATGCCCGACGGCTTCACCAAATCCGGCCTGATGGTCGGCCTGGGCGAAACGCGCGAAGAGATCATGCAGGTGATGGACGACCTGCGCGCCGCCCGCGTCGATTTCCTGACCATCGGCCAGTACCTGCAGCCCACGCGCAAGCATGCGAAACTGGACCGCTTCTGGACGCCGGAGGAATTCGCCGGCCTGGAGTCCATCGCCCGCGCCAAGGGGTTTCTCATGGTTTCGGCTTCGCCCCTGACGCGCTCGTCCTACCACGCCGACAGCGACTTCGCCGAGCTGAAGAAAGCTCGCCAAGCCCAAGCACATCAGAGCCACGCCTGACATGCATCGCGAGCGGCGGATCGTTCCCTATCCGGCCGATCTGATGTACCGCGTGGTCGCGGAGGTTGAGCACTACCCGGACTTTCTTCCCTGGGTCCTGGGGCTCCGGGTGAAGTCGCGCAGCGAGCGTCAGGTCATCGCCGAGATGCTGGTAGGCTATAAGGGCTTTCGCGAGCGCTACACCAGCCGGGTTACGCTGGACCCCGGGCACCGCCGCATTGACGTGGAGCAGGCCGAGGGGCCGTTCGATCATCTCACCAATCACTGGCAATTCACGCCCACGGAGAATGGCTGCGAGGTCGATTTCGCCATCGACTTTGCCTTCAAAAGCCGCATCCTGGGGGCGGTTGCGGGCGCGGCCTTCGAACGGGCATTGCTGAAAATGACCGAGGCCTTCGAGGCCCGGGCCAAGAAAATCATGTCAGAGGAGGGCGTGGGGTGAATGTTCTGAAAATCGCGGCGCTGCTGGTGTTGCTTCCGGCGGCTGCGCAGGCGCGCACCATCCTGTTCATCGGCAACAGCTTCACCTATGGCGCCAATTCGCCGGCCCACTACTACAGGTCCGATACCGTCACCGACCTCAACGGGCCGGGCAGGAACGGCAAGACTGTGGGCGGCGTGCCCGCCATCTTCAAGGCGTTCACCAAGGAGGCCGGCCTCGACTATGACGTCAGCCTGGAAACCGTGGGCGGCAAGGGCATGGATTTCCACTATGCCGAAAAGCGCGCCCTGATCGACAAGCCCTGGGATGCGGTGGTGATGCACGGCTACTCCACCATGGACCGGGATCATCCGGGCGATCCGGCGCTGCTGATCTCATCGGCGGCTGAGATCACCCGTATGTTCCGCGCAAGGAATCCCAATGCCGAAGTCTGGCTCGACGCGACCTGGAGCCGCGCCGATCAGACCTATCCGGATAACGGCGCCTGGCATGGCAAGCCGATCCAGCAGATGGGCAAGGACGTCTATGACGGCTATCTGAAGGCCGCCGCCGCCGCGCATGCCACCGGCGTGATCCCGCTGGGCCTGGCATGGAACCGCGCCTTCGATACCGGACTGGCGGATGCCGATCCTTATGACGGCACCGACGCGGGCAAGCTCGACCTGTGGTCATGGGACAATTATCACGCCAGCATCTATGGCTATTACCTCGAAGCGCTGATGGTATTCGGCAAGGTGACCGGCAAGGACCCGCTGTCGCTGGGCGATACCGAAACGGTGGCCGAGGACATGGGCTTCTCGAAACCGCAGACCCATGCGCTGCAGCAACTGGCGCACGACCAGTTGGCGGCGAACTAGATCAGGCTCTTCAGCAACGTCAGTGCGGCCTCGACTGTCGCCAGGCGTACCTGGTCGCGGCCGATATCGCCGAACAGATGCCGCTGCACGATGGGCGCATCGCCCGCGCGCATGGCCGCGATGAAGACCAGTCCCACCGGCTTTTCCGCGCTGCCGCCGCCGGGACCGGCGATGCCGGTCACGGCCACCGCGAGCTGAGCCCAGGAGTGGTCGAGCGCGCCTTCCGCCATGGCGGCGGCGACCGCCCGTGAAACCGCGCCATGGGTTGCAAGAAGTTCATGTGGTACGCCCAGCATCTCTTCCTTGGCGGCGTTGGAATAGGTAACGAAACCGCGCTCGAGCACATCGGACGACCCGGGAATCTCCGTCAGAAGCCCAGCGATCAGGCCGCCGGTGCAACTTTCCGCTGTGGCGATCATCACCCTCCGGCTGCGCGCGATCGCCAGGGTGTCTGTTGCCAGTGCAATCAAGTCGTCTCTGAACATGGGTCGCGTCTGTGCTGGTCGCGGCGCACTTTAAGCGGACCGCCGGGCGCGGCAAGCGTCAGCGGTCAGAAGTGTGCGAAATAGCGCACCAGCGCCACCAGCATACCCGCCATCAGTCCCGCGATCATGTCATCGGTCATCACGCCGATGCCGCCCGACAGTTCGCGGTCGGCCCAGCCCACCGGCCAGGGCTTCCAGATGTCGAACAGGCGGAACAACACAAAGGACAGCGCCAAAGCAGGCAGGGAAATGCGGTCCGCCGGCAGAAGGCCGCCGAAACTCATCAGCGCGAAGGATGAGGCCAGCCACTGGCCCGCCAGCTCGTCGATCACCACTTCCGACGGGTCGTCGCGGCCGGTCTCGCGCACATGCTCGGCCGAGGCCAGGATGCCGATCACCAGCACGATAATGGATGCCGCCAGAAGCCCCATTGCGCCGCCCGCGAAGAGGGCGATCAGGATACCCAGCGGCAGGGCGATGGCGCTCATCACCGTGCCCGGTGCGAAGGCGAAATAACCGATACCGAAAACGGTGGCGACGACGGTGGCGGCCGAGGGAATCTTCATCGCGGCCCCTTCACAGCGGCAGCCTCACCGTCGCCACCGCTTGCGCCGCCAGTCCCTCGCGGCGGCCGGTATAGCCCATGCCTTCGGTGGTGGTGGCCTTGACGCTGACGCGGTCGATGTCCAGCCCCAGTATCCCGGCAATCCGCGCGCGCATGGCCTCGCGGTGCGGGCCGATCTTGGGCCGCTCGCAGATCAGCGTGACGTCGCAATGGGTGACGGCGCCGCCCTTCTGCGCCACCAGCGACGCCGCATGGGCGAGGAATTTGTCGGAAGACGCGCCGCGCCAGCGTTCGTCCGTGGGCGGAAAATGCTGGCCGATGTCGCCGGCGGCGATGCAGCCCAGGATGGCGTCGGTCAGGGCGTGAAGCCCGGCATCGGCATCGCTGTGGCCTTCCAGCCCATGGTCATGCGGCACCTTGATGCCGCACAGCCATACATGGTCGCCCGCGGTGAAGCGGTGGGCGTCATAGCCCATGGCGCTGCGGGTTTCGCCTGCCGACAGAAGCGCGTTGGCCAAGGTGAAATCATCCTTTGTGGTCAGTTTGAAATTGCGCTCATCGCCTTCGACGCGCTCCACCCTGATGCCCGCCAGCTCGGCCAGCGCCATGTCGTCGGTGACCGGGGTTGCGGCATGGGCGCGATGGGCGGCCAGTATATCGGCAAAGGCAAATCCCTGCGGGGTCTGGGCGCGATAAAGATGGTCACGCGACACGGTAGACCAGCGCGCGCCTTCCATGCGGCGCAGCGTGTCCGCCACCGCCAGCATGGGCAATACGCCCTTCGCGCCCTTTTCCAGCGCGTCCATGACCGCCGCGATGATCCGGGGGGAAACGAACGGGCGGGCCGCGTCATGGATCAGCACGAAATCCGGCGCCCCTAGTTTGTTTTCAGGGGCAGCCAGCGCTTCCAGGCCGCGGCTTACGGATTCCTGCCGGGTGGCGCCGCCCGGTACCGGCGGCGGCAGGTCCAGCCCGGCCAACGCCTGGGCGGCCATGTCTTCCTGGCCCGGCCCGATCACGACCTGCACATGAAGACCGGCGAAGGCCTCGACCGTCCGGCGCAGGATGGGTTTGCCGGCCAACACTTCATACTGTTTGGGACGGCCAAGCCCGGACCGCTCGCCTTTGCCGGCGGCAACGATCAGGACGGCAAAGCGGGGCATGGGAACTCCGGAATGGGGCAGGGCCGGCCAGACACTGGACCGGCGGCGGCGCGATATTGCTTTGCGTTGTCCATGATTGCCTATAAGATGACCACTGATCGAATATGACTAAAGAATAGGCACAATTTGGCCGCCACAGCGCTACAGGAATCCTCGGGGCGCGATCTGCCCGGACTGGCTTTTATCGCCAATGCCCTGCCGATGGCCATCCTGGTGGTCGGGGTCGGGGGAGAAATCCTGTTCGCCAATCCGGCCGCCGAACAGTTTTTCGACACCGGCGCAACGATGTTGCTGAAACACGCGCTGGCGGACATCCTTCCGTTCGACAGCCCGCTGTTCCAGCTGATGGCCCAGGCGCGGGACCGCGGCTCTTCCGCCGCAGAGCGCGATGTGGACCTGTCGACGCCGCGCCATGGCGAGCGCATCGCCGACGTCACCGTCACGCCCTTGCCGGAGCCGGAAGGCGCGCTGGCGCTGACGCTGCAGGAGCGCAGCCTCGCCCAGCGGATGGACCGCCAGCTCCTGCATCGCGGCGCGGTGCGCTCGATGCACGGTATGGCGGCGGTGCTCGCGCATGAGATCAAGAACCCGCTCGCGGGCATTCGCGGCGCCGCCCAGCTTCTGGAAGAACAGATCGCGCCGTCCGAGCGTCAGATGACCCAGCTGATCGTGGCCGAATCCGACCGCATCCGCGGCCTGATCGACCGCATGGAAAGCTTCGGCGATACGCGCAATTTCGTCCGCCACCCCGTCAATATCCATGAGGTGCTGGACCGGGTGCGCAAGGTGGCCGAGAACAGCTTCACCCGCGGCGCCACCATCATCGAGAATTTCGATCCCTCCCTGCCGCTCGTGCTGGGCGACCATGACCAGTTGATCCAGGTCTTCCTCAACCTGGTGCGTAATGCCGCCGATGCGCTGCCCGAGAAGGGCGGCGAGATCACATTGACCACGGGCTACCGTCCGGGCGTGCGCTTCGGCTCCGGTCTTTCAGGGGAGCGCCTGTCGCTTCCGCTGGAAGTGACGGTGCGCGACAATGGCGCGGGCGTGCCCGCCGACCTGATGCCCCATATTTTCGATCCGTTCGTCACCACCAAGCTGCGCGGCTCGGGGCTGGGCCTGGCGCTGGTGGCCAAGATCATCGGCGACCATGGCGGGGTGATCGAGTGTGAGTCCGTGCCGAGGCGCACAGTCTTCCGCGTGCTCTTGCCCAAGGCCCTGGCGGAGGAAGAGTGATGGCCGCCACAATTCTTGTCTGCGACGATGACAGCGCCATCCGCACGGTCCTGAATCAGGCGCTGGGCCGGGCCGGCTATGACGTGCGCACCACCGGCACCGCGGCCGGCCTGTGGCGCTGGGCGGCCGCGGGCGAGGGCAACCTGGTCATCACGGATGTGGTGCTGCCCGACGAGTCCGGATTCGACCTTCTGCCGCGCCTCAAGCGCATTCGTCCCGACCTGCCCGTCCTGGTGATGAGCGCGCAGAATACGCTGCTGACCGCCATCACCGCCGCCGAACGCGGTGCCTTCGAATACCTGCCCAAGCCGTTCGACCTGAAGGAACTGATCCAGGTGGTGCAGCGCGCGCTCGCCAGCCCGGCGAACCGGCGCGACAACCAGCCCGACCCCGCCGAGGAACGCTTGCCCCTCATCGGCCGCTCGCCGGCGATGCAGGAGATCTACCGCATCATCGCGCGCATGACCCAGACCGACCTCACCGTGATGATCATGGGCGAGTCAGGTACCGGCAAGGAGCTGGTGGCCAGGGCGCTGCACGATTACGGCAAACGCCGCCACGGCACCTTCGTCGCCGTCAATATGGCCGCGATTCCCAAGGAGCTGGTGGAGAGCGAACTCTTCGGCCATGAGCGCGGCGCCTTCACCGGCGCGACCAACCGGGGCGTGGGCCGTTTCGAGCAGGCCGAGGGCGGCACCCTGTTCCTGGACGAGATCGGCGACATGCCGCTGGAGGCGCAGACGCGCCTGCTGCGCGTCCTGCAGCAGGGCGAATACACCACCGTCGGCGGGCGCACCCCGATCAGGACCGATGTGCGCATCATCGCTGCCACCAACCGCGACCTGCGCCAGCTGATCGGCCAGGGCCTGTTCCGCGAGGACCTTTATTACCGCCTCAATGTCGTGCCGCTGCGCCTGCCGCCGCTGCGCGAGCGGGTGGAGGACATTCCCGATCTGGTCCGCCACTTCCTGCGCAAGGCCGAGGAGGAGGGACTGCCGCACAAGACCCTCGACAATGACGCGCTCGAGATGCTCCGCCGCCATCGCTGGCCGGGCAATGTCCGCGAGCTGGAAAACCTGATCCGCCGCCTGGCGGTGCTGCATTCGGGCGACACCATTCTCGCCGGCGCCCTGGCCGCCGAGCTGCGGGAACCGCCCAGGCCCATCGACGGAGAAGCAGCAGAAGCGCCGCGCTCGCTTTCCGCATCGGTGGAGCAGTATCTGACCCGCTATTTTCTCGCCCAGGGCGACAAGTTGCCTCCGCCCGGGGTCTATGACCGCGTCGTGCAGGAAGTGGAGCGGCCGCTGATCTCCATTTGCCTGGCGGCGACGCGGGGCAACCAGATTCGCGCCGCCCAGCTTCTGGGCCTGAACCGCAATACGCTTCGCAAGAAGATCAGAGACCTTGGCCTGGAAATCATCCGGGGATTGCGAACCGAGGACGACATGGATGGCGGCCGCCCGCCACGCCAGTAGCGCTCACTTTTTGCGACCGAAAGCCGGAATCGGCTGAAATTTACCTTAATTGCGGGGCATTCCGGCGATAATCGGTGTGCCGGAAATAACACGCAGCATTCTTGCAACACTTCGTGTCTCGGTTACACTCCCATCAAATTGGCCGACGCATGGGGGCGGGGAGCCGGCCTGCAAGGAAGTCTTGGTGAGCGAAGCATCGTTCCTGGAGAGGCGCGCCCCGTTGCGCTCGCTGTCACGGCCCAGCCAGCTGGCGCTGGGAGTGGGGGTGCTGGCGGCGCTGTCGGGCTGTGTCACCTACGCGCTGCTGACGGGGCTGACACCCTTCGCGCCCACCCGCACGGGCCTGGCGGTCCTTCTCCTGCTGAACCTCTCGCTGGTGCTGACGCTGGGCGCCCTGATCGCCTGGCGCGTCGTGCGCCTGTGGGCCGAGCGCCGCTCCGGCCGTGCCGGCGCCAAGCTTCATGTGCGGCTGGTGAGCTGGTTTTCGGCCATCGCCGTCGTGCCGGTGATCCTTGTTGCCATCTTCGCCGCGGTGACGCTCAACCTGGGACTGGAGGCGTGGTTCTCCGACCGGGTGAAGACCGCGCTGGGCAGCGCGGTGAACGTGGCCCAGGTCTATGTGAAGGAACATGAGACCTCCATCTACAACGACGTCAGCTATATCGCCGACTCCCTTCAAAGCGATCCCCAGCTGTTCGACGAGGAAAAGCATGTCCGCGCCGGGCGGCTGTTCGCCAAGCTTGGCACCGTCACCCAGAATCGCGGACTCCAGGCGGCCTATATTCTGGACGGCAAGGGTCGCATCCTGGGCTCCTCCAAGCTGCAGTCCGTAAAGGACCCGCCGCCGCCCAAACCGTCCGACATCGCCCAGGCCCGCGAAAGCGTGGTGCTGGACACGCCCGACAACGGCACGGTGACCGCGCTGGTGCGGCTTCAGGCGTTGAACGACGCCTATCTGGAAGTGGTGCGCGTGGTCGATCCCAAGGTGTTCGGCTATTACCTGCGCACCAAGGCGGCGGTGGGCGAATATAATCGCCTGGATCAGAATCGCTCGGAAGTGGCGCTGGTCTTTGCCGCGCTCTATGCGGTGGTGTCGCTTGCGATCCTGCTGGCGGCAATCTGGTTCGGCCTGTGGGCCGCCAACCGGCTGGTGCGTCCCATTTCCAGCCTGATCGACGCCGCCGAAAGAGTTTCGGAAGGCGACCTGTCGGCCCATGTCAACGTAACCGGCGACGATGACGAACTGGGCACCCTGGGCGAGGCCTTCAACCGCATGACCCAGCAACTCTCGGCGCAGCGCGAAGACCTGGTCGACGCCGGCCGTCAGATGGACATCCGCCGCCGCTTCACCGAAGCGGTGCTGTCGGGCGTCAGCGCCGGCGTGATCGGCCTGGACGGCGAAGGCCGCATCACCATCGTCAACCGCGCCGCGGCCCGGCTGCTGGATTCGGCGCCCGAGGACATGGAAGGCGCCCATTATGCCGAGATGATACCGGAACTGTCCGGCCTGATCCGCCGCGCCATGGGCGAGCCGGTGAGCCGGGCCGGCGGCGAAGTCACCCTCAAGCGCGGCGGCAAGACGCGCACCCTCAGCGCCCAGGTTTCCGGCGAAGCCGCGGCCGAGAGTTTCGTCGTCACCTTCGACGACATCACCGACCTGGTCAGCGCCCAGCGTACCGCCGCCTGGGCCGATGTGGCCCGCCGCATCGCCCACGAAATCAAGAACCCGCTTACGCCCATCCAGCTTTCCGCCGAGCGCCTCAAACGCAAATATTCCGGCGAAATCACATCCGACCCCGAGACCTTCCGGCAATGCACCGATACCATTGTGCGGCAGGTGGGCGATATCGGCCGCATGGTGGACGAATTTTCTTCCTTTGCCCGCATGCCCGCGCCGGTCATGCGCCGCGAAAACGCGCAGGAGCTGGTGCAGCAGGCGGTGTTCCTGCAGCGGGTCGCCAACCCTGCCATCACCTTCTCGACCAGCCTGCCGCGCGATCCCGTGCATTTCGAGGGCGATGGGCGCCTGATTTCACAGGCCCTGACCAATGTGCTCAAGAACGCGGGCGAGGGCATCCAGGCCCGCATCGCCAGGGGCGACGACGAGCCCGGCCGCATCGAGATCGCCATCGTGCCCAATGGCGGCACGTTCACCTGCCGGATCACCGACAACGGCATTGGCCTGCCGCCCGAGCATCGCCATCGCCTGACCGAGCCTTATGTCACCACCCGCGCCAAGGGTACCGGCCTGGGGCTCGCCATCGTCCGCAAGATCATGGAAGACCATGGCGGCGAGATCGCCCTTGCCGACGCCGAGGGCGGCGAAGGCGCGCAAGTCATCCTGACCTTCCCATTCAGCCAGAAACACGAGCCAGACCTGCAAAGCAAAGGACCTGAAGATGAGCAAGAACGGATCGCTGATCGCGTCTGAGGTTCTCATCGTCGATGACGAGGAGGACATCCGCGATCTGATCTCGGGGATCCTCAAGGACGAGGGCTATGCGACGCGCACGGCGGGTGATTCCGATTCCGCCTTGGCGGCGGTGCGCGCGCGCCGTCCCCAGCTGGTGATCCTGGACATCTGGCTGCAGGGCAGCAAGCTGGATGGCATCGAGGTGCTCGATGTCATCAAGCGCGAACATGCCGACCTGCCCGTGGTGATGATCTCCGGCCACGGCACGATCGAGACCGCCGTCTCCTCGATCAAGATGGGCGCCTATGACTTCATCGAAAAGCCGTTCAAGGCCGACCGTCTGCTGCATGTGGTGGAGCGGGCCCTGGAATCGGCGCGCCTCAAGCGCGAGATCCAGGAGTTGAAGCTCAAGTCGGGCGACGAGGGCGAACTGGTGGGTCAGTCGCCCACGATCACCCAGCTGCGCATGCTCATCGAAAAGATCGCGCCCACCAACAGCCGGGTACTGATCTCCGGTCCCGCCGGCTCGGGCAAGGAAGTGGCGGCGCGCCTTATTCATGCCCGCTCGCGCCGGGCCGCCAACGCCTTTGTCGCCATCAACTGCGCCACCATGGAGCCCGACCGGCTGGAAGCCGAGCTGTTCGGCGTCGAATCCGGCGAAGGTCCCCGCAAGACCGGCCTGTTCGAATTGGCGCACAACGGCACGCTTTATCTGGACGAAGTCGCCGACATGCCCCTTGAAACACAGGGGAAAATCCTGCGCGTGCTGATTGACCAGACCTTCACCCGTGTCGGCGGCCAGGGCCGGGTGCAGGTGGATGCGCGGGTGGTCTGCTCGACCACGCGCGACCTGCGCGCCGAAACCGAGGCCGGACGCTTCCGCGAAGACCTTTATCACCGCCTCAACGTGGTGCCGCTGCGCGTGCCCTCGCTGGCCGAGCGGCGCGACGACATCCCGCTGTTGGTCACCCATTTTCTCAAGCGCCTGTCGGCCGCGGCGGGACTTCCGCTTCGTACCATCGGCGACGACGCCATGGCGGTCCTTCAAACCCATAGCTGGCCGGGCAATGTCCGCCAGTTGCGCAACATCGTGGAACGGCTGCTGATCCTGGCCGGCGATGACGTCACCGAGGCGGTGACCGCCGACCTCTTGCCCACCGATCTTGGGGGAGGTGTGGGCGGGGCCCGCAACGGCGACCTGGTGATCTCGCTGCCGCTGCGCGAGGCGCGCGAAATTTTCGAGCGGGATTACCTGGTGGCCCAGATAAACCGCTTCGGCGGCAATATCTCGCGCACCGCCGCCTTCATCGGCATGGAACGGTCGGCGTTGCACAGGAAACTCAAGTCGCTGGGCGTCGGCCAATCCCAGGGCGTGCCGAACTAGCCCCTGGACCCCGCGTGAAAAAGCGGGAAAAGAGCACGTAGCATTCGCAAGCAAGGCGGCAGGGAAGGGCTCTTCCTCCCGCGCGATGAGTTGAGCAGGTTTACTGATGAAAAAATGGAGCGACACGCGCGCCCCGGCCGGGCGCATCGCCTATGTCAACGGCCGCTACCTGCCGCACGGCCAGGCGATGGTTCATATCGAGGACCGCGCGCTCCAGCTCGGCGACGGCATCTATGAGGTTACCAACGTTGTCGGCCGCCGTCTGATCGACGAGGATGCCCATCTGGACCGCATGGAACGCTCCCTGCGCGAGATCGGCATGGCGATGCCGATGGGCCGCGCTGCGCTGAAACTGGTCATGCGCGAGCTGGTTGCCCGCAACAGGATTGCCGATGGTTTTTTGTATCTGCAGGTGACGCGCGGCGCGGTCCGCCGGGACCATGTCCCGCCCAAGGACGGGCCCCGTCCCACCCTGATCATGACCATGCGCAGCCAGGACCTGGCCGCGCTGGCGGAGCGCATGCGCCAGGGTATCGCCGTCGCCAGCCAGCCCGACATCCGCTGGGGACGGCGCGACATCAAGACGGTGCAGCTTTTGCCCAACCTGCTCGCCAAGCAGGCGGCCAAGGCTGCCGGTGCTTTCGAGGCCTGGCTGATCGACCAGGACGGATTTGTGACCGAGGGCGCCTCGACCAACGCCTGGATCGTCGACAGGGATGGCGTTGTGATCACCCGCGATCTTTCCAACACCATTCTGCCGGGCGTCACCCGCCGAATCATGCTGGAGGCGATGGCGGACGCGCAGGTCAAAGTGGTGGAGCGCAAGTTCACCCTCGCCGAGGCGCTTGATGCGCGCGAGGCCTTCATCTCGTCCGCCACCGGTGCCGCGGTGCCAGTTGTATCAATCGATGGCAAAATTATCGGAACGGGCGCGCCAGGGCCGCTGGCGCGGCGGATTTACGACCTGTATGCCGCCCGCGCGGGCATAAAAACCGCCTGATAAGCGGATTTTCCCTTTCGCAATCGCAGCAATAGACTATTCTTGCCAACCAAGATGCTACCCGCGGACCCCACCGTGGAGCTGAAACAATGGGCCGACCCATGAGCGATAAACAACAGAACCTTCAGGACACTTTCCTCAACGCTGTCCGCAAGTCGAAATCCGCCGTGACCATCTTCCTGGTCAATGGCGTCAAGCTTCAGGGCAATATCACCTGGTTTGACAATTTCTGCGTGCTGCTGCGCCGCGATGGCCAGTCCCAGCTGGTCTACAAGCACGCCATCTCGACTGTGATGCCGCTGGGCCCGATCCAGCTCCAGGACGAGCCGGTCGAGGGTTGATTTGACCGGACCCGGACTTGACGGGGATTCCGCGGGCACGACCGGCGCCGCGCGCGCTTTTGTGATCCATGTCGAGCCCAAGGCGCGCACCGGCAGGCCCCTGCGCGACGCGCAGGCGCGCCTGGCCGAAGCGGTGGGCCTGACTGCGGCCATCCATCTGGACGTTGTGGAACAGCAGGTCGCGCCGCTGGCCCGGCCCGCGCCGGCGACCCTGCTGGGAAGCGGCAAGGTGGCACAGATCGCCGCCCTGGCGCAGGACAAGAGTCCGGACGTCATCATCGTCAATGCCCACCTGTCTCCGGTGCAACAGCGCAACCTGGAGAAGGCCTGGAACAGCAAGGTGCTGGACCGCACCGCCGTGATCCTGGAGATTTTCGGCGAACGCGCCGCCACGCGCGAAGGCCGCCTGCAGGTCGAACTGGCGCACCTGACGTATCAGCGCTCGCGGCTGGTGCGATCCTGGACCCATCTGGAACGCCAGCGCGGCGGCTTCGGCTTCCTGGGCGGACCGGGCGAAACCCAGATCGAAACCGACCGCCGCCTGATCGGCGAGCGCATCACAAAAATCAAAAAGGAGCTGGAGACGGTCAAGCGCACGCGCGGCCTGTCCCGCCAGGCCCGCCGCAAGGTGCCGTTCCCGGTCGTCGCCCTGGTCGGCTACACCAACGCCGGCAAGTCGACCCTGTTCAACCG
>DASTRG010000163.1:0-3403 GCA_035761325.1 Rhizomicrobium sp. | reverse complement strand
GCGCCACCTGCTCTCCCGGCCGGTATCCCGCCGCCTCGATCGCGCCCATGATGAAGGAGAGCGCGTCGTTGGCAGACGCGAGGTTCGGCGCGAAGCCGCCCTCGTCGCCAACATTGGTGTTGTGGCCGGCGTCGTGCAGCTGTTTCTTGAGGGTGTGGAATATCTCCGCACCCATGCGCAGCGCCTCGCGGAAGGTGGGGGCGCCTACCGGCATGATCATGAATTCCTGGAAGTCTATGGGATTGTCGGCATGCACGCCGCCATTGACGATGTTCATCATCGGAACCGGCAGGGTGTTGGCGCGGGCCCCGCCCACATAGCGGTACAGCGGCAAGCCCGCGCTTTGCGCCGCCGCCTTGGCCACTGCCAGCGACACGCCCAGGATGGCGTTGGCACCGAGCCGGGCCTTGTTGGGGGTGCCGTCCAGCGCCAGCATGGCGCGGTCGATCTTGACCTGCTCCTCCGCGTCCAGGCCACACAGCGCGTCGAACAGATCTCCATTCACGGCAGCGACCGCCTTTTCCACACCCTTGCCGCCATAGCGTTTGCCGCCGTCGCGCAGCTCCACCGCCTCATGCGCGCCGGTGGAGGCGCCGGAGGGCACTGCGGCGCGGCCGAACGCACCGTCCTCCAGCCGCACATCGACTTCCACCGTGGGATTGCCACGGCTGTCCAGGATCTCGCGGCCGGTAATGTCGATAATGGCGGTCATGGCGGGAACTCCGTTATCCTGTGCGGGTTCTAAAGGCGCGTGCCGCGCTGCACAAGGCGGTGCCGATAATCGGGGAAAATCATTGATCCTGTCCGCGCCTGCCATCATCCTGACCGCTGCCATCACTCTTCTGGCGGTACTGATCTCGCTGGCCTTCGCCATTCGCGTCGCGCGCGCGCGCCGGCGCACCGGTGTCAGCGCGCCCGCCATGAGCGGGCCGCAGGAACTGGAATACGCCCTGCGCGTGCAGGCCAACACGGTCGAGCAGATCGTGATCTTCCTGCCGTCGCTGTGGCTGGCGGCGCTCTATTTTCCCGGCTGGTGGGCGCCGATCCTGGGCCTGATCTGGTGCCTGGGGCGGATCATCTACTGCTTCGTCTATGGCAGCCAGGCCGCGCAGCGGGTTCCGGGCTTTCTGCCGACCGTCCTGTCCACCATCATCCTGTGGGTGCTGGCGCTCATAGGGATCGTACGGGCCTGGATGGCTAGCGTTTAACCACGGCGTCGATTTCGACGAGCTGCTCCAGCAGCGCCGGGAAGTCCTTCAGCTTGACCATGTTGGGACCGTCGGATGGGGCATTGTCGGGGTCCTGGTGCACCTCCATGAACACCGCCGCGACGCCGGCGGCCACCGCCGCGCGCGCCAGATAGGGCACCATGGTACGATCGCCGCCGCTACGGTCGCCCTGCCCTCCCGGCTGCTGCACGCTGTGGGTGGCGTCAAAAACCACCGGCGCGCCGAACCCGGCCATGATCGGCAGCGCGCGCATGTCGCTGACGAGCGTGTTGTAACCGAAGGACACACCGCGTTCCGTCACCAGCACGTTCGGATTGCCGGCGCCCGTGATCTTGGCGATCACGTTCTTCATGTCCCAGGGCGACAGGAACTGACCCTTCTTCACATTCACCGCCTTGCCGGTATGGGCGGCAGCGACCAGAAGGTCGGTCTGGCGTGATAGGAACGCGGGAATCTGCAGCACATCCACAGCCTGCGCGACGGCGGCGCACTGGTCGCGCTCATGCACGTCGGTCAGCACCGGCAGGGCGAAATGCTTTCGGATATCGGCGAAGATGGGCAGCGCCTTTTCCAGCCCGATTCCCCGCTGGGTGCCGGCGCTGGAACGGTTCGCCTTGTCGAAACTGGTCTTGTAAATCAGCCCCACGCCCGCTTTCCGACAGGCTTCCTGCAAGGCGCCCGCCATGTCGAAGGCATGGGTCCGGCTTTCAAGCTGGCAAGGACCGGCGATGATGGCCAGCTTCAGGGCGCTGCCGACCTCGACATTGCCCAGCTTCACGGTCGGATTGGGGGTCACGGGATGGGGGGTCGCGTGCGTCATGGCGCCCTTTTAAGGGGCTGAGCGGCGCGGGGCAATCGGCGAAAGCCGGCAAGGATCGCCTGGGCACCAATGGGCGCCGGTCGGGGGAGAAGGACGGGGCTGTTACCGGATTCCCGCGACCGCGATGCTTGCCACACCATTGAGGGGCGAGAACAGGCTCATCGCGTCCCAGAAGAATGTGGTCTCCACCCGCACGACATCGCCCGGATGGATCAGGGTCGCCCCGTCGGTACGCACCTTGTATTCCTGAATGCCGCCCTGGGGACGCACATAGACCACGCTCTCCACGGCGCTGGGCAGGAAACCACCCGCGATGGCGATGGCATTCAGCACGTTCATGTGATTGACGTAGGGATATTCTCCGGGCCGGCCCACGGCGCCAACAACGTAGAAGGGCCGATAGCTGACCATCTCAACCGACACGCGCGGCGCACGCAGATAGCCCTTGGCCAAGGCGCCGGCCACTTCCGCTTCCAGCTGCGACGGGGCATAGCCCGCGGCGCGCACCTGGCCGATGAGCGGAAGGCGCACAAAGCCCGAACTGTCCACCGTAAAGTCGCCGGAAAGATCGGGCTCGTCGAACACGGTCAGATGGATCTTGTCACCGGTACCCAGCACATAGTCGGAACTGGCACGCGCGCTGTTGTCCGTCGATTTGAGAGGCGGCTGGTGATCGGCCTGGGCGATCGGCAGCGGGGCGCTGTCGGCCTCGTCTCCGTCGTCCTTCTTGTAGCCATATGGCGTTGTGGCGGACGCCGCCGCGCGGGCGGGAATGGCTTGGGAAGACACGCCCTGCGCCGGCATCTGTGCGCGGTGCATGTCGGGCTGCAGGCCGTTGTCGCCGGTGCCGGCCTGGCTGGCGGGCGGCGGCGGATTGGGGGAACTGGCCACGGCCGTATCCGTCCCGGTCATCTTTCCCGGCAAGGCCGCGTCGGGCGTAGCCGGTGCCGGCGCGCCACCAAAGGCAGTCGCGCTGGCCGCTGCGGCCTGGCTGGCCGGCGGCAGGGGAGCCAGGCCGTAATTGTCATTGCCGTAGGAATCGGCGCGCGCATGGGCGAACGCGGCGAACAGAAGCAGCCCGGCGCACACAAGCGCCGAAATACGCAGCAGCAGGACAGGAATGGTCGGGACCATGGTCCGCGATCCTAGGTCCGACAGCGTTACGAAAGTGCTACCCCTGGAATGGGCGGTACGATGACCTTTTTAAGGGTAACGTTCCGGTTAACGCTTCAGACAAGCCGGCTCTGCCGCAGGGCCGCGGCGATGAAGCTGGTGAACAGAGGGTGCGGTTCCAGCGGGCGCGACTTCAGCTCCGGATGGAATTGCACGCCAATGAACCAGGGATGATCGGGGA
>DASTRG010000162.1:0-12147 GCA_035761325.1 Rhizomicrobium sp. | reverse complement strand
TCGCTGCAGGGCTAGGCCGCTCATGACGCATGGTTCGCGGGGCGAAAAGTGTCCTATGCTGGCCCGCATGAAACTTCCTGCGATTCCCCTTCTGGCCGCCCTGCTGCTGGCAGCGCCCGCGGCCTTTGCCGCGCCCA
Organism: Rhizomicrobium sp.; assembly: GCA_035761325.1. Lineage (GTDB taxonomy): Bacteria > Pseudomonadota > Alphaproteobacteria > Micropepsales > Micropepsaceae > Rhizomicrobium. Next base: position 12,010 of record DASTRG010000162.1, on the reverse strand, counting down.
AGGGGGTTGAAAAGGCCCCGCGTTCGCCCGCCAAAACGGCCTCAAAGCCCGCCAAGCCGGCCCAAGAGCCGTCACCGCCGGTCACGGTGGATTCGCTTCTGGCGGGCTCCCAGGCGGCGGCTGCCAAAGGCGATACCCAACTGGCGCTGCGGCTGGCCCAGTCGGCCATCGTGGCCGATCCGGCCAGGCCCGGTTCCTATGTCGCGCTGGGCGACCTCTATGCCCGCGCCGGCGCCCAGGAATATGCCCGCAGCTTTTACCAGGCAGCGCTGGGCATCGATCCGACCGATGCGGGCGCGCTGAGCGCCATTGCCGCGCTGGACAAACCCCGCAACGCCACCGCCGCGAACGGCAATTCAAACACACCGGGACCATGAGCGTACTGGTTCTGGATTTCGGCAGCCAGGTCACCCAGCTGATCGCGCGCCGCGTGCGCGAGGCGGGCGTCTATTGCGAGATCGTGCCCTATAACAAGGCGGACGATGCGCTGGCGAAGAAGCCCGGCGCCATCATCCTGTCGGGGGGGCCGGCGTCTGTCTATCAAGACAACGCGCCGCGGGCGCCGCAAGCGGTGTTCGAGGCGGGCGTTCCGGTACTTGGCATCTGCTATGGCGAGATGACCATGAGCGCCCAGCTTGGCGGGGCCGTCGAAGGCGGCCACCACCAGGAGTTCGGCCGCGCCGATATTCATGTGCAGAGGCGCTCGCCGCTGCTGGAGGGGCTGGCGGAAACAGGCAGCGAGCCGGTGTGGATGAGCCATGGCGACAAGATCACCGCCATCCCGCCGGGCTTTGAAGTGGTGGCGACCAGTGAATCCTCGCCCTATGCGGTGATCGCCGACGAGAAGCGCCGCTTTTATGGCGTGCAGTTTCATCCCGAAGTGGTGCATACCCCGCGCGGCGCCACGCTGCTTTCGAATTTCGTGCGCACCATCGCCGGCATCGAGCCGGAATGGAACATGCATGCGTTCCGCGAGGCGGCGATCGCCAAGATTCGCGCGCAGGTAGGCAAGGGCAAGGTGATCTGCGGCCTGTCGGGCGGGGTGGATTCATCGGTGGCGGCGGTGCTGATCCACGAAGCCGTCGGCGACCAGCTGGCCTGCATCTTCGTCGATACCGGACTGATGCGGGCGGGGGAGGCGGACGAGGTCGTCAACCTTTTCCGCGACCACTACAACATTCCTCTCATCCATGCCGAGGCCGGCGACCTGTTCCTGGGGCGGCTTGAGGGCGTGTCGGATCCCGAGCAGAAGCGCAAGATCATCGGCGCCACCTTCATCGATGTGTTCGACAGGGAGAGCCACAAGGTGGGCGGGGCGGAATTCCTGGCCCAGGGCACGCTTTATCCCGACGTGATCGAAAGCGTGTCGGCAAGCGGGGGGCCATCCGTCACCATCAAGAGCCATCACAATGTCGGCGGCCTGCCCGATTACATGAAGCTCAAGCTGGTCGAACCCTTGCGCGAGCTGTTCAAGGACGAGGTGCGCGCGCTGGGCCGCGAGCTGGGCCTGCCGCCGGCCTTTGTCGGCCGCCATCCCTTTCCCGGCCCCGGCCTGGCCATTCGCGTGCCCGGCGAGATCACCGGGGAGAAGCTGGATATCCTGCGCAAGGCCGACGCCATCTATCTGGACGAGATCAGGAAAGCCGGTCTGTATGATGAGATCTGGCAGGCATTTGCCGTGCTTTTGCCGGTCAAGACCGTGGGCGTAATGGGCGACGGGCGCACCTATGACCATGTCTGCGCCCTGCGCGCGGTGACGTCCTCCGACGGCATGACGGCGGATTACTATCCGTTCGAACACGGTTTCCTGGCGCGCACGGCGACGCGCATCGTCAACGAAGTGCGGGGCATCAACCGCGTCGTCTACGACATCACCTCAAAGCCGCCCGGGACGATCGAGTGGGAATGAGGGGGGAACCGTGGAGCGGTATCGGACAACAGAGGATATTCGGGCGAATCCTGGACCATCGATAGTAGTCGATGGATTCTGAGCGACCCGCAGATCCGCCGCTCTGTCGGGCGTCTCCCCGCTCTTCGAACGCACCTATTCGCCGTCCGGCCCACCCAACTTTCGCGACTTCGGTCGCCTTGCCCGAAAGAGGTTAGCGCGCGCCACAAGTTCTCGGCGTCGATCACACGGTCGTGCGTCGATTACTGCTCCTTCTTGAACAGGTCCTGGAAGATCAACCGGCCCCACGTACGGCCGCGTGCGTGCACCAGCCAACCGCCCTCGTTGAGCTTTCCGAGCTTGATGGGTGCGAACCCGAGTTGTTTGGCCAAGGCCGCCACGGGAACGATCGCGTCTTCGTCGTCGCTCGACAGAAAGACAACCCGGTGGCCGCCCTCGATGATCGGATCGGCAGCCAGGGTGGCCGCAATCAGATGATTGAAGCCTTTCACGAACTTGGCGCCCGTGAACGACTTCGCAACGAAAGCGGAGGACGGCAGGCCACCCACCTCTTCAGGAACCGGAAATGCGTTCATCGCGTCGATGATCGTCTTGCCTTTCCAGCTCGGCAGGGCCTTCGCGACTGCGCGATGTTCGCCGAACGGGACCGCCAGGAAGATCGTGTCGGCATCGAGCGCATCCCGCAGCGACTTGGCGACGACCGCGGGACCAATCGCCCGAGCCAGCGGCGCCAACGCCTCCGGCGGCCGGCGGCTCGCGACGGCCACCTCGATGTTCTTACGGGCGAAGGCGCGGGCGAGGGCTTGGCCCACCGCGCCGAATCCGACAATTGCATAGCGCATGATATTTCTCCGATCGGGGTTGATATGGATTTCCAGCGCTTCAGATGGCGGAGAAGCCGCCGTCGACGGACAACTCCAGCCCATTCACGAAGCTCGAATCGTCTGAAGCTAGAAACAGCGCGGCCGCCGCAATTTCCTCAGGGCGGCCCATCTTTCCCCGCGGGATCAGGGATTCGAACATCTGCTTTGCCTCCGCGGTGAGAACCTGGTCCTGCATCGGTGTGGCGATCGGCCCTGGGTGCAGCACGTTCACCCGGATACCTCTGCCCTTGAGTTCGTTGAGCCAGCCGCGCGCGAATGCGTGCAGCGTCGCCTTGCTTGCCGCATAGACGCTGTAACCGGGAAAGCCTTTCAGCGACGCAACCGATCCGGTCATGAAGATCGAGCCGCCATCGTTGAACAGCGGCAACGCCTTTTGCACGGTGAACAGCGTGCCACGCGCGTTCAGGTTGAAGGTCGCATCGAAATGCTGCTCGGTAATCTCGCCCAGTGGGGAGGCTTCGCCCGTACCGGCGCTCGCATACAGGATGTCGATCTTGCCCTTTTCCCGTTTGACTGTTTCGAACAGGCGGTCGAGGTCGCCCAGATTGGCCGCGTCGCCGCGCACGCCGGTCACGTTCTTGCCGATCAGTTTGATGGCCTCATCGAGCGTCTCCTGCCTGCGGCCCGTGATGAAAACATAGGCGCCTTCTTCAACGAACAGCTTGGCGCTCGCCAGTGCCATGCCGCTCGATCCGCCCGTGATGACTGCAACCTTACCGTCCAGCTTTCCCATGACTTTTCCTTTCGTGGTGTCGGGGACAGCATCTGCCTCCGAGAACCCCGAAATGGGCCCGCCGGCGCCGGTTGTTGAGTGCGAAAGCGCGCACACCGGTGGTGCGAAATCGAACCGGCTGGGCGACAGGCGCCGGGTGATGGGCTATGATAACTGCCCGTACTGCCGGTCGACCTGTTGGCTGCGGGCTTTGGAAGGCGCACCGCACGGTGCCGGATTGCACCATGATCGACTGGGATGACGTTCGCTACTTTCTCGCCGCCGCGCGCGGAGGCTCAGTGCGGGCGGCCGCCGGGCGCCTCGGGGTGAACCACTCGACCGTGCTGCGACGCATCTCTCAGCTTGAGGAACGCCTCGGAGCGCAGATTTTCGAAAAGCTGCCCTCGGGCTACCGCCTGACGGAAGCGGGGGAGGAGATCCTCGACTTCGCGGAGCAGATGGAGATTTCGTCGAACCGGCTGGAGACGCGCGTCCTCGCGCGCGACCAGAGCGTGCGCGGGCTTTTGCGGGTGACGCTGGCGCCGACCCTTGCGACACACCTGCTCATGCCGGACTTTGCCGATTTTGCGCGTCTCCATTCGGAGATCGAGATGGAGATAGCACCTTCCGGAGAGCTTGTGAATCTGACCAACCGAGAGGCCGATGTTGCGATCCGTGTCGTCTACGACCGCAACAGCCTGCCGCTCAATCTTCATGGCCTGAAGGGACCGGAGCTGTTCGGCGGCGTCTACATGTCCCGTGGTCTTCTTGCGGCATGGCGTGCGGGCGCGCCCGATTCCATCCGGTGGATCGTCGTGAGTCAGAATGGTATCTCCGATTGGGCGCGCGAGGGCGACGTCCGCGCCGGGGGAGTTCCAATCAAGACCCCGGACGGCGAGACGCAGATCGCGGCGGTGCGGCAGGGGCTTGGCATGACAATATTGCCCTGCTTTGTCGGAGATGCCGACCCGCTGCTAGTGAGAGCGCCCGGCACAGGCCTTCACATGCACGGAACGCTCTGGCTTCTCACGCAGGGCGAGACGCGCAAGACGAAACGCGTGCGGCTCTTCACCGACTTCGTATCCCGCAGGCTCGCCGCGTACGCGCCGCTTCTCGCGGGGCTGTCCGTATCGCGCGACTGACGCGCGGTAGGTCGTCGATGGCGCTGTGCCGAGCGTGCCGTTACATTGATTGCGCAGCCCGATGCAAAATCGCGGAGGATTCTGGTGTAGCAGCCTCGTCACGGTCTTTTTCTGGGAACTGCCGGTATGGCGCGGCTGCCGACGTTGAAGGCAAATCGACCGATTGAGGCCGATTGCTGCTGGAGACGAGCAAACCATGGACCGTCGAAGTTGGTGTTTGAATTCAAGAGCGCGAATTTCCGACGGATCGGGGAGACGGTTCTCGTCGTGTCCTGAAAAAAGTTGCGCTGATAGATCAGCGAGTTACCATCGTTTTGAACAATCGAGTGGTGACTGAGGGAAGCAATGCTTCGGGCGGTGCAGATGCCGGAAAGAAGCGATAGTCTTCGCCACGATCGCCCCGCCATTAACGTCATCATCACGGAATTGCCGGCGCGCTGAGCGCATGACAGTGGGGAACGCGCCGGCCTTAACAGGCGTTGGCCTGGACAGCAGCCCCGGCAGCGCAACGCGTAAAGAGAAAGGGCGCAATATGGACAAAATATATGATGTCGCCGTGCTTGTAGGCAGTCTCCGCAAGGATTCGATCAATCGCAAGGTGGGAAACGCCCTGGCGGAACTCGCGCCCAGGGGCCTGAAGCTCAGCATTGTCGAAATAGGACAGTTGCCGATTTACAATCAGGACGACGAAGAAAACCCCCCGGCGGAATGGACCGTCTTTCGCGAACGCATCAGATCGGCTGATGCCGTTCTCTTCGTTACGCCCGAGCATAACCGTTCGGTGCCGGCGGCATTGAAGAACGCCATCGATGTGGGCTCGCGGCCCTATGGCCAGAGCGCCTGGAGCGGCAAGCCCGGCGCCGTCGTCAGCGCCTCGCCAGGCAGCATTGGCGGATTCGGCGCCAATCACCACTTGCGCCAATCGCTGGTATTCCTGAACGTTCCCGCGATGGCACAGCCGGAAGCCTATATCGGCGGCGCCGACAAGCTGTTCGACGCGCGGGGCAGGCTGGTCAACGAGGGCACACGCAAAGTCCTGCAGGATTTCATGCAGGCGTTTGGCGCATGGATTGCGGCAAACGGAAAATCGTAGCCGCGGGGTAGCGCCGGATTGGTGCCGCAAGCAAAATACCGTGGTGAATTCCGCCGATGAGCGCCAAACAGCGTTGACTTGAATCAATTCAGTTCGGCACCATTCGGAATATTTTGTGCGTCCGCACAATGGCAGCGTCGGGCAGTGGCTTGATGTTGCCGTCGCTGTGGCCTCGGATTCCAAACGGAGGACGACATGAAAGTATTCTCGGCGATACTTTGCGGCGGCGCGGCGGTCATGTTGCTGTCCGGCTGCACGGGTTATCACCGCGACGGCTATCGCGGCGGCTACTACAGCGGCGCCTATACGGGCTACTATGACGGCTATTATGGGCCCTACAATGGCGGCTATTGGGCCGGTGACGGCTGGTTCTACTACAGGGACGGAAGCGGCGGCTACCGGCGCGACGACGGCCGGCACTTCCGCCGCAGCTCCTTCCAGGGCAGTAAGCCGATCCGCGCCGACGATCGCGCGCGCGATCGCGACAATGATCGGGATTCGCATGATCGGCGGGATGATGACCGTGACCGGCGCGGCCGCAATAACGACAATCGGTAACGCGGCGGCGATGAACCGCAAGCGCGGCAGCCAGCCTCAGGCGGCCGGACCGGCGCCGGGCGCAACAGGATCTCGGGGCGTCGATTTCCTTTTACGATTTAATCGGGTGGAAGAATTGCTGTTCACGGCCCGCCGCGGGAGCGCCCCATGGCGGCATCCGGCATTGGATGCAGTTGCAGGAAGGCGGCTGTCGCCTGGTCGGCGCGCGCCGCGATTTCTTGTGGCGTCGGCCGCTTGGCGACACCGAGCAGCAGGCCGATCAACAGATTCCCCCAGAGCAACCCGCTGAACTGTTCCGCGCATTCGGTGGGGCCGCCCTTGAGAAGACCTGATTGCAGCCCCTGGGCCATGATATTGCCCAGGGCGGACTGGCTGGTCTGGCGCCCTATGGAGTGGAGCGCCTGCGCCACTTCGCGTGCCTGGACGGACTCGGCGATCGCCAGCCTGTATACGGCAACGACCGTCGGATCGCTTACCTCGCGCACGAGCTGCCGCCCGAAGGATGCCAATACGCGCGCGAAGGCGTCCCGGTCACGCGGTATGGGCAGATCGTCGGGCACCTGCAATCGCCGGGCGCGCTCGCTGATGCATGCGACGAGTATCTGCCGCTTGTTGCCGACCAGCGCATAAATCTCCCGCTTGGAAACGCGCGCGCGTGCGGCGATCTCGGCGGTGCTGGTCGCGGCATAGCCGTTCTTCATGAAGCAGGCGAAGGCGGCCTGGAGAATGCGCCCGCGCACCGGGGATTCGTCGCGCGCTTGCTGTGGCCGTCCCGACATCGGAATTTCAGTCCTTCTTGACAACGGTACTGCATGGTACCACAGTGCGGCGGTACTGAATAGTACCGAATAGCGGGCCGCGTCAATCAGGCCCACCGGAGGCCGAAATGTCGACAGGGTTCATTTTCCAGACACATCTCATCCTGGGTTATGTCGCGTGGCTCCTCTGCTTTGGCGCCTACATCATGCCCTGGCTCAGGTCCGTGGACAGACTCAAGGCCCATCGCGCCATCGCGACGTTGCACAGCTTCCGTTTCTTCGGGCTTGTCTTCATCGTCCCCGGCGTCGTCAGCCCCGATCTACCCGCCGGCTTCGCCACATTCGCCGCTTACGGCGACCTGGCGACCGGGCTGCTTGCCGTGCTCGCGCTCCTGGCGGTCAGGACGGGTGCGGCCTTCTGGCTGTTCACCGTGGCCTTCAATCTTGTGGGGACGGCCGACCTGGTCCTCGACTATTACCACGCAGTCCAAATCGGCCTGCCGGCGCGGGCAGGGGAGCTGGGCGCCGCATATGCGATCCCGGTCATCTATGTGCCCCTGCTGATGATTACGCACTGGGCCGCATTCTGTTTGCTGGTGCGCCCCTCACCCGAAGCGGCCCCGGCCGCCGCCGGCGACATCTCCTAGACGGCCCGCCGCCGCAGTTGGCAATCGGGTGTTGCCGGGATTGACGGTCCTATGACCGGATGGCACGGGAATGGCGCAGCAGCTTGCCAAGACGGGCGACATTCTCGATATGAACTTCGGATCGTGATGTCTTCACGCCCAGCGGCTCAAGGCGTTTGAGAGAGCGTGACAGGGTTGCGGGCGTCACGCCCAGATGCGCAGCGAGGTCCTGCTTGGTGCCCTTCAACGCGAAGCGGGCGGGCCCTGTATCGGTGCCGGCATTGTCGAGAAGATATTGGGTCAGCCGCGATGCGGCATCCTGTACCTTGGTTTGCGACAGGTGCCGCAGCAACAGGCGCCAATGTGTGGCGATGATGCGGCTCATGGTCACGGCCAGGGGAAGGGCGGTCTCCGCCATGCGGCGGAAATCATCGGCCGGAATCATCACCACCTGCAGGTCCGTCAGGGCCTTGGCGCTCACCATGTAGGCAACGTCGAGCAGGGTGGGTGGGATCAGTATGACATCGCCGGCGTCGATGAACTCGGCGACGGTGCGCTCCGCCCGCGTGCCGCTGATCAGCGAGACACGCCCTTCAATCAGGCCGTAAACATATTGAGGGCGCTCGCCTTCGCGAAACAGCAGAGAGCCCTTTCCGATCCGCTGCAACCCCGACACAGACGCCAGCTGGTCGATCAGGGGCGGTGGCAGGGCGGGAAACACACGCTGCAGTGCGCCTGTCGTGTTCATCATGTTCGACGGATGCCTGAAGGGCGTCCGGAGCATCGAGCGGGCGCGGCGCTCCGTCCTTGATCTGGATCAAGGACAATCTTGCCCATGGACAATAGACCCCTTAGTATACCAAGCGTCGGGGGAGGATTCCTTTGAGTTCGGCCACCACCATCGAGTCGACCCGCAGCGGCCCGGCATCCTTTCGGGCGCTCATGGTTTCGACCGGCGCGTTCACCATTTGCTTCGCGGTGTGGACGCTGTTCTCCATCGTCGGCGTCAAGATCAAGCAGGAGTTGGGCCTCGATGATTCGCAGTTCGGGCTCCTGGTCGCCACGCCGGTTCTGACTGGCGCGCTAAGCCGGATTTTCATGGGCCTCATCAGCGACAGGTTCGGCGGCCGGCCGGTATTCGCGATTTTAATGCTGCTGACGGCGGCGGCGGTTTATGCCGTTTCGGTTATATCGAGCCTGCCGATGTTTCTGCTCGCGGCGCTGGGCCTGGGATTCTCCGGCGGCTCCTTCGCGGTTGGCGTCTCCTATGTGTCCAAATGGTTCGATCGTGCCCGGCAGGGTACCGCCCTGGGGATTTTCGGGGCCGGCACGATCGGTACCGCGATCACGACGTTCGGTGCGCCGCTTATGGTGGAAGCATTCGGTTGGCGTGAGACCGTCAGGATCTACGCCTTCGTTCTGGCCGTCGCCGCGGTCCTTTTCTATCTGCTGACCCAGGACGATCCGGCCGCGGCAGCCCGCGCTTCCGGTGCCGTCAAGCCGCGCCGGCTCACCGAGGAGCTTGCGCCGCTGACGCGTCTGCAGGTCTGGCGATTCTCCCTCTATTACTTCTTCGTATTCGGCGCCTTTGTCGCGTTGGCCAGTTGGTTGCCGCGCTACTACATGGGCATGTACGGTCTGTCATTGGCCAAGGCGGGGCTTTTGACTACCGCTTTTGCCCTGCCGGGCGCGGCTTTCCGTGCCCTGGGGGGATGGGTTGCCGATCTGATCGGCGCCCGCATGGTCATGTATCTCACCTTTATCCTGTCGAGCATCATCTGCTTCGTCCTGTCTTACCCCGCCACCGACTATGTCGTGCACGGCATCCGGGGGCCGATCGCCTTTTCCTTCGCCATTTCGCTTCCGGCTTTTGTCGCGCTTACCGTCGTGCTCGGCTTTTTCATGGCGATCGGCATGGCGGCCGTCTACAAGCACATTCCTGTCTATTATCCGGAACATGTCGGTGCGGTGGGCGGCCTGGTCGGCGCCATCGGCGGGCTGGGCGGATTTTTCCTGCCCATCGCTTTCGGGGTCATGAACGACCTGACCGGCGTGTGGACCAGCTGTTTCATGCTCCTGTTCGGCCTGGTCAGCCTGGCGCTTGCGTGGATGCATGGCGCGATCCGCCTGATGGAGCGCGGCAAGATCGGTGCCCTGCGGACGCTGCCTCAACTTCCCGAAATGGTCGAACTTCACAATTTGAGCGGCGCCGCGGCCGGCCGCAACAGACTAAGGAGCACGCAGTGAGTCAGTTCCTGGATCGCCTCACTTTCTTCCGCAAGTATGACGGCACCTTTTCCGAAGGCCATGGCGTCACTACGCACGAAAATCGGCAGTGGGAAGATGGATATCGCCAGCGCTGGTCGCACGACAAGATCGTGCGTTCCACGCACGGCGTGAACTGCACCGGCTCCTGCAGCTGGAAAATCTATGTGAAGGGCGGCATCGTCACCTGGGAAACCCAGCAGACCGATTACCCGCGCACGCGCCCTGACCTGCCCAACCATGAACCGCGCGGCTGTTCGCGCGGCGCCAGCTATTCCTGGTACCTCTACAGCGCGAACCGCCTGAAGTACCCCATGGTGCGCGCCGCACTGGTGCGATTGTGGCGCCAGGCACGCAAGAGCATGGAGCCGGTCGCCGCCTGGGCCTCGATCGTGGAGGACGCGGCCAAGCGCAAATCCTATACGTCGCGGCGCGGATTGGGCGGTTTCGTTCGCCTTGGCTGGGACGAAGCCAACGAGATCGTCACGGCCGCCAATGCCTATACCATCCGCAAGTACGGGCCCGATCGCATCGCGGGCTTTTCGCCGATCCCGGCGATGTCGATGGTTTCCTATGCGGCGGGCACGCGCTACCTGTCCCTGCTGGGCGGCGTCTGCCTGAGCTTCTATGACTGGTATTGCGATCTTCCGCCGTCGTCACCGCAAACCTTCGGCGAACAGACCGACGTTCCCGAAAGCGCCGATTGGTATAATGCCGGCTTCCTGCTGCTGTGGGGATCGAACATACCCCAGACCCGCACGCCGGACGCGCATTTCTACACTGAATCGCGTTATCGCGGCACGAAGAGCGTGGTGATCTCGCCGGACTACAGCGAAGCCTCCAAATTCGCCGACCTGTGGCTGCATCCCAAACAGGGCACCGACTCCGCGCTCGCCATGGCGTTCGGCCATGTCATCCTGAAGGAATTCCACGTCGACACGCAGACGCCGTATTTCACCGCCTATTGTCGCAAGTACAGCGACATGCCGTTTCTGGTCCGCCTCATCAAGCAAAACGGCCGCTTCGTGCCCGAGCGCTTCGTGCGGGCAAGCGACTTTGCCGATGGCCTTGGCGAAGCCAACAATCCGGAATGGAAGACGGTGGCTTTCGATGACCTTTCCGGCGCCATTGTGGCGCCGCGCGGCTCCATCGGCTTCCGCTGGGGCGAGAAGGGCAAATGGAACCTGGAGGAGCGCGGCGCCGATGCGCCTGTTTCGCTTGCGGTGTCGACCCTGGATAAGCGCGACGATGTCCTGTCGGTTGCGTTTCCCTATTTCGGCGGTCGTCATCATGACCATTTTACAGGGTCCGACCATGATGACGTGCTGATGCGCAACGTCCCGGTCCGCAGGCTCAAGCTGATCGACGGAGATGTTCCGGTCACCACGGTCTTCGACCTTCTGTGTGCAAATTACGGCGTGGACAGAGGCCTTGGCGGCGGGAATGTCGCCGCAAGTTTCGACGACGATATTCCCTATACGCCGGCCTGGCAGGAACGCATTACCGGCGTGAAGCCGGATACCGTGATTTCCGTTGCCCGTGCTTTTGCCAGGAATGCACAAAAGACCAACGGCAAGTCCATGGTCATACTCGGTGCGGGAATAAATCACTGGTATCACAACGACATGACGTATCGTGCCATCATCAATATGCTGGTGATGTGCGGATGCATCGGCCGGGAAGGCGGCGGGTGGACCCATTATACCGGCCAGGAAAAGCTGCGCCCGCAGACAGGCTGGCTGCCGCTGGCTTTCGCCCTGGATTGGGCACGGCCACCCCGCCACATGAATTCCACGTCCTACTGGTACGCCCATTCCGATCAGTGGCGGTACGAGACGCTCGGCGTGGATGAAATTCTGTCGCCGCTGGCCGACAAGGATAAATGGAAAGGCAGCCTGATAGATTTCAACGTCCGCGCGGAACGCATGGGCTGGCTGCCGTCGGCGCCGCAACTGCAAAGCAATCCTCTCGATGTCGCCAAGGCTGCCGAGGCCGCCGGTCAGGATCCCGCGGAGTATGCGCGCGCAGAACTCGCCGCAGGCCGTTTGAAGCTCGCCTGCCAA
>DASTRG010000161.1:0-3605 GCA_035761325.1 Rhizomicrobium sp. | reverse complement strand
ATGCGGTACCATACCCAAAGGGCGCACCAGGCCACATTGGCGGCCAGCAGCAGGATATAAGGGCGCCCCCGTTGCGACATGGGCCTTTCCTGCGGCTTTTCGGTGCTGTTGTCCAGTTGCGGGCACGCCGCTAGCATCCCCGCTTTCGAAAGGCATATCGGTGCTGGTGATGGACTGGATCGCGGACAGGGCCGGGCCGGGCGCCCGCTTGCGCCGCTTGGCCGACTGCCTGTCCGTCGCCGCGGCCAACCTGGTTCAGGATCGCCTGCGCTTTGCCATCGCCGTGGCGGGAACGGCGGTGCCGATCCTGCTGCTGCTGTTGCAGATGGCGCTGCTTGCCGGCGTGCGCACGGAAGTCACGCGTCTCTATAACGATTTCGACTTCGATGTCGCGCTGGTGCCGGTGACCTATGAGTACATGTTCTCCAGCGGCGTGTTCGACAGTGTGCGCCTGGCCCAGGCACAGGCGGTGGCGGGCGTGGCCGACACCTTTGCCCTGAATGTCGAAGGCGGGGCGTGGACCGGCCCGGCGGAAAAACGCTCGCCGTTGATCGTGATCGGCATCGATGACAAGCCCGGGTTCATCCGCGATCCGGAAATCCGCGCCGGCCTTTCCTTGCTGGGGACCGGCGCCGAGGTGCTGGTGGATCGCTATTCCAGCAGCAATTTCGGCCCGCTGGCGCCCGGCACCAATGCCTTCCTGGACGACCATCCCGTGACCATCGCCGGCCATTTCTCGCTGGGCATGTTCTTCTATGCCGACGGCGCAGCCATCGTGCGCAATGTCTTCCTGCCGCCGCTGTCGGGGGCCAGCAGCCGCGATGTCCATATCGGGCTGATCGCCACCGATCCTGGCGCCGATCCCGCAAAGGTCAAGGCGGCACTGACTCTGGCACTGCCGCCCGACGTGCAGGTGATGACGCGCGATGAACTGATCGATGGCGAGCAGGGCTTCTTTCTCACCACCAAGCCTTTGGGCATCATGGTGACGGTGGGAATGATCGTCGCCTTCCTGGCGGGCATCGTGGTGCTGTGGCAGGTGCTGTCGGCCGAGATCATGCGCCGGATCAACGAATTCGCCACTCTCAGCGCCATGGGATTCGGCACCCCTTTCGTGCTGGGTGTCGGCTTTTGCGAGACCTTTCTTCTGGGAATGGCCGCCTTTGTGCCGGCGGTGCTGGTTGGCGCGGCGATCCTGCAGGTGCTGCAATGGGCGACCCATCTGCCGGCCGCGGCGACGCCCGGCCTGATGCTGAAGGTGCTGGGCATCGTGCTGATGATGTGCGCCTTCTGCGCGGCCTCGGTAGGCCGCCGCATCGCCCGCGCCCAGCCCGCCAGCCTGTTCTGAGCGGCGGCGGCGGTGCGGGGCGATATTCCCATCCGGGGCGCGCGTGCTAGGATGGCACGGCGGGAGGCAGGACCTTGAAGCGATTTGCATTTTTCCGGGCGTGGACGCCCCGGCCGGCCTTGCGCGCCTGCCTTGCGGCGGCGGGTCTTATGGCTGCGATGGCCATTCCCGCTGTTTCAGCAGAGCAGACCGGCGGAGAGCAGACCACCGGCGCGGTGGGCCGCATCGTGCCCGCCAGCGGCGTGGTCGGCGTCTTTGCCGCGCCCGGCTCGCGCGTGACCGCCATCCTTGTGCACACCGGCCAGCGGGTGAAGGCCGGCACGCTTTTGATGCGCACCCGGGCCACCACCGCCGACACCGATCCCGATCTGGCGCGCCGCCAGCTCAAGGCGGCTCAGGAACTTGCCGTTCAGCAGGTCGCGGCCCAGACCGCGACGGTGGCGCTGGCCCGCTCGCGTTATGACCAGGCCAAGTCGGCACTGGACACCTACAGGGGCATGGGCAGCTCGATCACGTCGAAGAAGGAGATGAGCGACCTCTCCCATGCCGCCGCCGATGCCGCCGCGACCCTTCACGCCGAAGAGGCGAGGCTGCGCGTGGTCAGGGCCCAGACCGAAACCAATCTCGATGTCGCCAAACGCCAGGCCGAGGCGGCACTGGCCGGCACCGAACTGCGCGCGCCCATCGACGGCACCATCCTGAAGATCGCCCGCCGGGTGGGCGAGCAGATGGGCAGCGATCCGCCCATCCAGATGGGCGATGTCCGCACCATGTATGTGGTCTGCCAGATCTATGAAGGCGACCTGCTGCGGCTGAAGCCCGGCATGGGCGCGACGATCCGGGCACAGCCGCTGGGCCGGCCGCTGCATGGGCGGATCGAGGATGTGGGCCGCATGGTTGAAACCCAGTCACGGCTGGGCGAGGTGCGCATCCGGCTCGATTCCGCCGATCCTGCTTCGCGCCTGGTGGGGATGCAGGTCGATGTCACCATCAATCGTTAGGCGCGCCCTCGGCCGGTTCAAGGTCCTTGCCGGCGCCGGGCGCCCGGACCGGGGTCTGGGCCTTGCCTTCGTCTCCTTCAATCGCGGCCGTCTGGCCGCCGCCACGGGCGGCATCGCCATGGCGGTGCTGGTGATGTTCGTGGAGCTGGGCCTTCTTCAGGCCATACTGGGCTCGCAGTCTGCGCTGGCAGGACTGATCGACGGCGATCTGGTGATCATGAATTCGGCGCGCACCAACCTGCATGAATGGACCCGCATTCCGCGCATTCGCCTGGCCGAGGCCGGCGCGGTGCCCGGCGTGGCGGGCGCGATGGGCGTCTATGAAAGCGGCATGCTGCTGCGCAATCCGCCCGAGCGCAGGGTTCATCGCATCATCGCCTTCGCCATGGATGGTCAAACCCAACCGCTGAAGGTAGGCGACCCCGACAAGGTGCGCGCGGCCCTGTCGCGCCCCAATGCCGTGCTGTTCGACCGGCTTTCGCGCGACATCTATGGCCCCATCGCACCGGGCCGGGCTATCGAGCTGGATGGCCGCTCCTTCAACGTGGCCGGTTTCGCGCGCATCGGGCCCGACATCGTGATGGACGGCGCGGTGGTGCTCAGTGACGGCGCCTGGCTCTCTGCCGATCCGAACGCGCAGCCGGTGATGGGTGTCCTGCGGCTGGAGCCCGGTGCCGATCCAAGTGCCGTGCGCGCGCGCCTGAAGGCGGCGCTGCCGTCCGACGTGGCGGTGATGACGCCGCGCGAGGTGTGGTGGCGCGAGATCATGTTCACCTTCCGCTCGGTGCCCATCGGCATCATTTTCGGCGCCGGCGTGGCGACGGGCGCGTTCATCGGCGCCATCATCTGCTACCAGATCCTGTTCAACGAGGTGGTGGACCTGAAGAAAGAGCTCTCCACCCTGCGTGCCATGGGTTTCGGCCCCGGCTTCTTTCGCCGCCTGATTCTCGAGGAGGCCTATCTTCTGGCGGCCGGCGGATTTCTGATCGGGCTGGTGGCGGCGTTGATCACCTACCGGTTCCTCGCCGGGGCCACCGGTCTTGCGATGCAGATGCATGCCGGCGCCGCGCTGTTCGTCGCCCTGGCAACCGGGACCATGACCCATCTGGGTGGTTTGTTCGCCGCGCGTCATCTGGGCTCGTTCGAGCCGGCGGAACTGTACTGACATGCCGGCCGCATCCGCCCTCCTGTCCGATGCCCATCCTCCCAGCGTCCGGGTGCGCGGCGTCAGCTATACCTATGAGAGCGAGGGCGGT
>DASTRG010000160.1:0-21424 GCA_035761325.1 Rhizomicrobium sp. | reverse complement strand
CGGCGGCAGCACGGCTTCCTCGTTGGTCCTTGCCCAGGCCTTACGGGAAGCCGGCCATCGGGTGCATATCCTCACCCATGGCACGGGCGGGCGCGTCACCGAGGAAGCAGCTACCCTCGGTCTGCCGGTGACGCGCCTGCCCCCCCTTTCAGGGACCCCCAGCTATGCGCGGCCGGACCGTTTCAGGCTCGAGCAGCTCCTGGCTTTTCGGCATGCCCGTGGAGCGATCGCCGGGCTGGGCCTGGACATTGTTCATGCCAACGACATTACAACCCTGCGCTGCTGGGCGGCGCCTTCGCTTGCGGCTCGCGCCGCACTTATCGCCCATTGGCGCTCCAATTACAGCGACAGCTGGTCGGTAAAGACCGGACTACGGATCGCAGCGCGGGTGATCGCAATATCACAATACAGTCTGGGTCAGCTTCCCGCCTGGGCGCGCGAGAAAGCGGTGGTTGAATATAACGCATTTCTGCCCCCGAACACCGGGATTGAGCGGCATGTGGCGATGGCTGCTGTCCGCCGGACTTTGAATATCCCTGCTGACGCGGCTTTGGTCGGCGCGTTCGGTAACCTGGTCGCACGCAAACGTACCCATATACTGGCGGACATTTTAAGGGATGTGAGCCACACCGCGGATGGCAGGCCGGTCTTTGGCGTTGCGTGCGGCGCACGCGCCGAACCTTACGACGTCGAACTGGATCGCAAGATCGCGGAATACGGTCTGGGAGAGCGACTTGCGCTACCGGGGTTTGTTCGACCGGTGGAGAATTGGATGGCGGCCTGTGATGTCGTCCTTGCTCCCGCCATCAGGGAACCGTTTGGACGCACTGCCATTGAAGCCTTGGCTCTGGGCGTGCCAGTTGCAGTGTCCTCGGATGCGGGGGTGTGTGAACTGATCCGTGATGAAGAAACCGGGCTGCTGTGCGACCCCCATGATATTCGATCGTGGATTGTAGCCACGCGGCGTCTGCTGAATGATCGTGATGCGGCGCAGGCAATGGTCCGATCTGCGGCTCAGATGGCTAAGCGCCTGGCCCCCGAGCGGCACGCAGCCCGCGTCTCGGCGATCTACGAAGACATTGGGCGCGTTGGGCGGGCAGCATGAGTAGTCTGGCGGATGCGACACAGAGCTTTCTTTCCCGTCGCGCTTCTGAGGCATGGTCCTTCTGGCACGACGCCGGCTCGAGCGCGCGGCCGGATATCATGGCGGCTTGCGACACGCTATATTGCCTGAAGCTGATCGGCCGCATGGATCTGATGGCGCCCGACGCACCCGGTCGGTTCGGCGAATTGCTGCATGGCAGCCGCCTGGCCGGCGGCATCGGCCGGGGAAATGGCCCACCCCTGGGTGTTCATCGCACGGCCTATGCCCTGGCGGCGTTGAACCTGCTGGCGGCAGAGGGTTGGCTCGTGCACGGTGATGCGGTGCGCCCGGTCGGCTGGACCATTGGCGAAATTCTGGATGGCCGAGGCAGGGTGCGCTGGCCCTGGTATCTGGCTCACCATGCCTGGCGCATCGGTCATTGGATCGGCGGCATACCGTCCATTCTCCTGTCATTGTGGCGCCACGTACCCGAACTGGCCGAGCATAATCGCCTGCCCCATGCATCGGTGGTTCTGCGCAACAGCGACAGTCTGATCGATGCGCGGACAGGGCTGCTGCGGACCTACCGGCTGGACACCTTGCAGAAGGCTTTTCGCAGCCTTTACCGTGTGCGGCATGATCCTGACGCCGCCGATGTCGGAGGTATCGCTCATTTGCATTGGTGCAATTACGCGGCCGGTCGGATGCCTTACAAGGCGGCGCCGGCCTTGTTCGACCGCAGCTGGAATCTGCTGAGGCGCCGTCCGTTTATGGAGGCGGTGCCCTATTGTCTGGATTTCGACATTGTGCAAATCGCCCGAACCTCAATTGGCGAAGGAGACGCGCGCAGTACGGCGTTGAACGCACGGCTCGACGATTATGCCAGCGCAATTCTGGATTTTTACGATAGCGGTCTGGATGACAATTATTCACTGCACAAGCTTCCGGGTGGCCTTGCCACACTGCACGAATGCGCGATTGCGGGAGGCAAGAAAAACGTGCCGGTGCTGGAGGTCCCGCCCGTGGATATCGCGAAAGAAGCTCATTGGATTTGAGGTATGCGATGACGAAAAAGATCATCGGGATGGTATCGTTTATGAACTCCGCCGGCGCGCAAGAGGCGATCATGCGTCTGATGCGGCAGTTGCGGGCCCGCGGCCACGACACCGAGACGTGGTTCCTCTACCAAAAAAGCGATTGCTATCGCGGTCAGCCAGGCGTGCGGGTGATCCTGCCCAAGCCCCGATTGACCGCAATGGATATTCCGTTGCTGTTTTCTCGGCTGCGGCACATGTTGCGCGTGCGTCGCCCCGACGCCGTAATCGGTTTTTTGCCATTGGCCAATGCGCTGGGCAATGTTGCGGCATTTACTGCGGGGATCGGTGTCCGGATTGCCTCGCAGCGCTCTCCTGGCCCCACATTCAATCCGGCGATGCAAGTTCTGGACCGTTTTCTGGGTTCACAGGGCATATACACTGAAATTATCTGCGTCTCCCAAGCGGTTCGGGAATCCTTCGCTGCTCATCCGGCCGCTTATCGCGCTCGCCTAAGTGTGGTCAATAACGGCATCGAATGGGAACCCTCCGCGCTTGATAAGCCTGCGGCTCGTGCCAGCTTCGGGCTTCCTCCTGACATGCCCCTGTTTGTCGCCAGCGGTCGTTTTGTGCCGCAAAAAAATTACGATCTGATGGTGCGTGTTGCGGCCACGGCACCCAATGTTCGTCTGGCCATTGCCGGCGATGGACCCTTGCGCCAGGCCGCCAAGACTCTCGCGCAAGATATGAAGGCCGAGGACCGGATTCATTTTCTGGGCGCCCTTCCGCACAGGCGCGTGATGGACCTTCTGCGAGCGGCTGACGGGTTCGTTCAGACTTCTCTTTTCGAAGGGCAAAGCAATTCGACATTGGAGGCCATGCATGAGGGCCTGCCCATAATCAGCAGCGATATCACAATGCAGCGCGAAACGTTGTGTAGTGAGGATGGAGAGTCGGCCGCACTTTTGATTGCGCTGGATGATTTTGATGGCTGGCGAAGTGCGTTTTTGCGCCTGAGAGATGAACCGGAGTTCAGGGTACAATTGGGTGCGCAGGCCAAGCAGTTGGTTCGGCGCCGCTTTGGCCTGTCTCGAATGATCGACGGATTCGAGGAAGCAATTGTGCGGCCGAAAGTGCTGCTGGCGGAAAAGGAAAAGAAGGCCTACGCAGTCGAACAGGCAGGCCCCATGCGGTGAATGGATGATGATCGCATCGGTCACCGGATCATTTATGCGATTGACGCGCCGGCCTGAGGCGCGCCACGCTGGGATACTGACGTTCGGCAGCATCGCCGCTCAGGTCGTTCTGCTGGCGACCGCGCCCTGGCTGTCGCGGCTGTTTTCGCCGGCGGCATTTGGGGTCTTTTCGCTGCTATTGACCATCAGTACCATCGGCGGGTCGATAGGCGGTCTTTGTTATGAGATGGCTGTTGTTTTGCCGCGCAGTAGGCGCGCGGCCGTCCATCTGTTCCGTCTTTCACTGGTATTGAGCCTTGTAACGCCAGCGATGGTAGTTGGCCTATTGGTACTGGTGCAGCATTTTTTCCCGCGAATTCTGGGCCGGACGTTGCCGGCCGATTTCTACCTGTACTGCCTTGCCGCGACGGTGCTTACTGCGCACCTTAACATTCTTTCCTGCAGCCATTCGCGAGCAGGACAGTATGGTGCGGTGTCGGTGTGCAAGTTCACGCAGAGCCTGGCACCGGCTGTTTTCCAGATCGTCCTGGCCCTGGCGGGGATGGCCGGCGAGGGTCTTCTCCTCGGTCGGGTGCTGGGGCTGTGGGCCAGCGAGTTATGGCTGATGCGTGGCCAGCCGGAGGGGTTTCGGTTGCGCGACCTTGGCGGGATGCGGCTCAACGCAATGGTGGCAGTAAGCCGAACCTATCGGGACTTCCTGCTTCAGGTACCACGTCAACTTTTGGTGCGCGGTGCCACCATGCTGCCGGCGGCACTTCTGCTGGGTGCCTACGGTCCTACGGTGGCGGGATTCTATTTCTTTGCCCAGCGGTTAGTGGAACGGCCTGGCATGCTGTTAGGTGATGCGCTCGGCCGGGTTCCGTTGCGCCAGTTTGCCCTAAGGGTTCAGCAGCGCAAACGCCTGACGCGGGCGGCGCTTCTGTATACCCTCGCAGTCGGGACGCCGGTGGTATCGGGCGTCATTGTTCTGGCGCTGACCGCCCACCCCCTGTTTCGCGTGCTGTTCGGCGCCCGGTGGGAACCCGCGGCCGACTACGCCTTCGTTTTGGGCTTCTGGGCAGCTGTACGCCTGGTATCGCTGCCTCTGGCGACGCTTACGACCGTGCTGCGGGTCCAGAAGCTCAGCCTGATGGTGGATGCGCTTTTTGCGGCTCGTGTCTTCGTCATTCCGCTGCTCGCTGCCCATCACGCCGGTGCGCTGGTCGCGGTGGCCGCCTTTTGCGGCCTTAGTATCGTCTACCACCTTGTTGTCATCGCCACAGGACTGTTCGCGGCGATCCGTTATGACCGGTCTTTAGCTCCCGCTTCCCCAACGCCCGCGACGTTCAACGTTGTCCGAGAAGGAGAAACCTATGTCTGAAGCCGCCCTGTATGACGCCGGCTCCTATCTGGACACCAGCTTTAAATCCAAGGGAGTTGGTGGCTGGAGAAAGCTCTATCTGTCCTTCATCGGAGATCTGGCGCCGTTTTCGGTGATTGAGCTTGGAGCGGGGGCGCCGGAATTTTTGGAACAGGTGGAGGCAGAACGTCGTGTGGCTGTGGACATTGGATTGCGCTTTGCCGACGCCTTCCGTCAGCGAGGCATCGGCTTTGTCTGCCGCGACCTGGAAAAGGAAACACTTGCCGATCTGGCGCCCGCTGACGTGGCGATCTGCTCGGATGTCTTCGAACATCTGGTCAATCCAGACCGCGCGCTGGAAAACATTGCCCTGATGCTGGGCCAGCGCGGCGTGCTGTTCAGTCACGTGCCGAACGAATACCGACTGGGGCATGTCCTGAAGGTAATGCTGGACCGGAGCGATACCGTTCTGTTTCACAAGAATAATGCGGAATGGGATGATCCTCATTTCCGCCGCTTCAGCGACCGGGGCTTCCGCCGCTTTCTGGCAAGACGTTTCCGCTACAACCTTAGTCTGGCCGATCTCCATTTTGACAGGCCGGCACGGCTTCTTCGCACGCTTGGCTTCCGTGTGCCGTATTGTCTGGCAGGCGGACCTACTTATGCCAGCACCAACGATGCCGCCGTGCACGGTCGGTTGTTGGAACTGAAAAAGGAGAGGGCACGTGTCCGGCGCTAGGCCGCTCGTTCCCCTCCTTGTTCTTGCCGCGCTGCTGAGCGGCGGAGCCACCGCCGCGCCATTGGTTTCTGGTGCGGTCACCCGTGGTGGGGCGGTGGCAGGCGGCAAGGTCTTGCACGTCACCAGCCTGGCGGATTCGGGGCCAGGTACCCTTCGCGAAGCAGTGATGACGCGCGGTCCCAAGGTCGTGGTATTTGACGTCGGTGGGGTGATCCGGCTGGCGTCAGACCTCAAGCTGGCGACTAACCAGACCACCATTGCGGGGCAAACCGCACCGGCGCCTGGAATTACGCTGACGGGCGGATCGTTGCGCCTGAGCGCCAGCGATCTTGTGATCCAGCATATTGCCGTCCGCCCGGGCCCCGGTGCGACGGCGAAAATCAATGGCAATCGCGATGCCATCACGATTGGTGGCGGAACACATCTTCTGCATGACGTGCGGGTTGAGAATGTCAGCCTGTCGTGGTCGGTGGACGAAAATGCTGATATTGCCGGCGGTGTTCATGGCGTGACGGTACGCAATTCCATCATTGCCGAGGCGCTTAACCGGGCCGGGCACCCCAAGGGCCGCCATTCCATGGGCATGCTGATAAACAAGGACGATCAGGCAGTGGCGGTCACCGGGAACCTGTTTGCCGCCAATATGTTTCGAAATCCTGTGATCGCCCGTGGCGCGTCCGCGTTCGTCGGATATAATTTTATCGCCGATCCGGGCGAAAATGCGATCCACTTTTACAGCGTACCGGCACCCACGGTCCTTCAGGCAAGCATCATCGGCAATGTTGTACAGGCAGGTCCTGACAGCGATAGCAATATTGCCGCCGTCATGATACCGGACGACATGTTGCAGAAGCTTCCAGATGCGCGCATCTACCTGAAAGACAATCGCGCCACGCCAGGCGAAGTAATCAACACATCCGGATTCCGGTTGGCCGGTTCGCCGCCGGTTGTGGCGCCTGACGGTTTTTCGCCGCCCAGCGATGTTGCCACCTTTGTTTTGGATCATGCCGGCGCCCATCCCGCAAGGCGCGGGCCTGTAGACGCGCGCATTGTCGGAGCCGTCAGGAACGGCAGTGAGCGAATTGTAGATGCGCCGCCGGACTCTCTGGATATTGCCAGCTCGGCTAACAGGCCCGCTGCCGTACCGTCAGCGCCGTTTCAGTCGTCGCGCATTTCCAACCTTTTGAGAATTGAGGCGTGGCTGTGCCTTACCCATCTGGAGGTCGGCGGCCCTCCAACGCCCGACTGCCCTCTGGCGGAGAACGACTATCGCGCTGGGCTCGGCGTAAACGTCTCGCAGCGGAGGTAATATGGCGGAGCTCGACAATCGCGTGTGGATTGGAGGCATCCCGGTGGAGAGGCTGACAGCCTCGGGCTGGTGCCGGCTTATGCTGGACGATTGGCGTCGCCGGCAAGGCGGGCGGGGAGGACCACCCAAGGTTGTCACAACCGTCAATGGCCAGGTGGTTTCCCTGTTTGCCAGTGACCCAAGATTCCGCGATGCATTACTGTCGGCCGATCACGTCGCCGCTGACGGCATGTCGGTGGTTTTTGCATCTCGTCTGGCGACAGAGCGGCCGTTGCCGGAACGCGTGGCCACAACGGATTGGTTCCATCATGCTGCCAAGGCAGCATCGCGCCACGGATTGCGATTTTATATCCTTGGAGCGACGGCGCAGATGAATGCCCGGGCGCTTGAGCGTATCCGCGCGGTCTACCCTTATCTACAGCTCGCTGGCGGGCGCGACGGCTATTTCGACCGGGGTGATCTTTCTCGTGTTGCTGAAGAGATCGCTCTGACCCGCCCGGACATCCTTTGGATTGGCGTCGGTAACCCCGAACAGCTTCTTCTCGCCCATCAATTTCGTACCTTGATTCCCGGCCTTACCTGGGTACGAACGTGTGGCGGATTGTTCGACTTCCTCTCCGGTCTCAGGGCGCGCGCACCCGGGCCAATACAGGCGGTGGGGCTGGAATGGGCCTGGCGGGCCGCCCTGGAGCCGCGCCGTCTGGGCTGGCGTTATGCCACTACCAACGTCAATGCTATCCTGGCCATGGCACGCCATACGCCGCGCCGACCGCACAATTGGAGTTGACTTTTAGTACTGCCCGCGGATTCCAAGGGTGAAGACGTGGTCAGTGAAGTCGCGACCCGTCGCATTCGTCGCGCGCTGCTGGAAATCAAACCCTGCATAGGCTGCCAGGTAGTTGTTCATCATATAGCGCGCTTCCAGTCCGGCCTCGGTGATCTGATCATCGCGCGTGATGCCTTCGAAGGACTCATCGGTGTAGCGTACATAGGGCTGAAGGATCAGAGGCCGCAGGAGCTCGTAATCCGCCGAGGCGCTCACCCGGCTGACCCTCACGGATGATGCGCCGGCAATGGTGGTGTCATCAATGATCCGTGTTGCGGTCAAATGCGCGGTCAGGAGCTGGGTGGCGAACCAGTCTATCTGGGCGTTGAAGTCGATGCCGCTGGCGTCTTTCAGCGGCGCGGCGTAATTCTGCTGCAGCCAGCCGATATACGCAGTGCTTCGGATAAGTGGCGTCACCATCATTGAAATGCCGGCATCGACCCGCGTGCCGTCGGAACTGCGATTCACGCCGCTGCGGTCGAGAAGCCGGTCAAAATTGCGATTGTCATAGGTCAACTGCACGAAAACCGATTGTTCGGGCGCCAACTCATAGGAAATCCGGCCCGTTGCCTCCAGCACATCGCGGTCGCGATCGCCGTTGTCGATGAACCCGCCGCCGGTCAATTTTGTGGTATCGAAATCGTAGCGGTCGTAGCCCAGGATGCCAGACAGGGTGAAGGCGGAGAACTGGCCGACGAGGGTGCCTTCCGCATGGCCCTGGGTATAACGGGTTGGGCTGAGGGCGGTTAGCGCCAGGTCGGGCGACGTGCGCGATTCGTGTGTGTCGAAATAGGAAGATTCAATCCGGCCATAGCTGCCCGGGGCCAGATCCAGCCGTCCTACTCCCCCGACGATCCAGTCGGTGCGAGTTTCGGTATCCTTGCTGTCATAGGCATAGTGGTCGAGCTGGCTGTAAGCCTGGAACGAATCGTTGAGCCAGTTCGAGCGCAGGTCGAGGCGGGGAGAGATGGTCCAGAGCGTGTCTGCGGTTGGATCGGGGGCGCGATAGATGTTGTCGTCCACGGTGCCAGCCACGGCCAGGGTGGGAAACAGTGTCAGGCCGCCCAAAGGCAAGCCTTGTGCATCATACTCAGGCCGTGCCCGGTCCATTACGCCCATGCCCTCCAGAAGGGCACCGCTTTCGCGGAGCGCAGTTTCCGGGTTCTTGGCAGGGACTTGGGGCATTGCGGCGGGGTTGGAGGAACTTTGCCCCAGTACTGGTGTGGCAGCCAGGCACAAACCGCAACTAATCAGGGCCCCGAGAGGGGCGGCAGCGAAACGACGGTTCAGCAAAGGGGACCCCATCAGGAAAGAAAGTTACCCGCAATTGTGATATTGGCCGCGGCAGCGTCAATAGGCATTCGCGGTCTGTGAATCCGCAAGCTGGCCCCCTGATTCGGCGGTGGGCGCGCGCGGTTGATCCAGGGGTGCATTCCAGAAATAGCGCTTCAGTCTGAGGACCGGCTTTTCAAAGAGGTGCCAGGACAGAATGCAGACGCCAAATGTTACCGCAAGAACGATTGGTGCTGCCTCAAATTTTGGCATTGGTCCTAAGAACTTAGTGACGATGTCGGGTATCCAGTTGTGGACCAGGTAGAGTCCATAGCTGATGCAGCCGACATATTGCAGGACCGAATTGTCGAAAAAAGCCTTGAGCGGCCCGCGCACGCCGATGGCACAGTTGAGCACCAGCCATGCATAGAATGTGCCGCAAAGGATATCGTTGCTGAAATAGCGCACCAGTCCACCTTCTTTCGGGATTATTGCCCAGGACAACACGGCAAGCCCAAGGGCAACCCAGGCGGCAACCGTGAAGGCACGCTTGGTGGATCCTTCGTACCAGGTAAAACAGTTGGCGCGTTGCCCGCGGTAGCTGACAACGGCCAGAAGGCAGCCCGCGCCAAGCAATACGAGATTTCCGGGCAACAGGCGCGTGGCCGAGCGCGGATCGAATCCGCCCAGGATAATGCCGAGCTTGAACAGAAGCGAAAACCCCATCATCGCCAAGACAGTTGCCGGCAGCCAACGTCGAGGCACAAATGCAATCGCGAATGGCCAGAACAGATAGAATTGCTCTTCAACCGACAGACTCCAAAAAACCGTGTCTTGGGCGCCCAGCGCGATATGGACATTGGTGAGGTAGCTCGCATCCCAGGGCCAGCTCTGTACGACCGGCGCGATTCCCAACAGTACCAAGCCGGCAATCACCGCGTAATAGGCCGGCATAAGTCGCAGCATGCGCCTGGCGTAGAAGTCGATCCAGACTGATCCTTTTGCACCGGGACGTGCGTCAAAACTTTCCAGCAATATGCCGGTAATGAGAAAGCCGCTGAGCGTGAAGAAGCAGCCCACGCCTACCGACCCAGCGCCAATTGGAATGAAATCGTTCAGTGTGCGGCCGCCGAAATGTTCGACCATAACCAGACCGAGCGCCATGGCACGCAGCGTATCCAAATGCTTCATTCGCATGCGAAAAAACCCTGCCTTTGCAAACTGAACTGCAAGACGAACCTGTATCACCCGCTAATTGCATTGCCACCCGCGACGATTGCATCAACACGGATATCACGGGTTTGTCACAGCATCAGGGCCCGCGGGCCCTTAGCCTTTCACCATCGCGTCAAGAAAGGATCATTGTCATGCGCATCGTCATGATCGGAGCTGGTTATGTTGGCCTAGTCTCCGGTGCGTGTCTTTCAGAATTCGGTCATGAAGTCATCTGTGTGGACAAGGATCCTGCGCGGCTACGGGCACTTCAGGCTGGAATGGTACCAATCTTCGAGCCGGGCTTGGATGAGTTGATCGCCACCAACGTGCGGGCAGGACGCTTGTCTTTTGCCGGCGATCTGTCGGCGGTGGCGCGCGCTGATGCTGTGTTCATTGCGGTGGGCACTCCCACCCGGCGTGGTGACGGTCACGCCGACCTGTCCTACGTCTTTTCTGCTGCCGAAGAAATTGCGAGCCATCTCGACGGCTATACGGTCGTGGTCACCAAATCGACCGTCCCGGTCGGTACCGGCCGCAAGGTGCAGGAAATTATTCGGGCGGCCCGCCCGGATGCCGATTTCGACGTTGCATCCAATCCGGAATTTTTGCGCGAGGGTTCGGCGATCGAGGATTTTCGACGGCCAGATCGCGTAGTGGTCGGGTGCGTTAGCGAGCGCGCCAGAGAGGTCATGCGCGAAATCTATCGCCCGCTTTTCATCAACGAGACGCCCATTCTCTTCACCGGCCGCGAGAGCGCAGAGCTCATCAAATATGCATCCAATGCCTTTTTGGCCACTAAGATCACGTTCATCAACGAAATGGCGGATCTGTGTGAGAAGGTGGGTGCGGACATACAGGATGTTGCGCGTGGAGTGGGTCTGGACAAACGCATTGGGCCGAAATTTCTTCACGCCGGGCCTGGCTTTGGCGGATCCTGTTTTCCCAAAGATACGCTGGCTCTGCTTAAGACTTCGCAGGATCACGGTGTGGGAGCACGCATTGTCGAGTCGGTGGTGGCGGTCAATGACTCCCGCAAGCTGGCCATGGCCGGCCGGATTGCGGCTATGTTCGGCGGTGATTTGGCCGGCCGGACGCTGGCGGTATTGGGTCTGACATTCAAACCCAACACAGACGATATGCGCGACGCTCCCAGCCTCGCCATCGTGCCGGCGCTGATGGCGATGGGAGCTCGCGTGCGGGCCTACGATCCAGAAGGGATGGAGCAAGCCAAGGCGCTGATGGATATCGAAACCTGCGCCGATGCCTACGAGGCGATGGAAGGCGCCGATGGTTTGCTACTTTTGACGGAATGGAATGAATTCCGCGCCTTGAACCTCGTGCGGGTTGCTGGTCTGCTCAAAGAAAAGCTGATCGTCGACCTGCGCAACATCTACGCGCCCGAGCAAATGCGGACCTATGGCTTCCGGTATGTCAGCATCGGCCGTGCGCCGGTCGCGCCAGAACCTGCTCGGACCGCACATACATTGGCGGCTGAGTAGGTCCGCCGATGATTCTGGTCACTGGCGCCGCCGGGTTCATCGGTTCTCATGTGGCCGAAGCGCTGCTTGCCAAGGGCGAACAGGTTTTCGGTCTGGACAATATAAACAACTATTATGACCGCGGGCTCAAGCACGCGCGGCTTGAGCGGCTGTTTCGACATAACGGCTTTCGCTTCCGCAAACTCGATATATCCGAGCCGGATGCCGTACTGGCGCTGGCCGATGAAATACCGGAGATATCGGCCATCGTACATCTGGCCGCACAGGCGGGAGTGCGTTATTCGATAGAAAATCCCTTTGCTTATGTCCGATCCAACGTGATGGGCCAGGTTGCGATGCTGGAACTGGCGCGGCGGTTGAGGGCGTTGCGGCATTTCGTTTACGCCAGTTCTTCGTCGGTTTATGGCGGCAATACAAAGGTGCCGTTTTCGGTGAGCGACCCGGTGCTGGCGCCCTGTTCGCTCTATGCCGCGACCAAGCGCGCCGACGAACTTATCGCGCACACCTATGCCCACCTTTATGGCATCGCATGTACGGGGTTGCGCTTCTTTACCGTTTATGGCCCGTGGGGCAGGCCCGACATGGCCTACTATTCCTTTACCGCGGCAATCCTGTCGGGCAGGCCGATCCGGATATTCAACCAGGGCGAAATGTGGCGTGACTTCACATTTATAGATGATGTCGTTCAAGGAACACTTCAGGCGCTCTGCCGCCCGCCCGCGGCTACGCCACCGCACGCAGTCTATAACCTAGGCAATTGTCGCCCGCAGAAATTGATGGATTTCGTGGGGGTGCTAGAGCGCCTTGCCGGCCGGAAGGCGGTGCTGGTGCTGGAACCCATGCAGCCAGGTGACGTAATTTCCACTTATGCCGACATCGAGGATAGTCGCCGGGATCTGCAATTCGAGCCTGTCACCCCGATCGAGGCAGGGCTCCGGAAGTTTGTCGATTGGTATCGCGAATATCATGCCAACGCGGCGCCAGCCGTCAGAGAGTCTATCGCGCGCCTGGCCTGACGGCTTTCCCGCAAAGATCGCCTGCCTGTTTTTTGATGCAGTACACCCTTCATCTAGGAAGGCTTTCCAAGCCGGCCGGTGTTGAGGCAGGGATGCTGCCACGGCCGCGTGGTTCCGCGTGTAGGCCCCCAATGATGCCTCTTCAGGCGCAGCTGGGTCGGGCTTTCATGGGGCCGTCGTGCCGCACGGCTTTGGTCGGTCGAACCGGCCTTCCATACCGAATCAGATAAAATATATAGGTGAATCAATGCATTAGTGATTTTTACAGGTAGCGGCCCGCGTTGCCGCATGGGGCGTCGCATCCCTTGCAGTGGCGTGCAGGCTCCGCTAAATGCTAGTTGCGATTAAGTCTCAAAGTGAAAGCGGCATCCGTGCGCTTGAGTGACCTGAGAAAAGGTGACCGTGGCCTGATCAAAGGTATCGCGCCGGAAGGCCATGACGGCCCCGGCGAGATCGGTCACGAGGAACTGGAACGGCGGCTGCTGGAGATGGGCTTTGTTGAGGGCGCGCGTTTTCATGTTCTGCATGAAGGACTGGTGGGGCGTGATCCCATCGCGCTTCGGCTGGACGACACGCGCGTCGCGCTGCGCCGCCGCGAGGCTCACGCCATTTTGATCGACTGCGATACACCATGAGCGATGCAGTGCTGGGCACGCGTGTCGCCCTGGTCGGTAACCCCAATTCAGGAAAAACCGCGTTATTCAACGCGTTGACCGGCTCGCGCCAGAAAGTCGCCAACTATCCGGGCGTAACCGTAGAGCGCAAGGAGGGCGTGGTGCTGACACCGCTCGGCCGGCGCGTTTCGGTGCTGGACCTACCCGGCACCTATTCCTTGCGCGCGCGCAGCCCGGATGAAGCAGTTACCCGTGATGTGGTACTGGGGCGGCTGGTCGGCGAGTCCTCGCCCGAAATTCTGGTTTGCGTGGCGGATGCGACCAATCTGAGGCTGGTGCTGCGGCTGGTGCTGGAACTGAAGTCCGTTGGCCGGCCGATGGTTCTGGCCCTCAACATGTTCGACATTGCCCAGCGACAGGGCATTCGTATCGACCTTGAAGGCTTGTCGCGCGCGTTGGGCGTTCCTGTCGTGACCACCGTGGCGGTACGAAAGCGCGGGCTAGGCGATCTGTTGTCGCAAGTAGACATTCTCGCAGCAGGACGGGAAGCAACGGCGCCGGCGTGGCAGGAACCCAGCGCAATGGAAATCCGCAAGGCCCATCGAGAGGCCGAGAACATCATGCGCAGCTTTGTCAAGCCGCCGCTTCGGCCTGACACCTGGACGGGAAGGTTGGACTCGGTGCTGCTCCACCCGGTAGCAGGCACGGTCATCCTCATGGCCATCCTGTTCCTGATGTTCCAGGCAGTCTTCAGCTGGGCGACGCCGATCATGGACATGATCGACGCGAGCTTTGCGTGGGCGGGCCAGGCGGTGGCGCACTATGTTCCGCCAGGCCTGCTGCAGAGCTTCATTGCGGACGGTCTGATTGCCGGCGTGGGCAGTGTGGTGGTGTTCCTGCCGCAGATTTTGATCCTGTTCTTCTTCATCATCCTGCTGGAAGATTTCGGTTACATGGCGCGGGCCGCTTTCCTGATGGACAGGCTGATGGGCGTAGCCGGCCTTCATGGACGCGCTTTCATACCATTACTGTCCGCTTTCGCTTGCGCGATCCCCGGCATCATGTCGGCGCGGGTCATCGACAACAAGCGCGATCGGTTGACGACTATCCTGGTGGCGCCTTTGACCACCTGTTCGGCGCGCATTCCCGTCTATACCTTGATCATCTCGGCGTTTATTCCGGGCCGGATGGTGTGGGGCTTCGCCAACCTGCAGGGCCTGGTGATGTTCGGCCTTTATGCCGCGGGCATCAGCAGTGCCCTGATAGTAGCATTCATCGTGCGAAGGCTGATCTGGCGCAGCGCCAGCGAACCGTTCCTGATTGAATTGCCGGCTTACAAGATGCCCGATCCAAAGAATGTGATGCGCGGTGTTCTGCTGCGCGGGCAGATATTCCTGAAGCGCGCCGGGACCATCATTGCCTCCATGATGGTGCTGATGTGGTTCCTCTCCACATTCCCCGCGGCGCCGGCCAACGCCGCCTTGCCGGCCATCGACTACAGCTTTGCCGGTATGATCGGTCATTTGATCCATCCCCTGCTGGCGCCCCTCGGCTTTACCTGGCAAATGGCGGTGGCGCTGATTCCGGGCATGGCCGCGCGCGAAGTGGCAGTGGGCGCCCTGGGGACGGTCTATGCGGTGAGCGGGAATGTCGGCAGCACCTTGGCCGCCACCCTAGCACACCAATGGCCGTTGGCGACCGCATTGTCATTCCTG
Organism: Rhizomicrobium sp.; assembly: GCA_035761325.1. Taxonomy (GTDB): domain Bacteria; phylum Pseudomonadota; class Alphaproteobacteria; order Micropepsales; family Micropepsaceae; genus Rhizomicrobium. The sequence continues at coordinate 6,566 of DASTRG010000160.1, read as the reverse complement.
GTCTGGTATGTGTTCGCGCCGCAATGTCTGTCGACGTTGGCGGTGGTGCGGCGCGAGACCGGCGGCTGGCTGTGGCCGGGCGTGATGTTCTCCTATATGCTCGCGCTGGCCTATGCCGCCGCCTTCATCGTGTTTCACGCGACCACGCTGCTGGTCGGTTAAAGCCCGGCGATCAGATCATGTCGACCAGACCGCGGCTGACCGCGATCCGGACGAGATCAGAGGTCTGCCCGACCCCAAGCTTTTCCTTGATGCGGCTCAGCGTGTTGGCAACCGTCTTGTAGGCGATGCCCAATTTTTCGGCGATATCCGACAACGTGTCGCCGGAAGCCAGCAGGCGCAGGATTTCCAGGTCGCGCTCGCTCAGCGGTTTCAGATAGGCATCTTCCATTACGTCGCGGATCGCCATCTCGCGCTGGATGTCCTTTTCGATGGCCGTGCCTCCGGCCAGGACTGTGTCCACGGCCTCCAGCAGTTCGTCCGGCATGGCGTTCTTGGAGACGAAGCCTCGGGCTCCAGCCTCCAGCGCCTTCGCGGCATAGATGGGCTCTGAATGTTGGGAGAAGATCAGGATGGCTGATCCAGGGGCTGAGCGAAGAAGGCGGCGCAGGAGTTCAAGCCCGCCTAAAGCCGGCAGATTGAGATCCAGCAGGATCAGGTCGGGGGCAGACACCTGCACCATTTTCAATGCAACTTCGCCGCTGGCCGCTTCCAGGATTTCTGTTCCGGCGCGATCCTTTAACAAGCGGCGAATGCCGGAACGCACGATGGCGTGATCGTCGATGACCAGTATGCAGCTCATGCCGGCTCGCATTCCTGATCCAGCGGCAGGGTCGCCCGGATCTGCATGCCGCCGGCGAAATCTTCCACGTGCAAGCAGCCCCGCAGCGCCAGGGTCCGCTCGCGCATTCCGGCGATGCCGGCCTGCGCCAACCCTGTATCCTCGGTCCCCCGTGCCTGCAGCCCGCCACCATCGTCTTTCACCGTGATGGACAGCGCTGCAGCCGTGGCATGGATGGCTATCCAGATCCGGGAAGGGGTACCATGGCGCACCGCATTGCTGACGCATTCCTGAACGATGCGATAAGCGGTTTCCTCATGCTGGCGAGGCACATCTGCCTCCAGGCGGATGTCCTGATCAAATGAAATCCCGGGGTGGCGCCGTGTCCAGAACGCGGCAAGGTCGGTAATCGCGGGTTCCAGGCCGAATTCCAGCTGGGTTACCGGGCGCAACTGGCGCAAGAGGGTCCGCACCTGGCGCTGGATGTGGCCGACAGCCTCTCGAATGGACTGCCCCAGACGCTGCGCTTCGGGCGTACCAATCTTGCCTACCGCCTTGGCATCGACCTGGATTGCGAACAGGTAGGGACCGACTTCGTCATGCAGGTCGCGGGCGATGCCGGCACGCTCCTCTTCCTGCATGCTCTGCAATCGAGCATAAAGCTGCCGGTTGGTGCGCGAGAAGGCGGCGAGCTGGCTGGCCATATGGTTGAACCGGCGCGCCAGTTCGGCGAATTCCGGGGGGCCCTTCACCTGCAGCCTTGTGTCATAGCCACCTTGGGAAATCGTCATCAGGCCCGTGTTGAACCGGCGCAGAAACCGTGTTGCAGCGGCGACAGCCAGGGATACGACAGTCATCGTTGCCGCACAGAACAGCAGCATGGTCACGAAGGCATCCCGCACATGGTCCCAGACTTCTGCGATTTCGCTGTGCGGATCGCTGGTCAAAAGCACCACGCAGGGATATTGGGGCAGGGCGATGGGGATGCGCGCCGTCAGCAGCGGGGGAGCCATGGCACGCGCGAACCAGGCCGGCGCAGGATGGGAGATGTGGCCGATATTGGACTGCACAATCACCTTGCCCTTTTCGTTGACCAGGGCCGCGCGTACATGGCGTTGGCCTTGAAAGCTGGCGACCACTTGGCGCAGAGTCACTGTATGTTCGACATCCGACCGCAGCGTATCGCTAACGGATTTTACGGCGCCGCTGAAGGCGGTGCGAACCTCCAAGGCGACCAGGGTATGGGCATGCAGGGACAGCATTGCCGCGCCCGCCAGCAGCGAAACAATCAACAGCGCGGCGATGGAGCCGAGGACACGAAATTGCAGTGACATGGGCCAAGTTCAAGCAATCCCATCTCTTATAGCCCATGCAGACGGAGCGGTGCAGGACCTAAAGCACAAGAATTATTCCCGAATGGCTTCGCATCTGCACAATCGGGGTTGCGATTTATTCGCCTGCAGCCAATTCTCTCGCTTCGCGGCTGCTGTTCCATTCAGAAAAGAAACGTGAGAAATACGACCGGCCTTGCGGCGTCAGCGCGACGAAGGATCGGCGCGCGTCTTCCGGGTCGCCTCTGCGTCGGACCAACCCACCGGCGCATAATTCATTGATCTTGCGCAGGGCAGAGGAGAGGGGCAGGCCGGCGGAATAAGCCACGCTCTTGATCGTCAATTCGGTACCGGCAAGTTGCGAATCCCACAAGGCCAAAAGCAGCATCCAGACTGAATGATTCTGTGCCAGTGGGCCGAAAGTCTTTTCCCGCAGCCTGGCGCGCTGGCTCTCCTCGCGAATAAATGCCTGCAATGCCCGGTCATCGGCGGTGTTCGGCGCGGCCTGCGGCACATGGATGGGCGAAGCGATATTGTAGGCACCTTGGGCGCGGGCGATGAGCTGGGAAACCGCCGTATGGGTCCGCATCTTGAATTCGGCGAGCAGCGTTTCAAGCTGCCGTGCCTCCTCGCGCTGGTAGCGCTTCAGGCGCGCTACGTTGTAGGCATCTGAGACCGCTGTCGCCAGTTCCTCATCGTCGAACGGCCTGACCAGGAAATCCAAAACCTGCAATTTGACTGCGCGCACCGCTGCAGCCAAAGCATCCCGCCCGGCAACAAGCAGGAATTCGGCCCCGTGCCCGCTTCCTTCGGGTTCGCGCAGTGCCTCAACCAGGGAAATCCCATCACAATCTTTGAGATCCAGATCGACTATGACCACCGCGATATCCGGATCCTGGGAATAGATCGCGGTGGATTCTTCAGCATTGCGAGCGCGCAGGATGCGAAATCCGCGCCCCGCCAGGTAATCCCAATGCGGATCGTCATCCGATATCAGCAATATGCTGCTGTCCAGAAAATGGGTTGCGGTGGGTTTCGTTGAAGCTATGGACACCGGGGCCGCCTTTGATGCTGCATTTTCCGTCATCGTCCATTGGGATCACAATTGGCAATTACATGCTACCGAATTGCCACCAATCAACACCCCATTCGGTTCCGCGTGGGAAACAAATGGTTTCGCCGTGGAACCGCGCCACGGGTGGCCGGTCCGCGGGCCGCTGCCGGTGCCATTATGGCACGCAATTCGTTCATTGCTGGCAACGATAGCGCTGCGCGACGGCCGTGCCCCGGCTTACCATGCAACTCTTGCAAGAGGGGTGGCCGTGGCAATTCTGCTTCGTACCGTTTTTGTCACAGGCGTTGGCATGCTGATTGTTCTGCCAATCCTGGCGATGAACAATTCCATGGACACATTGCTGGCACATGGACGCATGTCTGGCCATCAAAGTGTGTCGCCGGTGTGGCTGGACCGGCTAGACGATGCCGGCAGTCGCGCGCTGGCCCGTCTTGGAATTCTGAAGTTTGAGATTCATGCCGATATGTGCAGCCACGGTCCCCAGCGATATTGCGTTGGCGGCGCCTGCCTTACTCTTCCCCGAGATGGGTGCGAGCGGCTATAGTCGCGCGCTGCGGTTGTCTGCCTTATCCCTGAGCGCGCGCCGCAAAGCGTCGGGGCGGAGCCCTCAACCCTCCTTATTCGGGGCGCCTGCCTTAACTTCGGAATCAGGCAGCGCAAACGCCACCAGGTCAGCGCCATAGGAGGAACCAATGGCGGTGACGATATATTGCCGGCCATTCAGCATGTAAGTCATGGCCGCACCCGTTTGGACTTTGTCCATGAATACCTGGCCCTTCTCTTCGCCTGTGGCCTTGTCGTAGGCGCGCAGGCGGCATCCCTTGCGACCCTGATCGTCGGTGAACAGGCCGCAGTCGCCCAGGATGACCAGGCTTTTGGTTGTCAGCGTGCCTAGAATACCCGACTGGCCTGTGCGTGGAATATTGACGCCCTTCAACAACCTGTGGTTCCTGATGTGATCGGGTGTTTCGCCATGTGTGACCTGCCACACCAAGGTTCCATCGCGCAGGTTCAGCGCGGTGACGGTGCCATAAGGCGGCTTCTCCAGCGGAATACCCTCGATCGAAATCATGCCGCGAACGATGGGGTCGTTCAGCCCGTCCGGGATGGTGCTGAAGCGCATGCCATGATTACCCCCCTTCAGGCTAGCAAAGCCACCGAAGGCACCACCGCCAGCATCTGCGCTGCCGGCAGCGGGCGGCCCGCCGCGGGGCACAGGGCGCCCCTTGGAATCAAGGCCTACGCCGGTGATCCCGATCTGGTGCTTGGAAAAAACATACAAAAGGCCGGTTTCGGGATCGTAGGATCCCCCCGGCCAGTTCACGCCGCCCTGCATGCCGGGCAGGTTGAAGGCGCCGAAAACGGTTTCAGTGAGCATTGGCGGCGGCGCGTAGAGAGGCCCGAGCTGGTAGTGCCGGGCGATCTCGCGCGCCCGCGCCTTTATCTGCGGCGTCCAGTCCACCAGATCATCTTCGCTGACGCCCTGTTTGGTGAATGGCGGCGGCTTTGTCGGCATGGGCTGGGTCGGGGAATACCATTCGCCCGGCACGTGGCCGCTGGGAACCTCGACTTCCGGGATTGGCCAAACCGGCTTGCCGTTGGTCCGGTCCAGGACATAGACGAAGCCCTGTTTGGTGGGCTGGGCAATGGCCTTGACCGCTTTTCCTTCCACGGTGAGGTCGCACAGGATTCCGGCACAGGGAACATCGCGGTCCCATAGCCCGTGGTGAACCATCTGATAGTGCCATCTTCGCCGGCCGGTCTCTATGTCCAGCGCCACCAGACTTTCTCCGAACAAGCCCGGACCGTGGCGGTTCACACCTTCCATGTCAGTGGCTGCCGATTCCACGCCGCAATAAACGAGGCCCAGTTCGTCGTCCGCCGACATTGAGGCCCAGCAGCCGCCATTGCCGATGGCTTCTGCCTGGCCCGGCACCAGCCAGCTGTCGTATCCGAACTCGCCCTTTTGCGGGATGGTGTGGAAGATCCATTTGCGGCGGCCGCTTCGCACATCGAAGCCGCGGATATAACCCTTGGAGCCGGCGGTGGGGGCGGCGCCCACCACCACGACATCGCGCACCACCAGCGGCGGTGCGTGAAGGCCAATGATGCCGCGGCTGGGGTCCATCTGCTGATCGTCGTTCTGGCGCAGGTCGACTATACCGCCCATGCCAAAAACCGGGTCAGGCGCGCCGGTCCTGGCATCCAGGGAACAAAGTTGATAGCCGATGGTGACATAGAGGATGCGCTCGCGCGTTCCATCGGTCCAATAGGCGATCCCCAGGCCGGGCCCCCCGCGGCTGCCACTGCGCCGGCCCTCGTCGTGGCGGTGCATCCAAAGGAGCTCGCCCGTGGCGCCATCCAGACACACCACATCGCGGCGATAGCCTGCGGTGCTGTAGATCCTGCCGTTCACGAATAGCGGCGTTGATTGATAATCCGCATCGAGGTTGGGACCCAGCGCGTTTGTCGAAAAACGCCAGATCATTTCCAGTTTGTCGAAATTTCCTGCGTTTATCTGGTCCAGCGGCGCATAGCGCGTACTGGCCAGATCGCCTGCGTAGTGAAGCCAGGTGGAATCCTGTGGCGAATCCGGCTGCGCGGCGGCGGGCAGACTGCCGGCAAAACCCGCGGCTGAGGTTGTGGCCATCATCCGCCGGCGCGTAAACGAAATCATCCCGCCAATCCCCCTTCCGATTGTTTATGCGCATGTTGGCGGCCGGAAGACTGGTAGGCACGCACCGGCTTTAATTTTCCTTTAGTATTGTCCCGCGATTTCGATGTACTGCCCCAACGGCTGCTGACACGCTAATAGAATGGGGCAAGCAATCCATTCCATCGCCGATATGGTCAGTTATGCGGGTGACCTGCGCCGCTCGGCTCGCCGCGAGCCGGCGCCCGACGTCGCACAGAAGATCCAGCACGCCGCCAATCACCTGGAGATGGCGGCATTCAACCGCCTGTCGCTGACAGCTCCAGGCATCGGTAGGCTGCTGGACACCCTGGCCTGACGCAGCATGTCCGTCGAGTTGCCTGTCCCGCCGCGCTCTAACCAGGCAGCCGGAAGGCGATGAATTCCGCGTCAGCGCCCCGCCCGCTGATCGCCAGCACGATGTACTGCTTGCCGTTCAGCATGTAGGTCATGGGCGAGCCCGACTGTTCCGCCGGCATGTAGACCGCACCTTTTTCCTCGCCCGTCTTCTTGTCGTAGGCCCGAAGGCGCGCACCCTTGCGGCCAGTCTCGTCGGTGTACATCTGCGGATCGCCGCAGATCACCAGCGATTTGGTGGTCAGCGGCGAAATCTTACCGATCATGCCGGTGCGAGGAATCTTGAGGCCCTTCAGCGCGGGATGATTGCGGATATTGTCCGGCGTCTCG
>DASTRG010000159.1:0-4229 GCA_035761325.1 Rhizomicrobium sp. | reverse complement strand
GGCGGCGCGGATGGCCAGCAGCCCGCACAGTTCGCCATGTGCGCCCGCCTTGGGCGACATGGCCACGGCCGGCATGCCGGTCAAGCGTTCCAGCCAGGTCATCAACTGCGCGATCAGTTCCAGCGCGCCCTGGGTCGTGGATTGCGGCGCCAGCGGATGCAGGTCGCCGAATCCGGGCAGGCGCGCCATCTTCTCGTTCAGGCGCGGATTGTGCTTCATGGTGCAGGAGCCCAGCGGATAGAGCCCGCTGTCGATGGCATAGTTCATCCGCGACAGGCGCACATAATGGCGCACCACTTCCGGCTCGGACAGGCCCGGCAGGCCGATCGCGCCACTGCGGCGCATGCCCCCCAGCCGGTCGCCGCGAACCTGGACATCGGGGATGTCCACACCCACCGCGCCATGATCCAGCTCGAAGATCAGCTTTTCTTCATGGTCCAGGCCCCGGTCGCCCGAGATGGTCGCCAGTTCCTCGGGCGCCACGGTTCCGGGCGCGACGGCGCGGCGGCGGCTTTCGACGCCGTCAAGGGAAGTGGGACGGCCCTGATTGTTCATGCTCATGACAGGCTCTCCCCAAGGGCCGCCACCAGCGCGTCGGCATCATCATCGCCGACGCATTCGGTGGCCGCCACGATCAGAAGGTTCTGCGCCTGTGCCTCGTGCGGCATAAGGCGCGAGGCCGGAACCCCGGCGATGACGCCCTTGCCGGCCAGCGCCTCGACAAGCGACGCGGCGGGCCCGGGCAGGCGGATGGTGAATTCGTTGAAGAAGGCGGGCGTCACCAATTCCACGCCCGGCAGCGCCGCAAGCCGGTCGGCCAGCGCCGAGGCCCTGGCATGATTGAGCCGCGCCAGCCGGGTCAGCCCTTCTTCGCCCAGCAGCGACAGGTGGATGGTGAAGGCCAGGGTGCACAGGCCCGAATTGGTGCAGATGTTGCTGGTCGCCTTTTCGCGGCGGATATGCTGCTCGCGCGTCGACAAGGTCAGCACAAAGCCGCGCCGGCCTTCCACATCCACCGTCTCGCCGCACAGCCGTCCCGGCATCTGGCGCAGGAATTTCTCGCGCGTGGCGAACAGGCCCACATAGGGCCCGCCGAAATTCAGGCCATTGCCGATCGACTGGCCTTCCGCCGCCACGATGTCGGCGCCCTGCGCGCCCGGCGGCTCCAGAAGGCCCAGCGACACCACTTCGGTGACCACCGCGACCAGCAGCGCGCCCCTGGCGTGCGCCGCTTCCGCGATGGGCCGCAGGTCGCGGATCAGGCCGAACACGTCCGGCGACTGCACCACCACACAGGCGGTCTCGTCATCGATCAGCGCGATGATGTCTTCGGCCTTGCCCGGCGTGACGGGCGCGCGCTCGATCCTGCCGGCCAGGCCAGCGACCGTCTCCACCGTCTCGGCATAGTGCGGGTGCAGGCCGCCCGACAGGATCGCCTTGCCGCGCCGGGTGACGCGCTGGGCCATCATCACCGCTTCGGCCGTGGCGGTGGAGCCGTCATAGAGCGAGGCATTGGCCACTTCCATGCCGGTCAGCAGCGCAACCTGGGTCTGGAATTCGAACAGATATTGCAGAGTGCCCTGCGCGATCTCGGGCTGGTAAGGCGTATAGCTGGTGAGAAACTCGCTGCGCTGGATCAGATGATCGACGCTGGCGGGAACGTGGTGCTTGTAGGCACCGGCGCCGCAGAAGAAAGGCGCGGCGCCCGCCGCGACATTCCTCGCCGCCAGTTTCGTCAGCGCCCGCTCCACCTCCATCTCGCCCTTTGTGTCCGGCAGGTCGAAGGCGGACAGCCCCACGATCGCCGATGCCGGCACGTCGCGGTACAGGGCATCGACATCGGGCGCGCCGATCTTCGCCAGCATGGCGCTGCGGTCGTCCGCGGTGAGCGGCAGATAACGCATCAGACAGTCTCCAGGAACTTCTTGTAAGCGGCCTCGTCCATCAGCTTGCCGAATTCCTCGGCACTCACCCCCTTGAGCCTGAAGAACCAGCCCGCGCCTTCCGGATCGTCGTTGACCTTCGACGGCTCGGTCGCCAGCGCATCGTTGGCGGCGCTGACCGTGCCGGACACCGGCGCATAGACGTCGCTGGCGGCCTTGACGCTTTCCACCACCGCGGCCTCGCCGCCCGCCTTGACCGCCTTGCCCACGGCGGGCACCTCGACGAACACCACATCGCCCAGGGATTCGGCGGCGTGGCGGGTGATACCCACCGTGGCCTCGTCGCCGTCCATGCGGATCCACTCATGCTGATCGGTGTAACGGACTTCGCTCATCTCATGCTCCTAGCGGCGATAATTGTGGGGGACGAAAGGCATGGGCACGACGGTGGCGGGCAAGGCATTGCCCCGCACCAACAGGTTCAGCGCCGTGCCGTCGGCGGCGAACGCGCTTTGCACATATCCCATCGCGATGGGCGCATTCAGGCTGGGGCTGAAGCCGCCCGACGTGACCTTGCCGATCACCCGTCCCGACGTGTCGGCGATCTCGGTGCCTTCGCGCGCCGGCGCCCGCCCTTCGGGCCGAATGCCGACCCTTTTTCTCGCGGTGCCATGGGTCAGCGCGTCCATGATCCCAGGGCCGCCCAGGAAGGTCGGCTCCATTTTGCGGCGCTTGCCGATCGACCAGACCAGCCCCGCTTCCACCGGATCGGTGCTCTCATCGATGTCATGGCCGTAAAGGCACAGGCCCGCTTCCAGCCGCAGGCTGTCGCGCGCGCCAAGACCGATGGGCAGCACCTCCGCCTCGCCCAGCAGTATGCGCGCCACGCGCTCGGCATCGCCGCCTTCCAGCGAAATCTCGAATCCATCCTCGCCGGTATAGCCGGTGCGGCTGACGATCGCGGGCGCGCCCGCCACGCTGGTGCGCGCCACCTGCATGAAGCTCAGGCCCGAAATGCCCGGCGCATGGCGCTCCAGCACCGCTGCCGCCATCGGCCCCTGCAGCGCCAGCAGCGCCCGGTCCGGGCGCGGCGTCAGGGTGACGGCGCCCGCCAGCTGCTGCGCGATATAGGCGAAATCGCCTTCCTTGGTGCCGGCATTGACGACGAGGTACAGATCGGCCTCGCCCTCAAGCCGCGAGAACATGAAATCGTCCTTGATGGTCCCGCTCGGCGTCAGCAGCAGCCCATAGCGCTGCCGGCCTTCCTTCAGCCCCGCGACGTCGGCGGGGGTCAGCCTTTCCAGCGCCGCGGTGTCGCCGGAAAGAAACGCCTGGCCCATGTGCGAGACGTCGAACAGCCCGGCCTTCGCGCGGGTGTGCAGATGCTCTTTCAGGATGCCGGCGGGGTACTGCACCGGCATCTCATATCCGGCGAAAGGCACCATCCTGCCGCCCAGCTCCAGGTGGAGGGCGTGCAGCGGCGTGCGTCGCAGTGATTCAGTGCTCATAAAGGTCCCGATGATGGAGTCCACGCGTCCCGCCGGAAGCGCGGCCCCTCTGTCATCGAACCTGAGAGATTTCCCCGGTCATCCCTGACGGAGCGCCGGATTACCCCTTCGGTGGGCGGTGCCAGGGCATCGCCGCTTTCCAGAAGTTCATCACCCGGTCGCGGTCCTTCTGCCTGAGAGTTTCCGGGGCGGTTGCTCCTTCGGCGCCCGGCTTTGCTTTCGCCAGGTCTCTCCCGCGTGGGATCGTGTGTTGGCCAGGTTCGCGCGCCTCCCGGCGGACGGCCCTGTTGCGGGGCATCATAGAGGGGGTCCCCCCGGAGTCAATTCGGGCCCGAAAGGCCTCGAAGTTACTCACATTCTTTCGGGAACCTGGATGCCCAGAATGTCCAGCACCCGGGTCATCACCGCCAGCACAAGGGCGCAAAGCCCCAGGCGGGAGATCCTGAGGCTCGCATCCGATTCGGATAGGATGTGGTGGGCGCCATAGAAGCGGCTGAAATTCTGCGCCAGCTCGAAAGCGTATTCGCACAGCATGTTGGGGGCACGCTTTTCCTCGGCCGCCGCCATCACATCGCCGATGGCAAGCAGCTGCAGGACCAGGCTGCGTTCCTCCGGCGAATGGATGGCGGGAATGCCGGGCAGGTCGCCCTGCTCGCGCGCCTTGCGCAGGATCGACTGGATGCGGACCGCCGCATACTGAAGATACGGCCCGGTCTTGCCCTCGAAGCGCGAAAACCGCTCCAGGTCGAAAACATAATCGGTGGTGCGGTGATTGGAGAGGTCGGCGAACTTGATGGTGGCGATGCCCACCTTGCGCGCGATCTCGGCCTGTTCCTCG
>DASTRG010000158.1:0-5740 GCA_035761325.1 Rhizomicrobium sp. | reverse complement strand
CGGAAACAGTTCGCGGAATCGCCGATTGCATGCGCTGAGTTTTCGATCCGGCCCGAAATAGGCGACCGGTTCGGGGACCGCGTCAAAAAGGCCCGAAAAATCGAGGTTATTTCCGGGCGAAGCATCCTTGGCGAGGCGAATAACCGTTGGCATGTTCCACCGCGAGAACGGCCTGCCTGATCCCAGCAACCGGCATCCGTTATCCTCAACGAGCCTTGCGCCGACATGGTTAATCAGGTCTTAAGGCCTTGATAATGTCACAAGAGTTGCGAAACGGCCGGCGCGCCGCGCACCACTAATAGATGTCGCGCCGATAGCGGCCATCCTGGGTCATCGACTCCAGCATCTCTTCGCCCAGGATGGCGGCAAGCGCCTCCTGCACGCCCGCCGCCATCTCCACGCCGCCGCATACCAGGATCGCCGCGCCCCGCGTCGTTACCCATTCGCGGACATCCTCGCCGGCCTCGGCCACCAGATGCTGGACGTAACGGCGCGCCGGCTGCGCGCGCGAGAAGACGATATCGGCGCGCGCCAGGGTGCCGTCGGCCTGCCACGCGGCGATCTCATCGGCATAATAGAGGTCGCCCGGTCCGCGCTCGCCAAACAGCAGCCAGGACTGCTTGCGCCCCTTCTGTGCGCGATACTTCAGATGTACGCGCAGGCCCGCCATTCCTGTCCCCGCGCCGATCAGGATCACGGGCACGTCGCCCGGCGAACGAAAGTTCGGATTGGGCCTGATGCGCAGCGACACCGTTCCGCCCACCGGGCAGATCCCGGTCAGCCACCCCGAACCCAACCCCAGGCTGCCGTCATCCTTCACCGCCTTGCGCACCAGAAGCTCCATGTGCCCGTCCTCCGGCAAGGAGGCGATGGAATATTCGCGGCTGCCCAGCCACTCCAGCCGGTCCGCGAGCCACTGCACCGAGATGCCTGCAACCTCGTGATCGGCCGGCAGGCGGCTCATCGCCAGGATCTCGGCCAGCGCCGTCCAGTGGCCCTTCCACTTGAAAAGAGTGGCGCCATCCAGCGCGTGACGGGCGATGAACGCCTCCACCTGCGCGGGATCGTTGCGCGGCCACACTTCGGCGATGTCGCCCGCGGTCCAGGACAGATGCGCCGGCTTCTTCGGGGCGAGCCTTACGTTCCACGTTTCGCCCCCCGCGCTGCCGGGATTGAGCAACTGGCGCTCGGCCAGGGTCCAATCCTGCGGCGCACCGGGCATCAGGCGTTCGGCGCTGCATTTGGCGCCCAGCCGCGAGAGATGCTCGCACCATCGGGACATGGCGGCCTCGTCATCGTCGCCGTCCACGCAGACCACATCGAACAGCCGCCGCCCGCCGCCTTCCGCCAGCCAGCGGTCCAGCCCCCTGCCGAACTGGCAGAAGGTGGCGTCATATTTGCGGTCGCCCAGCGCCAGCACCGCAAAGCTGACGCCGGAGAAATCGGCGCGCGCGCCCATATGGCGGCGCACGAAGGCACGCGCCGAATCCGGCGCTTCGCCGGTGCCATAGGTGCTGGTGACCACCAGCAGCGTGCCGGCCTCGGCCAGCGCGGCGGGATCCAGACCGCCCAGCGGCGCCACGCGCACGAAGCGGCCCGCCCCGATCAGGGCGTTGGCGCTTCGCCAGGCGATGGCTTCGGCGGCGCCGGTCTGGCTGGCGAAGGCAACAAGGATGTTACCGGCCATTCTGGGTGGCCCAGCCAGGCCGCGAAACAGGGAAAAAAGGCTCATGGGCGGGCGAGATAACCACGCCGGAGCGCCCCGGGCCAGCGCCTTGCCGCCGCATGGCGGGCGCCCAAGCCCCTGTTTCCCCGAAAGTTTATGTCCTGCTGCCGCAGCGATGCCACCTTCGCCGGGGCTTGGGCGTTCTCAACTGCGAGATTTCAGGAAAGGCGATTTTCCCATGCATATGGACATCATCCTGATTCAGCCCCTGGTCGCGCTCCTGATCGGCATCCTGATCCTGATCGTGCCACGGCTGCTCAACTACCTGATTGCGATCTATCTGATTTTCGTCGGTCTGGTCGGCCTGTTTCCCCACCTGTTCACCCAAACCCACATCTAGAGGCGCGCGCGATGACCGGAAAGACGGACGAACCAGACAGAAAGGCCTCCAGGCGGGAGGACAAGATCGACCAGCAAATGAAGGATACCTTCCCCGCCAGCGACCCGCCTTCCTATTCTGGCGGCAACCATATCGTCGGAGCGCCGCCCGGCCGCGAGAGCGAAGCGGCGGCCGCCCCCGATGCCGACGTGGCGGATGACCGCAAAAAGATACCTCGCGGGAAGGCGAAGAAATAACTAGCTGCCCAGCGCGGTCATCACGCTGCCTTCGGTAAGGATCTGCGGCAGGATCACGGGCCGCTGTGCGCCCGGCGCGTAATAAAGGTACATGGGCACACCCGAGCGGCCGTTGTCCTTCAGCAGTTGGGTGATTGCCGGGTCCTGGTTGGTCCAGTCGGCGACCAGATAGGCGACCTTGCGGGCAGCAAAGGCGCTTCTGACGCTGTCCTTCGACAGCACGGCTTCCTCGTTGACCAGGCACGTGATGCACCATGCGGCCGTGGCATCGACAAACACCGGCCGCCCCGCGCTGCGATAGTCCGCCAGTTTCGCCGGCGTGAAGGGCTCGCCCAGCTTTGAGGTCGTGGCCGCGCGCGCGGGCGCAGGCTCGCCGCTCAGCCGGCTCACACCATAAAGCGACAGCGCCACCACCGCCAGCGCCGCGATTGCGCCCGCAAGCCGCCCGCCAGTCTCGCGCGTCACGGTCCAGAGCCATGCCGCCATCGCCAGCGCGACAAACGTCGCCAGCAGGATGGCGACACCGTTCGGGCCGGCCTCCTGCGCCAGAACCCAGGCCAGCCAGGCCGCGGCGCCGTACATGGGAAAGGCCAGGAACTGCTTGAGGCGCAACATCCAGGGACCAGGCCTGGGCAGGAAGGCAAGCGCGCGGGGCCACATGCCCAGCACCAGGAACGGCAGCGCGAAGCCCACGCCCAGCGCCACGAATACCGCCAGCGCCATCATGAAACCCTGTGTCAGGGCAAAGCCCAGCGCCGCCGCCATGAACGGCGCGGTGCAAGGCGCGGCCACCGCCACCGCAAGCACGCCGGTGAAGAAGGCGCCCGTCAGTCCGCTTTTCTGCGTCAGGCTTGCGCCCGCCGTGATCGAGCCAACCTCGAACACCCCCGACAGGTTCAACCCCACCGCGAAGACCAGAAGCGCGAAACCCGCCACCGCGACGGGGCTCTGCAGCTGAAAACCCCAGCCCACCGCCGCCCCGCCTTCCCTAAGGATCAGGATGGAAAGTCCCAGCGCCGCGAAGCTGGCAATCGCGCCCACGGCATAGGCGAAACTCTCCTCACGGCCATGCGCGCCGTGCCGTGCCACCGCCAGCGCCTTCATCGCCAGAATCGGCAACACGCAGGGCATCACATTCAGGATCAGCCCGCCCAGCAGCGCGAACCCGATCGCCAGCCAGATCGACAGACCGGCGGAAGCAGTCTCTTCGGCAAAGGTCGCGGGCGGCACCACGCCCTGGGGCGCGGCGATCTCCAGCGCCTGGGTCGAGCCGTCGGTCCCCGTCACCACCAGAAGGCCGTTCAGCGTGCCTTTGATCTTGCCCGCGGGCGCCAGCCGCAACACCAGCCCGTCCGCCACATAGCCCACGCGCTGGGGCGCCGGATTCCTGATGGTCCCCGCCTCTGACGGAAAGAAATCGACGCTTGCCGGATGGGCCGCCGCCAGGCTGGGCGCGGCGATATAGAGGTCGAGATTTTCGCCCGCCGCATACGTCGCCTTCCATGGCGAAGCCACCGGCAGAAGTGTCCGCGCAGCAGCGAAATCCTTGGCCACCCCGGGATCGGCCACCTGAGGGCCCACCGGCAGCGTCAGCGCAACATCGCTCTCTTCCGGCACACAGACGTTGGAGCAGACCAGCCAGCTTGCATGGGCACGCAGGGTGACGATATCGCCGGGCTTGGCCCCGGCGGGCGCGGTCACTGCGACGGGCAGCCACAACGTGCCTTCATAGCCGTAATCCATCAGCGGGCCGACCGGCAGGCGCTTGGGACGCGGCCACTGGATGTCGCCCGCCTTCCAGCCATCCGGCAGCTTCCATTCGATGCGCGTGGGCGCGCCGGCATCGCCGGGATTCTTCCAATAGGTGTGCCAGCCGGGGGCGATGTCTTCGACCAGCGCGATGGTCGTGGTGCCGCCGGGCGCGACGGCGCGATCCTCGGCCACCAGCCGGGCATGCACCCGCATGCCCTGGGCCCAGGCCGCCGGGGTCAGGATCGCGACTGCCGCCAAAAACAGCGTCAATATCGGAAGAAAGCGCTTCATCACCCTGCCCTATACTCCGTCCCCGTGCTATTCGCCATCCGCGGCAAACAGTTACCCATGGGGGAACAAGGGTTTATGAGGATTACCGGCGGCACAATGCGGGGACGGCGGCTGGTTTCTCCGGACGATGCACGCGTGCGTCCCACCTCGGACCGCACCCGCCAGGCCATTTTCAACATGCTGGCGCACCGCGATTTCGGCATCGGCTTCACACTTCAGGGCGCGGCCGTGGCCGACCTGTTCGCGGGCACTGGCGCCCTGGGGATCGAGGCACTGAGCCACGGCGCGCGCTTCTGCCTGTTCGTCGATGACAGCGCCGACAGCCGCGCCCTGGTACGTGAGAATGTCGAAGGCCTGGGGCTGACCGGCGTCACCAAGCTCTGGCGGCGCGACGCCACCGACCTGGGGCCGATGAACACCGGCAGCGGCGGGCCGTTCGATCTGGTATTCCTCGATCCGCCCTACCGCAAGGACCTGGTCGCGCCGGCGCTTGTCTCGCTGAAGGACGGCGGCTGGCTTTCGCCCGGGGCGCTGCTGGTGGTGGAAACCGATGCCAAGGAAATCTTCGCCGCGCCCGGTTTCGCCGTGGCCGACATCCGTGACTACGGCGAAACCAGAGTCACCTTCTTGACGCCATAGTAACGGCGCAGCCGCACCGCCATGCCCGCCGCGCCGATCAGCGGCAACAGCAACACCCAGTTCAGCGACAGGCCCAGGTGCAACAGCATCGCCGCCAGCAGCGCCCCACCCGCACCGCCGAAATCCCAGCCGCCTTCGGTGGCGACATGGAAGCGCAATGTGCATTGGGTGCCGCGCGCCAGATTGTAGACCGCCGTCATCAGCGTTGGGATGTAGAGGCAATAGGCCGCCACCGCCAAGGCATTGGCCAGCACCGCGAGCGCCGGATGGCCCGCTGCCAGCGCCCGCACCAGAAGCGTGGCGGCGAACGGGCCCAGCGCCAGCCACACCGCGCGCGAACCGTGGCCGGCATCGATGTGCCGTCCCAGCAGCATGCCGGCGACGCCGCCGACCAGCGCCGCCAGCGCCAGCGCCCCGCCATAGCCGAGAAAATCGCCGCCCAGCGTCACGAACAGCGCCAGTTGCCAGACAAAGACATAGCCGGCGCCGATAAAGCCATCGAGCAGGAAGATCGCCACGCCGGGCAGCGCCGCGCGCACCACGCCCCTGACGCCCGGCCGGATCACCACATTGGGCGTGAACAGCAGCGGCACCGCCGCCGCCACCTGGCAAACTGCGGCCATGCCGAAGGCGGCGTAAGGGCCGAACCCCACCAGCACCGCGCCGGTCGCCAGCGGACTGATGACGCCAGCCACCGCGGCCAGCGCCTCGCGCGCGCTCACCTGGTGGCCGCGATGCTCGACATCGCCCAGCGCC
>DASTRG010000157.1:0-8352 GCA_035761325.1 Rhizomicrobium sp. | reverse complement strand
TCAAGTGTGAAGCCGATGCCGGCCGCCGCCCAGCCGGAATAGGAGTTCAGCATCGACACAACCACCGGCATGTCGGCGCCGCCGATGGGGATGATGAGGGTGATGCCGAAAACGAAACTGAGCGCGGCGATGGCCCAGAAGGCCCAGTGCGGCTGGTCCATGGTGAAATGGACGATCAGGCCGACGATGACGACGGCGATCAGAAGGTTCAGCAGATGGCGCGCGGGCAGCAGGATCGGCGCGCCGCTCATGTTGCCGTTGAGCTTGGCAAAGGCGATGATCGAGCCGGCGAAGGTGATGGCGCCGATGGCCACGCCGAGCGACATTTCCACCAGCGACTGGGTGCGGATGGCGCCCTCATACCCGATGCCGAAGGCTTCGGGCGAATAGAGCGCCGCCGCCGCCGTCAGCACCGCCGCAAGGCCTACCAGCGAATGAAAAGCCGCGACCAGCTGGGGCATCGCCGTCATGGCGATGCGTTTCGCCATCACCGCGCCGATGATGCCGCCAATGGCCATGCCGGCCACGATCAGGCCCCAGGTCAGCGGATCGCTGACGCCGGCCACCCACAGGGTGGTCAGCACCGCGATGGCCATGCCCAGCATGCCGTTGCGGTTGCCGGCGCGCGAGGTGGCGGGCGAGGCCAGCCCCTTGAGGGCCAGGATGAACAGAACGCCGGACAGGAGATAAAGAAGGGCGGCGATGTCGGCTTTCATGCCCGATCCTTCTTCTTATACATCGCCAGCATGCGGGCGGTGACCAGGAAGCCGCCGAAGATGTTCACCGAGGCGAGAATGAGCGAGACAAAGCCCAGGAGCTTGGAGGTCCAGGCATCGGCGGTCAGCGCGGGCACTGCCACGGCGATCAGCGCGCCCACGATGATGACCGACGATATGGCGTTGGTGACGCTCATCAGCGGGGTATGCAGCGCCGGCGTCACGCCCCAGACCACGAAATAGCCAACGAAGATCGCCAGCACGAAGATGGAAAGCCGGAACACAAACGGGTCGATGACTGTCGCTTCCATGACCTATCCCCTGGTGACGGGTGCGCCGTCCTTTGCCACCACCGAAGCGGCGATGATCTCGTCATTCCAGTCGATCGCCAGCGCGCCCGACTTCTTGTCGACGATCAGGCCGACAAAATTGAACAGGTTGCGGGCATAGAGCGAGGAGGCATCCGTCGCCAGCGCCCCCGGCAGGTTGGTCGGCCCCATGATGGTGACGCCGTGCACCTCTATCGTTTCGTCGGGCTTCGACAGCGGCGTGTTGCCGCCCGCGCCTGCCGCCAGGTCGACGATCACGCTGCCCGGTTTCATCGAACGGATCATCTCCTCGGACACCAGGATCGGCGCCTTGCGGCCGGGGATCAGCGCGGTGGTGATGACGATGTCCTGTTTCTTGATCGTCTCGGCGATCAGCGCGGCCTGTTTCTTCTGGTATTCCTCGCTCATCGGCTTGGCATAGCCGCCCGCCGTCTGGGCGTTCTGGAATTCCTCGTCCATCACCGCGACGAAGGTGCCGCCCAGCGATTCCACCTGTTCCTTGGTGGCGGGGCGCACGTCGGTGGCGCTGACGATGGCGCCCAGCCGCTTGGCGGTGGCGATGGCCTGAAGGCCGGCAACGCCCACGCCCATCACCAGCACGCGCGCGGGCGCGATGGTGCCGGCGGCCGTCATCATCATCGGCATGGCGCGGCCGAAGCGGGCGGCGGCGTCGATCACGGCCTTGTAGCCGGCCAGGTTCGCCTGCGAGGAGAGCACGTCCATCGCCTGGGCGCGGGAGATGCGCGGCAGAAGTTCCATGGCAAAGGCGGTGGCGCCCGCCCCCGCCAGCGCGGCGATGGCGTCCTTTTCGGTGTGCGGCGACAGAAGCGCCGCCAGCACCGCGCCTTTTTTCATCAGCGCGATCTCGCCCGCCTCGGGCGCGCGCACCTTCAGCACGATATCGGCATCGCCCAGCACGCCCGCGGCGTCGGGCAGGACGGTGGCGCCCGCGGCCTGGTAGTCGGCGTCGGAAAAGCGCGCCGCCACCCCGGCCCCCGCCTCGATCGAGACGTCCAGCCCCAAGCCCTTGAGTTTTTTGACGGATTCGGGCGTCGCGGCGACGCGCGTTTCACCCGCCCGCTTTTCCTTGACGACCCCCAGCCGCATCAGGTTTCAGGTGCGGAAGATGGCAAGAATGATCATGACCAGCATGATCCCGGCGAAAGACCATTTTGCGAAAGCCAGGAAGCCGTCATAGGTCTTCCTGTGCTGAGCCATGTCCATGGAACCGATCTGGTGTTCGGATTCTTGCGCCATTTCGGCCCCCGTTCGTTAAAAACCGGCCGGACTATAGCAAACCGAAGCCCTGCGGCAATCCCGCCAGTATACGGATTTGTCCGCCCGAACGCCCGCTTTTGGGCGGCTGTTAACGGTTCCGCGGGGCCTATTAAAGACTTGTTAAGCAGCGAATCGTTCCCCGAACGATCCCCAGCCTTCTGTGCCGGATAAGAACACGCTTAAACGCGCCATTTACCCGTCAGCCCTCAAAATCCGCGCCCGTTTGGTACAAAGGGCTTAACATCATGGCGCAGACCATCCTTGTCGTTGACGACGATCCGGTGCAGCGGCGGCTGCTGGAAACGGCGATCAGCCGCAGCGGCATGCATGTCGTCACCGCGCCCGGCGGCAGCCCGGCGCTGGACCTGATCAACGGTCCGCGCGGGGAACAGGTCACGCTGATGCTGCTGGACCTGGTGATGCCCGACATGGGCGGGCTGGAAGTGCTGACCAAGCTGCGCACATCCAATCCCGATCTGCCGGTGATCGTGCTGACCGCGCGCGGCGGCATCGACAGCGCCGTGGAGGCGATGCGCGCCGGCGCCAACGATTTCCTGGTCAAGCCCGCCAGCCCCGAACGCATCGCCGTTTCGATCCGCAACCAGCTCAAGATCGGCACGCTTTCGGGCGAGGTCAAGCAGCTGAAGAAGAAGGCCGACAACAAGCTCTCCTTCGAGGACCTGGTGGCGACCAGCCCCGAGATGAAACAGGTCTTCCGCCTGGGAACGCGCGCGGCCCAGTCCGACATCCCCATCCTGATCGAAGGCGAAAGCGGCGCCGGCAAGGAGCTGATCGCGCGCGCCATCCAGGGCACGGGCGCGCGTTCGGGAAAGCCGTTCGTCACCGTCAATTGCGGCGCCATCCCGGAAAACCTGATCGAAAGCATCCTGTTCGGCCACGAAAAGGGCTCGTTCACCGGCGCCAGCGACAAGCATCTGGGCAAATTCCAGGAAGCCGACGGCGGCACCCTGTTCCTGGACGAGATCGGCGAGCTTCGCCTGGACATGCAGGTCAAGCTGCTGCGCGCCCTGCAGGAGGGCGAAGTCGATCCCGTCGGCTCCAAGCGGCCGGTGAAGGTGGATGTGCGCATCATCAGCGCCACCAACCGCGATCTTGGACAGATGGCGCGCGAAGGCAGCTTCCGCGAGGACCTGTATTACCGGCTGAACGTGTTTCCCATCCTGGTGCCGCCGCTGCGCGAGCGCACCGGCGACATCATTCCGCTGGCCCGTCATTTCATCCAGCGCTTCGCCGCCGAGGAGCACAAGCCGGTGTCGGGCCTGACCGCGCAGGCGGCCCAGCTGCTGGAAAGCTTCGGCTGGCCGGGCAATGTGCGCCAGCTGGAAAACACCATCTTCCGCGCCGTGGTCCTGTGCGACGGCGCCATGCTGGATACCTGCGACTTCCCGCAGATCGCCGCGGCGATGGGGGTGGAGACGGTGCAGCGCCAGACCCATGCCGCCGCGCCGCAGCCCTCGGATCTGTCCGCGCCGGCATTGCCGCAAGGTTCGCCCTATGCGCTGGCCACCACGGACGCGTCGGGCCATATCCGCAAGTTCGAGGACCTGGAGTCGGAGATCATCCGCATGGCCATCGCCCGCTATGAAGGACACATGTCGGAAGTGGCGCGCCGGCTGGGCATCGGCCGGTCCACGCTGTACCGCAAGCTGAAGGAATTCGGCCTGGAGCCGCAGGCCCATGGCGAGCCGATGGCGGAAGGCGGCACGCTGGAAGACGCAATCCGCAAGGCGGGATGAGGCGCGGCGCCGCGCCTCGCGGCCAAGCTGTCGACGGGCTAAGACTTCAACCCGAACTTCTTGTTGCATGCTTCGACTGAGAAATCGGGCGACCAGGCAGACGCGGAATAATGCTTGGGCAATCTTCCGTGAAACACGAGATATTCAAGCCGCCTGTCCGACTGGCAGGCAAGCCGGCCGGCGACATTGGCGACATAATCGCTTTTGGGATGGCGCTTCATCGCCACCGCCATGCCCATACTGACCGTATCGGGGTCGGCATAAACGTCTTTGAAGATATCGGCATTTCCGGCCTCCAGAGTGGCGTAACGCCAATAGAGTTCTGCATATAGTTCGGTGGCGTCGAGATATCGCTTGCGGGCATCCTGCGACGGCGATGCTTTTGTCCTCTCACTGACTTGTGCAGCGATAAACCGGGCCACCTTTTCGAACGCGCCCCCCCAGCGAGGCATCAGCGCATGCAGCATTTCCGTGTCAAGGTTGGCATCGTCCGGGAACAGCGCGTGCCCCTCATTGAAAAGAGCCTGGCGTTCCTCTTCCTTGCCATTGCCGAGAAGATTGACTTGGATGGATTGCGCGTACCATTGCGCCCATTTTTTGCCGCGCGGCGCCATCGCGGTCAGCGCCGCCTGTGCGATATTGATCCGATGCTGAAATAGCTGCAGGTTTTGCGCGGTAATGGTATTAGCAACGCCGACGCCCCGGGCAGCGTAGCCCCAGGCCACCAATGCCGAAACCTCTGCCAAGTCAGCGTGCACCGATCCGGGCATCGCACGCCGCCACTCGGCCAGGCGCACCATAGTGGCATTCACGCTGATCCCGCCATACTCGAACAGGTTGTCTATGCCATCAAACAAGGCATCATAGCTTGATCTTCCGTCTGCAAGATCGTTGGGGTGGCGCGCTGCTACGGCGAGAAGATTGTCCAGACGCTGGAAATCGCGGGTCATGAACAGATGTTGCGCCAGACATTTGAGGGCCTGCCGACGCGCCGGTCCGTCGCTCGCAAGATCGCCAGGCGCCACGGGATTGAAATCGCGGAATGGATATTCCGCGCAAGGGCGATAATTTAGCCAGGCGATATTTTCCAACCCGGTCACCAGACCGCTTTCGGCCACGGACTTGGCCTGATGGTCGAATTGCGCCCTCAGCGCGAACCAATCCAACCGCGCCTGAGCAGCGTCTGTCCGGTTCATCATGCGGACAGCGTCTTGCGGATTTCCGCTTCGGGCCCCCGCGACAATTGCGCGAGCCCAACGCAGTCTTAGCCCGGCGAAATCGGCGAGTGCGGCGGGAAACCCGCTTGATGCCTGCGGGGCGGTGGAAATCTGCTTTCGCAGCCTTGGTTCTGCCTGTCGCCAGAAAGGTACGATCTCCGTTTCAAATCGCCGGGCAAGGTCCGCATCCGAAATGGTTCCGGCGGCAGCTTGGCCGGCTATTTCTTGCCAGCGTTGCAGATTTTTTGCCTCGCCGGTCGAATACCAGGCATTGGCGGCCAGAAACTGTTCCGCTGGGGACTGTTGAGACGCAGCACCTGTTATTTCGAGCAGCAATCCCGCCGCTCCAAGGACGACAAGAAGGATTGCCGCAACGCTTCGGACCTTCGCCGATGTCTCAAGCTGCCGGCCGGACATTGGCG
Source organism: Rhizomicrobium sp. (assembly GCA_035761325.1). Taxonomy (GTDB): domain Bacteria; phylum Pseudomonadota; class Alphaproteobacteria; order Micropepsales; family Micropepsaceae; genus Rhizomicrobium. The sequence goes on along the minus strand of DASTRG010000157.1, from coordinate 2,633 downwards.
CACCCGCCCACCCTAGCAAGAATCCCGTCAAAAGACCGCCGGCATGGGCGGCATTGTCGATACCGCTCTGTAGTAGCCCATCTAAGATACTGAAGATGATGAAAAGCAGCGTCGGTATCAGGCGGGCGCGCATGACAGGACGTGGAATTTTCGTATCGCCGTGGATGAGGTAGGCGATGTAAGCGCCGAGAATGCCAAATATGGCTCCCGATGCCCCGACGCTGGAAACGGCAGGATTCCACGCGATGCTCAGAAGGCCGCCCATCAGTCCGGCTGCCGTGTAGATTACGGCAAACGCGACATTGCCGAACAAGCGCTCCGTGAGCCGCCCGGCACTCCAAAGCACCCACATATTGACGGCCAGGTGGAGAAGACTGACGTGCAGGAAGAGGCATGACAGCAATCGCCACCATGCGCCATGGACAGTCAATTGACCAACATTCGCGCCCCAATTGACAAGCAGCAAGCCGTCAGCGGCGAGCCAGGAGCCGCTGATGACGGCCTGGACAAGATAAACACCGAGACAAGCCAAGACGAGGAGCGTCGTGACCCAGGGTTGCCGGTTCGGCGCACGCAACAAGCGATAAAAGTCTCGAATTTCGGTCGCCTGCTTATCAAACCACTTGGATCGAGAAGTGGGGAGCAGCCGCGCCACGGCAGAAGCTGCCGATGCATCGGCGGCTCGCATCATGTGGTGGCGCGACCACAAAATACGGCGCCTAACATCGAATGATACCCATTCATGGTCGCTGTATACGTTGCGAATGCGGTCGGACGGGACCGCCGTTTCCGATTGTTGGCCTGTACCGAGCCAGGTGCGCCGCCATCCTTCAATGAGAATCTGTCCGGGCTCGGCGGCTATGCTGCCCGAGCCATAGAATGGCTGAAATGAAAAAAGCGCCTGGACCCAGCCGACAAAGCCATCGGCGGATGTAAAGCGAATGGCGAAGCGCCTGGTGGCGCCCTCTTGTTCGCGGTGATGAATTTCTTCCGCCAGCTTCTGAAGGTTGACGGGAAAACGAACAGCATCAATATGGTCCCGCAAGTCCCGCAACTGTGCGTCGGTATATCCAGTGAAATCCATTTCACCGTCATTTTGGGCGAAGACGCCCGGGCGGTCTTCCGATTGGGTCATGCCTCCTCCGCAAGCGCGGGTTTGTAGCCTTGCGTGAAGCGCTGATATTCGCCGACCGGGATCGCTTCCAGCTCCATCGCCCATTCGTGGCGGCCGTGGGCGGCATAGAGTCCGAAATGGATGAACATGCCGAACCTGGCCTGATGCCACCATTGCATCCGCCGCAGCTGGTCGGCATCGGGCGCGCCGGTTGCGGCGGCCTGTCCCGGTTGGGCGTCGGCGCTTTTTGCTGCAAGCGAAGCGGCGGCGGCGCCCGCCAGAAGGTCCCGGCGGCCAATCACCAAGTGCCCCATGATGTTCTCCCCTGCATGGGGCACCGGCCGGCGCCCCTTCCCCGGCACCGATCAAATCAGCGCCGCCGGGCAAGGGCAAGGTGAGGCGCGCACGGTCAGCGGCCGGCTGCGCGCACCCTTGCGAATAGTGCCGAGATCAGGGCGCAAAGGCCCAGAAACTGGCATGCCGCGCCGACGGCATGGGAATATTCCCACTGGTGGCGCAGGGCCTGCCAGCCCGGCGGGATCATGGTCCAATTGTGGGTGGCGGCGTTGGCGGGAAAGGTGAAAATCCAGAACACCGCCTGGGCCAGCCCCAGCATCACCAGGGCCACCAGCACCGGGCGGAACACGTAATACTCCCCGGCCGAGCGCCATGCCAGCATCGCCAGCAACAGAAGTTGCAGCGCGATGGCGATGCCGAACAGGTCCCAACCGGCATAAATCTGCTGCACGCTGAAATAGGCATCGCGCGACAGCATCATCTTGCGCGGCAACTCGAACACATGCGCCAGGCCGGGCGCCAGCGACAGCAGTGTGGCAAGGATGGCCAGAAAGAAGAGAGAATCGTAACCGGAGGAATGTCGCCGCAGCATGCCGGATGCTTGTCAGCCCAGATGGCGATTTTGTGGCGGGAACTTTGTTGGAGCGCGCGGAATTTTTCGGCCTGAGCAGGAGCGCCGAGCGACGTGTGCAAGCCGCAGATAAGCGACGGCGCGGCGCACCCAGGACTCACCGCCCTCGCCGCCATGCGGCTCGAAGCGGGCCGGCTTTTCCAATTCGCTGCGCTTATAAGAAAAGCCAGGCCAAAGCCCCGCGCGTCAGCGCATGTCCATCGCGGTGAGGTAAAGGTCCAGCATCGCTTCCTGTTCCTGGAAGTCGGCCTTGTCCAGCTTCCGCATGCGGATCACCTGGCGCATGATCTTGGTGTCGAAGCCGGTGCCCTTGGCCTCGGAATAGACTTCGCGGATGTCGGCGGACAGCGCCGCGCGTTCTTCCTCCAGCCGCTCGATGCGGTTGATGAAGGATTTGAGCTGATCCTTTGCGAAGCCGGTCTTGGCCATGTCGTTCACTGTCCGGATTTCGGGGCCGCGGACCCTACATCGGCCGCCGCGCGCGGCGCAACGCCAAAGCGGCCCTTAGCTGTGGGCCTTTTGGGACGCGGCGAAGGCGGCCTTCTGTTCGGCGCTCGCTTCCTTCTGGTATTTCCGCTTCCATTCCGCGGG
>DASTRG010000156.1:0-10236 GCA_035761325.1 Rhizomicrobium sp. | reverse complement strand
TCGCCAACATGAACTATTCGATCAGCAACACCGCCGAGTATGGCGAATACGTCACCGGCCCGCGCATCATCACATCCAAGACCAAGGAAGAGATGAAGAAGGTTCTGAACGACATCCAGACCGGCAAGTTCGCCCGCGACTGGGTGCTGGAGAACAAGGCCGGCCAGGCCAGCTTCAAGGCCACCCGCGCCTTGGGCGACGCCCATCCGATCGAGGAAGTCGGCGCCAGGCTGCGCGCGATGATGCCTTGGATTGCCAAGAACAAGCTGGTGGATACGGCAAAAAACTAGGCGCTTATCTTTTGGGCCGTGGGTGCGTCGGCCGTGCTCACGTACGCTAGGTACGCTCCGCGCGGCCTCCTGCCCACGTCACAAAATCTTGCGCGCCTTAGAGTGTCATCTCCGGCGAGCGGCTGGTGGGGATCCAGGTGTTTGCTACTATAAGCCCGCGTCTCACCGGACGCGGGCTTTGTCTTTCACCCATCCTGTCATCCCGAGCGCACCGCAGCACGTCGTGGTGCGGTGCCGACCCGGGACCGGTTCCGCGCGCGGTGGCCCGTCAAAACGGGACTGGCTGTCCACAGCCGGACCTGATTTGCTCCCTGCATGATGAACGAGAGCCCGATGTCCGCCGCCATGCGCCTTGTGCAACGCCTCTCCCCGGGCCCGGCGCGGCCGCTATCCAGCAGGATCTGTTGGACAGGCGATGCCGCGCCGGCCGCCAGCCCCCTGACGCATCACCCTTTCCCTTCCACCTCCGGGGGGAGGGGGGTACAAATTTTCCTCGCACAATTATATTGCGCGGGGCCATCTCTATCCCCCGCCTGCCGCCTGGAAATGAAATCATGACCCGCCCGCCCATTCCCAATCCGCCCTATACTGGCGGCTGCCTGTGCGGCCAGGTGCGCTATCGTCTGGATGCGCGGCCGGCCACCATGACCGCCTGTCACTGCGATGCCTGCAAGAAAATGTCGGGCGGCACCAACCTTCTGGTCATCACCGCCCCGCGCGAGAGCTTCCGGCACCTGGCGGGGGATGTGCACCGCTACCGCCGCACCGCCGATTCCGGCCGCCAGAGCGATGTCGTGCGCTGCGCCAATTGCGGCACCCGGCTGTGGCACGAGCCGCTGTCCTTTCCCATCGTGACGATCGCGGCGGGTACGCTGGACGATCCTTCCTGGGTGGTTCCGGCCTCGGAGATCTGGGTGGATCGCGCCTCGTCCGCCGCGATTTTCCACAGTGACGCAACGCGGTTTCATGGCCAGCCCCCGCGCGAGGCGCAGGTCGCCGCATTCAAGTCGATTTATGGGGATGATGCGTGAGCGAGTTGGCGGCACTGGGCACGCCGCTGTCACCGGCTGCGGTGAAGGTGATGCTGCTGGGCTCGGGCGAGCTGGGCAAGGAAGTGGTGATCGAACTGCAGCGCCTGGGGGTTGAGACCATTGCCGTCGACCGCTACGCGAACGCGCCGGCGATGCAGGTCGCGCACCGCGCCCATGTGATCGACATGACCGACCCGCGGGCCCTGCGCATGGTGGTGGAGGCCGAGCGCCCCCATTTCATCGTGCCGGAGATCGAAGCCCTGGCCACCGCCGAACTGGTTGAGATCGAAAAGGCGGGGCTTGCCACCGTCATCCCCTCGGCCCGCGCCGCCCATGTCACCATGAACCGCGAGCGCATCCGGCGCCTGGCGGCGGAAGAACTGGGACTTGCCTCGTCGCCTTACGCCTTTGCCGCGTCGCTGGAGGAATTGCAGGCGGCCGCCGGGCGCATCGGATTTCCCTGCTTCGTCAAGCCGGTGATGTCGTCATCGGGCAAGGGCCAGTCGCGGCTGAAATCGCCCGGCGATGTCGGCGCCGCATGGCGCAAGGCGCTTGACGCCGGGCGGGTGCGCGAGGCGCGCGTGATCGTGGAAGGCGAAATCCGCTTCGATTTCGAGATTACCCAGCTCACCGTCCGCGCGGCCGATGGAACGCATTTCTGCGAGCCCATCGGCCATTTGCAGAAGGATGGCGACTATGTGGAATCCTGGCAGCCCCAGGCGATGAGCGAGGTCGCGCGCCGCAAGGCGCACGAGATGGCGGCGGCCATTACCGGCGCGCTGGGGGGACGCGGCATCTTCGGCGTGGAACTGTTCGTGAGGGGCGACGATGTCTGGTTCTCCGAAGTCAGCGCCCGTCCGCACGACACGGGCCTGGTCACGCTGGTCAGCCAGTACCAGAGCGAGTTCGCCCTGCATGCCCGCGCCCTGCTGGGCCTGCCGGTGTCGTGCGACATGTGCGCGCCGGGCGCGTCGGCGGTGATCTATGGCGGGGCGGACGCAGGCGCGCTCAAATTCGACGGCGTGGAGCGGGCGCTCGCGGTGCCGGGCAGCGAGCTGCGCCTGTTCGGCAAGCCGCAAAGCTTCGTCAAGCGGCGCATGGGCGTGGCGCTGGCCCGCGGTCGGGATACCGACGAAGCCCGCGCCCGTGCCGCGCGGGCCGCCGCCGCCGTTCATCCCCTGCCGCTCACCCAGCCGTCGGGATGAATTGGCGCACGGGACGGATGTTCTAGGTCGGGTTCTCCAGGCTGAAGATCGCGGCGTCGTCATTGTACGAGAACAGCTCGCTGAAACGGGCCCAGCTGATCACCGTCTTCAGGGTCTCTTCCGCGGCATCCTCGGCCATATGGTCTTCCAGCTCGTCCAGGAAGCGGGCGCGCGGCGCCGAATGGCTGGCGCGTTCATCCAGCACCTTCTTGATGTGCGCGCCAAGCGGTACATAGTTCTGCAGGGCGCGGGAGAATATCTCCTTGCGCTCGTTCAGTTCGGCATCGGCGAAACGCCTTCCCATGCGGGTCAGCTTGATGTCGCCGCCTTCCACCTCCGCCAGCCGCAGCAGCTGCATGGCCTCGGCCACCGGGAACAACTCGTCGACCTCCAGCTCCTGCTCGTAGGCCACGTCCGGCAGGTCCGCCTTGCCGTTGTAGGGCGGCGCGGCAAGCGCCTCGATAAGGCCGGAAATCTGGTTGGGCGAAACATGGGTCAGCGGCATGTCGATGCCCTGCGGCCCCACCGTCTGCGTGACCCGCATGCGCTCCACCCGCCGCGCCGTCATCTCGACATAGATGCGGTCGACGTAATCCTCGAAGTCCGGGCTGGTGCGGTCGCGCGGCTGCGGCAGGTCGATCTTCAGCTCCGACGCGACCCGGCCGGGGTTGGACGAGAACATCAGGACGCGGTCGCACATCTGCACCGCCTCCTCGATATTGTGCGTCACCAGGATGATGCCCTTGATCGGAAGCTGCTTCTTGCCCCACAGCTCGATCAGGTCCGTGCGCAGGTTCTCGGCGGTCAGCACATCCAGCGCGCTGAACGGCTCGTCCATCAGCAGGATGTTGGGATGAACCACCATGGCGCGGGCAAATCCCACACGCTGGCGCATGCCGCCCGACAGCTCGCGCGGATAGGCGCTCTCATAGCCGTCCAGGCCGATCAGGTCGATCGCGGCAAGCGAGCGGGTCCGGATCTCCTGTTGCGGCAGGCCCAGCGCCTCCAGCCCAAGCTGCACATTCTCCAGCACCGTCATCCATGGAAACAGCGCAAAGCTCTGGAACACCATCGCCACGCCCTGCGCCGGGCCTTCTATCTGCGCCCCCATATAGGTCAGCGTGCCGCCCTGCGGCCGCGCCAGTCCGGCGATCAGGCGCAGGAGCGTCGACTTGCCCGAACCCGAGCGCCCCAAAAGCCCGACGATTTCGCCTTCCCGAAGCGTCAGGTTGACGTCGTCGAGTACCAGCAATTCCTCGTTGCCGCCGCGCGGAAAGGTGCGGCGCACATGTTCGACATTCAGGAGATCGGTCATCTGGTCCTCACGTCAGCCTGAACTTGCGCTCCGCATACCAGTAGAGCGGCCGCCACAAGAGGCGGTTCACCACAACCACAAACAGGCTCATGATGGCCGTTCCCAGGACCACGCCGCGAAAGTCTCCCTGGGCGACGGCGTCGGCAATATAGGCTCCCAGGCCGTGCGCGTGCAGCGTGCGCGTGCCCCAGCTCGCCACCTCGGCCACGATCGAGGCATTCCAGGAGCCCCCTGAAGCGGCGATGGCGCCGGTGACATAATAGGGAAAAACCGCGGGCAGCGCGACCTTGCGCCACCACAGCCATCTGCGAACGCCGAAATTATCGGCGGCGTCGCGCAGCTCCTGGGGTATGGCGCTGGCACCGGCGATCACGTTGAAGAGGATATACCACTGGGTCCCCAGCACCATCAGGGGCGAGAGCCAGATGTCCGGATTGAGGTCCCAGGCCACGATCAGCGATACCACCAGCGGGAACAGAATGTTGGCGGGGAAGGCTGCCAGGAACTGGGCCACGGGCTGCACGATGGCGGTCAGCCGCGGCCGCAGGCCGACATAGATTCCGATGGGTGTCCAGATCGCGCTGGCGATGGCGATCAGCACCAGCACCCGCATCAGGGTGATGAAGCCCAGGCCTAAAGCGGTCGCGGCATCGCTCCAGCTCAGGTTGGCGTGGCTGAAGTCATAGACGCGCCAGGCCGCGTAGAGCCCCAGCGCGGCCAGGATGGCGTTCCAGGTGAGGGAACTGGCGCGGCCGTCGGATTCGCGGCCGGCTGCGCGGATGCCGAAGCTGGGCGGCTGCCAGCGATAGGACCAGCGCATCATGTGCTCGAACGGTGCCGTCATCAGGTCCAGGAGGCGCGAGCGGCGGTATACCGTGAGCGCCCAGGATTGCGGCGCCTCCTGAGACGGCTCGCTGCCGATGCGGAACCGGTCGGCCCACGCCACCAGCGGCCGGAACAGCAGCTGGTCGTAGATCAGGATCACAACCAGCATGGCAGCAATGGCGAGCAGGATGGCCGGCAAATTCTTCTGGGCGATCGCCACGGCGATCCAACTGCCGATACCGGGCAGGGCAATGTTGGTCTTGCCGACGCTGATGGCTTCGGAAATGGTCACGAAGAACCAGCCGCCCGACATGCTCATCATCATGTTCCAGACCAGCGGCGGCAGCGCGAAGGGCGTCTCGATGCGCCAGAACCGGGCCCAGGCCGACAGGCCGAACATCCGGCCCGCTTCGGTCAGCTCCTCCGGCACGGTGCGTAGCGACTGGTAGAAGGAAAAGGCCATGTTCCAGGCCTGGCCGGTGAAGATGGTGAAAACGCAGGCCAGCTCGGCCCCCAGCACCCGGCCCGGCGACAACGAGAGAAACCAGATGACGGTGATGGAGAGGAACGACAGAATCGGCACCGACTGGAGCACGTCAAGCAGCGGCACAAGCAAGTTGCCGGCCCGGGGGTTCTTGGCGGCCCAGGTCGCGTAGGTGAAGCTGAAGACCAGCGACGCCCCCATGGCGATCAGCATCCTCAGCGCGGTCCGGACCGCATAGCCAGGCAGGTCCCAGGGGTCCAGGATCAGGCTGTTGCCGGTTATGGAACTCAGCGGATGGACCAGGAAGCGGCTGGTTTCGGCAAATGCCACCAGGAAACCCAGCACCAGAACCGCCGCCAGCAGGTCCCAGCGGCTGGGCAGCAGCCGGCGTGCTTGGATCGAGACGGGCGGCAGGATTTTCATGTCCAGCGGGCCTCGGCCGGGGGCCTGGAAGGGCGGTTGGCGATGGTCTTGATGCGGAAGGCGAAGCGGTCCGCGGGCGGAGACAAGCACTTTGGCGGTTGCGGGGAAAGCGCTGATTTGCGTCGGGCCGCGATGCCGGTGTCGCGCCGCAGCATCAAAAGTTTACTGTGTAATCCAAGGGTTACCGCGAGCCGCCGCCCCGACGGATGAGGACTCACAAGAACCATCCTTGCGGACCTTGCGCGGGCAGTGACATCCGGCGTAAAACCGCGCAAACGAAGGCAAAAACGGTTGATTTGTCCGCTGGTTAACAGGCCGTTAACGTTCTTCGTGGATGCTGGCTGACGTATCAATCCCGGTAGTTCGGCGGGCGGAACGGCGATAGGTCAATGACGAACGGCGCGCACAACGAGATGGCAAAAGGCGGCACTGCCGTCTTTGCGTCTGTGCGCGCATGCACTCAGCCCCGTCCTTCCCGAAGCTCGTCGCACGCGCTTCTGCTTCTTAGCCGCCCCTAGGCGCCTTCTTTGGCGCGCGAATGGTTCGCGCGCGGGTGTTTAGGGGATCGATGCCAGGAAGAAATGAAAGTCGCGGACCTGCGGCGAACAGAAGGACAATTGGTCATGACCACGAACACCAATACCGAAACGACACCGATTCAGATATTCGATACCACCCTGCGCGACGGCGAACAGTCGCCCGGCGCAGCGATGACGCATGAAGAAAAACTGCAGATCGCCGAATTGCTCGACGAAATGGGCGTGGACGTGATCGAGGCGGGATTTCCCATCTCCTCGCCCGGTGACTTCAAGGCGGTTCAGGAGATAAGCAGGATCGTGAAGCGGGCCAGTGTCTGCGCCCTGGCGCGCGCCGGCTTCAAGGATGTCGATCGCGCCGGCGAGGCCCTGAAGGCGGCAAGGCGCCCGCGCATCCACACATTCATTTCCACCAGTCCCGTGCACATGAAACACAAGCTGGGCATGGGCGAAAATGCGGTGCTCGAGGCGGTGGGCGCCTCTGTCGCCAGGGCGCGCAACTATACCGACGATGTCGAATGGTCGGCTGAGGATGCCACCCGCACGGTGCCTGATTTCCTGTGCCGCTGCGTGGACGTGGCCATCCAGTCCGGCGCCACGGTCATCAACGTGCCCGATACGGTGGGCTATTCCACGCCACAGGAATTCTTCGACATCATCACGATGCTCAGGAATCGGGTGCCCAACGCCGACCGGGTGATCTTTTCCACCCATTGCCACAACGATCTGGGCCTGGCGGTGGCCAATTCGCTGGCCGGCGTGCTGGCGGGCGCGCGTCAGGTGGAATGCGCCATCAACGGCATCGGCGAACGGGCCGGCAATGCTGCGTTGGAAGAGATCGTGATGGCGCTCAAGGTCCGCAAGGACATCATGCCCTTCCGCACCAACATCAATACCACCCTGCTGAACCGCGCCTCCAAGATGGTGTCCAACCACACCGGCATGCCGGTGCAGTACAACAAGGCCATTGTCGGCAAGAATGCCTTCAGCCACGAGAGCGGCATCCACCAGGACGGCATGCTCAAGAATGTCGAGACCTATGAGATCATGCGGCCCGAGGACGTGGGCGTGCAATCGACCTCGCTGATGCTGGGCAAGCTGTCGGGCCGCCATGCCTTCCGCGACAAGCTGGAATCGATGGGCTATGTGCTGGACGACGCCGCCTTCCAGGATGCGTTCCGGCGCTTCAAGGAACTGGCCGACAAGAAGAAGCACGTCTTCGATGAGGACATTGCCGCCCTGGTCGACGACGAGATCGTGCGTGGCCATGACAGCATCGTGATCAAGGCGCTGCGGGTCGAGGCCGGAACCGGCGTGATACCGACCGCCTCGCTGACCCTGGCCGTGAACGACCAGGTCAAGAGCGTGACGGTGTCGGGCGACGGTCCGGTGGATGCCATCTTCCGGGCTATCCGCGAGATTCATCCCCACGACGCAAATCTGCAGCTGTTCCAGATCAACGCCGTGACCGAGGGCACCGATGCCCAGGCCACCGTCAGCGTCAGGCTGGAGGAGAACGGGCGCACCGTCACCGGCAAGGCCTCCGATACCGACACCATGGCGGCGGCCGCCTATGCCTATGTCAACGCACTCAACAAGCTACTGGTCAAGCGGGAGAAACTGGCCCCGGAGGCCCTCACTGTGGCGAGATGAAATACAGGTGACGCGAGAGGCCCCGGGATGAGCGCCCCGGGGCTTCTTTTCAGAAGAATGGCGCTTGCGGATTAACGACGGGGCTTTCCAGCTTTGGAACGGCCACTGATTATGAGGGTAGGCGGTTCAGCATGTTCGGCAGTCTTCTTGGCGCGCTTTCCAGCGACATGGCCATCGATCTTGGGACGGCGAATACGCTGGTCTACGTCAAGGGCCGCGGCATCGTTCTGAACGAGCCGTCCGTCGTCGCCACCATCACCACCCGCGGCGGCAAAAAGTCGGTCCGCGCCGTCGGCAACGACGCCAAGATGATGCTGGGCCGCACGCCGGGCAACATCGAAGCCATCCGCCCCATGCGCGACGGCGTCATCGCCGATTTCGAGGTGGCGGAGGAGATGATCAAGCACTTCATCCGCAAGGTGCACAACCGCCGCTCTTTCGCAAACCCCATGATCATTGTCTGCGTTCCCAGCGGCTCAACCGCCGTGGAGCGCCGCGCCATCCAGGAATCGGCGCTGTCGGCGGGCGCGCGCCGCGTCTTCCTGATCGAGGAGCCGATGGCGGCGGCGATCGGCGCCGGCCTGCCCGTGTCCGAACCGACCGGCTCGATGGTTGTCGATATCGGCGGCGGTACCACGGAAGTGGCGGTGCTTTCGCTGGGCGGCATTGTCTATTCGCGCAGCGTGCGCGTCGGCGGCGACAAGATGGACGAGGCGATCATCGCCTATATCCGCCGCCATCAGAATCTTCTCATCGGCGAAGCCTCCAGCGAGCGCATCAAGAAGGAAATCGGCTCGGCCGCCCTTCCCGCCGACGGCAATGGCGTGACCCTGGACATCAAGGGCCGTGACCTGCTGAACGGCGTGCCGAAAGAGATAACCATTACCCAGCGCCATATTGCCGAGGCGCTGGCCGAGCCGGTGGGCGCGATCGTGGAAGCGGTCAAGGTGGCGCTGGAAGCCACGCCGCCGGAACTGGCGGCGGACATCGTCGACAAGGGCATCGTGCTGACCGGCGGTGGATCGCTGCTGGCCAATCTCGACCAGGTGCTGCGCGACGAGACGGGGCTGCCGGTATCGATCGCCGACGATCCGCTGTCCTGCGTCGCCCTTGGCACCGGCCGCGTCCTGGAGAACACCAAAGTCATGCGTCACGTCCTCTCCACCGCGTTCTAGCAAAGGCGGGCGAGGGACCCGCGACACATATGGCCAACGCCTGGAAAATCGCCAGAAAGAGCAACACCCAGCTTCCGCTGGTGATTGTGGTTGCGCTCGCGGTGGTACTGGTCCTGCTCGGGAAGGCGCAGTCCAACCTGTTCGACCAGGCGCGGGTCGGTGTCAGCGACCGGCTGGCGCCCCTGCTGGAGGTGGCGCGCGCGCCGGTTCGCAACTTCGACCGCTGGCTGGGCTCCATCGGCGACATATTTTCGGTCTACGAGGAAAATCTCAGGCTCAAGGAAGAGAATGCGCGCCTGCGCCAGTGGCACAACGTCGCCATTGTGATGCAGAACCGGGTGGATCGCTACCAAAGCCTGCTGCACGCCGTGCCGGACCCCAAGCTGAACGCGGTGCTGGCGCGGGTGATCGGCCGTTCCAGCCGCCCCTTCGTGCGGACCCTTATCCTTGATGCGGGCACGCGCAACCATGCCAGCCCCGGCGAGGCGGTGGTGGACCAGCGCGGCATGATCGGGCGCATCTACCTGTCGGGCAACCGCACCAGTTGGGTGATCCTGTTGACCGATCCCAACAGCCGCATTCCCGTGACGGTCGCCGCTTCCAAGGGCGGCGGCAGCGCGGTCCAGGCAATCATGAGCGGCGACAACAGCTCCATGCCGGCGCTGGACCTGGTATCGCGCACCGCCAAGCTGCACCCCGGCGATCAGGTGGTCAGTTCCGGCGATGGCGGACTGTTGCCTTACGGTCTTCCCATCGGAACCGTCGTGGCGGGCGATGGCGGCGCCTGGCGGGTGGCGCTTCTTGCCGATCCGGCCTCCAGCCAGGATGTCGAGATCCTCAATTATTCGGTGCCGCCCGAGAAGCTGCCGCCCGAGGCCGAACTGCCCGCCGACGCCGCCGGTCTGCGACCGCTGGTGCCGCCCCCCGAACAGACTCAGCTGCCGCCCAGCCCCCAGGCGGGTGCCGTGCCCGGACAATCGCCCGCACAACAATCGGCCACAAAGCCGCCCGCGGCACAGACACCTCCCGCGACGCAGACACCCCAAGTGCCGGCGCATGCGGATGCCGCGAGCCCGCAACTCGCCGGCGCCCCGCCAGCCTCTCCGGCGCCCAAACTCGCCTTGCGCCAACCCCCGCCAGCGCCGCCTGACGGCGGGACGGAGTGACCGCCATGGCTCTGGACCGGGGCGCAGGCCATGGCACCGCGGCACGGATGGTTTCCGCGCTGGTGCCTTTGCTGTGCGGCCTCGTCTTTGCTTTTGTCGCCAACATTCCTATCTCGGTGACGGCCGGACAGGT
>DASTRG010000155.1:0-4884 GCA_035761325.1 Rhizomicrobium sp. | reverse complement strand
CTTCATGCCCGGCACAAAGGCATTGCAGGCAAGAAAAGTGGTGACCAGGCTGGAATCGACAACGCTGGTCCATTCCTTCAGCGTGAATTCGGTAACGGGCTTGCGAATATTGATGCCGGCCGAGTTGATCAGGATCTGCGGCTTGGGGTACCTGGCGTTCACATCCCGGGCCAGGCGGTGCACATCGCCCTCGTTGGTCATGTCGGCGGTGAATGCGGCAACCTGGCCGCCCTTTGCAGACAGATCATTGGCCACCTTGTCCAGCTTGGCCTGGTTGCGGCCCACCAGCGCGATGGCAGCGCCCGCGCCCGACAGGGTGTGCGCCATGGCTTCGCCCAGGCCGCCCGATCCGCCCACGATAACGGCAGTCCTGCCAGTCAGATCAATCTTCACGCGTAACGTCCTTATGCTTTGAGACTTCAGATTTCCGGCGCGCCTTCCAGCGGCAGGTCCGTGGCACCATTGTGCCTGTCGGGATCCAGGAACAGCCAGCAGGTCGCCGAAACGATCGCCGCCGCGGCCATGGTGTACATCACAATGGTCCAGTTGTTGTTGGTTTCGCCAAGTATGTAGCCGAACACCACCGGGGCCACGAAGCCGGCGAAATTGCCCAGCATGTTCATGGTCGACGCGACAGTGGCGGTGTACTGCTTGCCGATCTCGACGCAGGTGTTCCACGAGATCGGCATGGTCAGGTCGCTGCAGAAGCTGGCCAGCCCCATCAGGATCATCGCGGTCGCCACACCCGGCACATGCGGGATGATGAAGATCAGGATCGCGGTACCGGAAAAGCCGCCGAACGCAACCCACTTGCGTGGAATCGACATGGGCAGGAAACCCGAAACGATCGAACCGACCCCGCCGAACGCCAGCGGCACCATCGCATACCCCGCAGCCACGCCCGGGGACAGCCCGCGTTCCTGCTGCAGCCAGGTGGGCAGCCAGGTGACGTAGAAATACCAGGTGTAGGAAAAGGCAAAATATTGCAGGCCCAGAAGGGCGATATCGCGCTGCAGAAGCAGCCTGTACCAGGGCACGCCATGCTCGTGCAGCACCAGCTTGCGGGAACTTTCCAGCATCTCAAGCTCGGCGGCATTCACGGATTTGTGCTCGGCTGGATCGTTCCGGAACCAGGGAAGGAAGAACGCCACCCAGGCCACCCCCAGCATGGCCAACGCCACAAAGCCCAACCGCCAGCCGAAATGGTAGATCACGAAGAACGCTACCGGCGGGGCCAGGGCACCGCCCCAGCGTCCGAAGGCCCACATCACCGCCTGGGCGCGCACGCGCTCCGACAGCGGCAGCCAGGCCGACAGCATGCGCGTCAGATTCGGAAAACAACCTGCCTCGCCCGCACCGAACAGGAAACGAACGACCCACATCGAGGCCATATTCCAGGCCGCTCCGGTGAGCGCGGTGAAGAGGGACCAGATCAGCACCAGTTGGCTGAGAACCCAGCGCACGCCCAGCTTGTCGCCCAGCAGGCCCATCGGAATTTCAAACAATGCATAGGAAAGACCGAAGGCGCCCAGCACCAGCCCGGTCTGCTCCTTGTTCAGGTGCAGGTCGATCGCGATCGGCACGATCGCCTGGCTGATCGCCACACGCTGGATGTACATGATCATCGCCAGCGCGAGCGCGAGCACGACAACCCAATAACGAGCGTGCGTTGGTTTCATTTTTCCCGCCCCTTAATTGCTGCTTTTCCTGCCCGTTCATCAGGGGCTTGGGTAGCCGCATGCGCCCCCGTCCGGTGGACGGAGCCCTTCACATCGGCACTCGATTTGTATACTAAATTCAGGGACCGGCAAGTCAATGCGGCCCGCCCATGGCAAGGCCCGCAATACATGACGAACTGATAACAATACGGGCTATGGTGGATGCGCGGCAGGCGCGGCCAGTGCCGTAGATCCCGCAGGAGCGCCTACGGAGTATCCAATTGAGTCCTACAGGAATTCAGCCGCCGTCCTTCGGCGGAGCAGTGGCGTTGGTGACAGGGTCGGGCCGAGGCCTGGGCCGCATGATCGTCGAGACGCTTCTGGCCGGCGGCGCCAATGTTGCGCTGCATGATATCGATGAAGCCGCACCTGCCGCCTATGGCGAGAGCGAGAGCCTGACCGTCCTGGCACGGGAATTATCTGCGCGCGGCCCCGGCAAAGTGGTCGCGGTCACCGGCGACATTACCAAAGAAGACGATGTCGCCGCCCTGGTAGCGCGCGTGGAAGACACGCTGGGGCCCATCGACATACTGGTCAACTGCGCCGGCGGTGACATCGCGGCCAGGGGAGGCAAGCCCAATCCCAACGACGCGCTTCACATCAGCCTGGAAGATGCGCATGCGGTGATGAACCGCAATTTCTTCGGCACGATGCTGATGTGCCGGCGGGTGGTGCCGGGCATGGCGGAGCGCAAGAGGGGCGCAGTGATCAATTTTGGATCGCTGAACGGCCATGTCGGCGTGTCGCCGGAAGTAGTCTATGGCTGTGCCAAGGCGGCGATCCTGCATTATACCCGCAGCCTGGCGCTGGAGATGCGCCCCTATGGCGTTCGGGTGAACGCGGTCAGCCCCGGCCCCACCACCACGGCCCGTTTTCTGGCCACCCGGAAAACCGATGCCAGCATGATTGATAACGTCTCGCTGGAGCGCTACGCCAAGCCCGCCGAGATCGCCAATGCCGTGGCCTTCCTCGCATCCGACCTGTCCGGCTTCGTTTCCGGGCAGGTGCTGCGCGTCGACGGCGGCATGACCCTGTTCCCCGGCTGATCCCTTTTCTTTAGGAACCGCCCCGATGTCCAATTCCAAGTCCATCAACAAGTCCGGCAAGAAGCTGCGCTCTCGCGCCTGGTTCGACAATCCCGACAATCCCGACATGACGGCGCTCTATCTGGAGCGTTACCTGAATTACGGCCTGACCCGCGAAGAGCTTCAGTCCGGCAAGCCGATCATCGGCATCGCCCAGACCGGCAGCGATCTTTCACCCTGCAACCGGCACCACATCGAACTGGCCAAGCGAATCCGCGAAGGCATCCGCGAGGCCGGCGGCATCGTGATGGAATTTCCGGTCCATCCCATCCAGGAAACCGGCAAGCGGCCCGGCGCCGCGCTGGACCGCAACCTGGCCTATATGGGGCTGGTCGAACTTCTGTACGGCTATCCGATCGACGGCGTGGTGCTGACGATCGGCTGCGACAAGACCACGCCTGCCTGCCTGATGGCGGCGGCGACGCTGGATATCCCCGCCATCGCCTTCTCTGTCGGCCCGATGCTCAACGGCTGGCACCGCGGCGAACGCACCGGATCGGGCACCATCGTGTGGAAGGCCCGCGAGATGATGGCACGCGGCGAATTGGACTATCCCGGCTTTGTCGACCTGGTGGCGTCCAGCGCTCCGTCGGTGGGATATTGCAACACCATGGGCACGGCCAGCACGATGAACTCGCTGACCGAGGCACTGGGCATGCAGCTGCCGGGGTCGGCCTCGATCCCGGCGCCGTACCGCGAGCGCGGGCAGATGGCCTATGCCACGGGCCTGCGCATTGTGGAGATGGTCCATGAGGACCTGCGCCCTTCCAAGATCATGACCAAGGAGGCGTTCCACAATGCCATCGTGGTCAACTCCGCCATCGGCGGCTCGACCAACGCGCCGATCCACATCAGCGCCATTGCCCGGCACATGGGCGTCGACGTGCCGCTGTCGGATTGGCAGACGGTCGGCCACAAGGTGCCGCTGCTGGTCAACCTGCAGCCGGCCGGCGAATATCTGTCCGAGGATTTCCACCATGCCGGCGGCGTACCCGCGGTGGTCAACATCCTGATGGAACATGGGCTGATCAACGAAAACGCCCTGACGGCGAACGGCAAGACAATCGGTGAGAATTGCCGGGGCAAGGAAGTCCTGCTGCCGCACGTAATCTGGCCCTTCGACAAGCCCATGAAGACCGATGCCGGCTTCATCGTGATGACCGGCAACCTGTTCGACAGCGCGATCATGAAGACCAGCGTGATCAGCCCCGAATTCCGCGAACGTTATCTGTCCAACCCCGCCGACCCTGAAGCGTTTGAAGGCAACGCCGTGGTGTTCGACGGTCCGGAGGATTACCATCACCGTATCGACGATCCTGCGCTTGGTATCGACGAGCGTTCGATCCTGGTGATGCGCGGCGCCGGCCCGGTGGGCTATCCGGGTGCAGCCGAAGTGGTGAACATGCGGCCGCCGGCTGCCCTGCTGAAGGCGGACATCAACGCCCTGCCCTGTGTCGGCGACGGGCGCCAGTCGGGCACGTCCGGCTCGCCGTCAATCCTTAACGCCTCGCCGGAAGCCGCCGTGATGGGCGGACTGGCGCTGCTGAAGACCGGCGACAAAATCCGTATCGACCTGAACAAGGGCACCTGCAATGTGCTTATCAGCGATGCGGAACTGGCCGAGCGCCGCAAGGCGCTGGAAGCGGCGGGCGGCTACAAGTATCCCGCCTCCCAGACGCCATGGCAGGAGATTCAGCGCGAGCATGTCGGCCAGATGGGCACCGGCATGGTGCTGGAGAACGCCGTCAAGTATCAGAAGATCGACGAGACCATGGGCATCCCGAGAGATAATCACTGAGGCAAGCCCTGCGGCCGAAAAAGCAAAAAAGGCGCCGGATTTCTCCGGCGCCTTTTTTTCTGCTCGTCGTGCCGCTCAGATGACAGTGCGCTTGACCACCTGCTTCTGGCTGCCCAGCTTGTCGATGCCCAGCTCCATCACATCGCCTTCCTTCAGGAAGACCGGCGGCTTCATACCGAGCCCCACGCCCGGGGGCGTGCCGGTGGAGATCACATCGCCCGGCTGCAGGCTCATGAACTGGGTGATATAGGAGATCAGGGTCGGTACGTCGAAAATCAGCGAC
>DASTRG010000154.1:0-3029 GCA_035761325.1 Rhizomicrobium sp. | reverse complement strand
GCGGGCGCGCGATCGAGATTGTCGTGCGCCCAGCGGATCATCAGGCGCACCCGCCGGTCGAGGTCAACGGTCGGCACATGCCCGGCGATGCGGCGGCATATCTCCACGCCTGTTTCGCGCAGCGCGGCGCGGCGGTCGGCGGACCGCAACGCTTCGCCGATCAGCGACCGGGCCTGGCGGGTCTGTTCGGCGCCGATGGGCATGGCGGGGCGGGCCGCCGCCAGCTTCGCCAGAGCGCGGCCGGCATGGCTTTCCGGCTCGACGAACAGCAAGGCTACAAGGCCGGACGCCTCGAAGGCGTGCGGCGTATCGGGCGCCACCAGCGCGGCGGGGCCGGGCAGCACACCGTCCTTCAGGTGCAGGCTGAACGTGCCGCCGAGGGAAAATGTGAGCTGGAAGGCGTGGTGGGCGTGCGTGGCATTTCGCTTCGGCGTGCCCGGCGAGGAGGGGACATCGAAGACCCAGAGGCCGCCGCCTTCCCAGAACGCGATGTGGCCGGAGGCGATCTTCCTCATGGCCGCGATTATAGCGGCAGGCAGGGGCAAAACAGAAAGGCCCGGTCGGATGACCGGGCCTTTCCGCATTTCCGGTGGTGCGGCCCGGACAAGCCGGGCCACAAGCCTTAGAAGTCCATGTCGCCCATGCCGCCCATGCCGCCGCCGCCGGGGCCGCCCATCGGAGCGGACTCCTTCTTGGGACGGTCGGTGATCATGGCTTCGGTGGTGATCAGAAGACCGGCCACCGACGCGGCGTTCTGCAGCGCCACGCGCACGACCTTGGTCGGGTCGATGATGCCGGCCTCGATGAAGTCCTGATACTCACCGGTCTGGGCGTTATAGCCATAGGTGTTGGACTTCTGCTCGGCCAGCTTGCCGACCACGATCGAGGCTTCCTGGCCGGCGTTGGAGACGATCTGGCGGATCGGGTACTGAATCGCGCGGCGCACGATGGCGATACCCTGGTTCTGGTCGTCATTTTCGCCGGTCACGTCCTTCAGCGCCTTGATGGCGTAGAGGAGCGCGGTGCCGCCGCCGGGGATGATGCCTTCCTCGACCGCGGCCTTGGTGGCGTTCAGGGCGTCATCGACGCGGTCCTTGCGCTCCTTGACCTCGACCTCGGTGGCGCCGCCGACGCGGATCACCGCAACGCCGCCGGCCAGCTTGGCCAGGCGTTCCTGCAGCTTTTCCTTGTCATAGTCGCTGGTGGTCTCTTCGATCTGGACCTTGATCTGGTTCACCCGGGCCTGGATGTCGGCCTTCTTGCCGGCGCCGTCGATGATCGTGGTGTTGTCCTTGTCGATCTTCACGTTCTTGGCGCTTCCCAGCATGTTCAGCTTGACGTTCTCAAGCTTGATGCCCAGGTCCTCGCTGATGACCTGGCCGCCGGTGACGACGGCGATGTCTTCCAGCATGGCCTTGCGGCGGTCGCCGAAGCCGGGAGCCTTCACCGCGGCAACCTTCAGGCCGCCACGCAGCTTGTTGACCACCAGGGTGGCCAGGGCCTCGCCCTCGATTTCCTCGGCGATGATCAGCAGCGGACGGCCCGACTGGACCACCGCCTCGAGCACCGGCAGCATCGGCTGCAGGCTGGTGAGCTTCTTCTCGTGGATCAGGATGAGCGCGTCGGTCAGCTCGGCGATCATCTTGTCGGGATTGGTGATGAAATAGGGGCTGATATAGCCGCGGTCGAACTGCATGCCCTCGACCACGTCCAGCTCGGTCGCCAGCGACTTGGCTTCCTCGACCGTGATCACGCCCTCATTGCCAACCTTGGCCATCGCCTGGGCGATCATCTGGCCGACTTCGGTGTCGCCATTGGCGCTGATCGTGCCGACCTGGCCGATCTCGTCGTTGGACTTCACCTTCTTGGAGCGCTTCTTGAGGTCGGCCACCACGGCTTCCACCGCATGGTCGATGCCGCGCTTCAGGTCCATCGGGTTCATGCCCGCCGCGACCGACTTGGCGCCCTCGCGCACGATGGCGCGGGCCAGCACGGTGGCGGTGGTGGTGCCGTCGCCGGCCACGTCATTGGTCTTGGAGGCGACTTCGCGCACCATCTGGGCGCCCATGTTCTCGAACTTGTCGGCCAGCTCGATTTCCTTGGCGACGGTAACACCGTCCTTGGTGGTGCGCGGGGCACCGAAGGACTTGTCGATCACCACGTTGCGGCCCTTGGGGCCCAGGGTCACCTGGACCGCGTCGGCCAGGATATCGACGCCGCGAAGCATCTTCTCGCGGGCGTCGGCGCCGAATTTCACGTCTTTGGCTGCCATTGAATTTGTCTCCGTTGAATGTTTGGGGATTCGGGTTGGTGTGGGGGCTTACTTTTTCTTCTTGCCTTCCAGCACGCCCATGATGTCGCTCTCCTTCATGATCAGGAGTTCCTCGCCATCGAGCTTGACTTCGGTGCCGGACCATTTGCCGAACAGCACATAGTCGCCGGCCTTCACCTCGGGGGCGACCCGCTTGCCCGATTCGTCCAGGGCGCCGGGACCGACGCTGATCACCTCACCCTCCTGGGGCTTCTCCGCAACGGTGTCGGGGATGATGATGCCGCCGGCTGTTTTCTGATCTTCCTTGATGCGGCGAACCACAACGCGGTCGCCAAGCGGACGGAATTTCATGTGGGTCCTCTTTCTTAAGATATTGAAAAATATCGTTTTTGACTGAGTTGCAGCACTCGGCCCCCGTGAGTGCCAGCGCCGCGCCCGGTATTTAAGAAGCCCCCCGGAGGCGGTCAAGCCCGGTCGGGTTCTTTTTTCGCCCCAATTGGAGGGCCCTGGCCGGCAGTTGCGGCGAAAGCGGGGTCATTTGTAGGCCAATGGCAACGGGCGCGCGCAGATTAACGTTGTTCATCTGGGGTTCAGCCGTGCCTTCCCACAATGGTCCGCGATCGAGGGGAAGGCGAGAACCAAGGAGTCGACAATGAACAAGTTCGCGAAACTGGCGCTCAGCGCGGCATTGGTGGCCGGTGCGGCCACCGCGACCACCGCAGCGCTTTCCACCCCGGCAGAGGCCCGGGTGAGCATC
>DASTRG010000153.1:0-12313 GCA_035761325.1 Rhizomicrobium sp. | reverse complement strand
CCAGTTCGGTGAAGGCGGCGCAGGCACCTTTTCCGACGGCAAGCTCTACAGCCAGATAAGGGATCCGCGCCATCTTGGCCGCAAGGTCCTGAGCGAATTCGTCCGGGCGGGCGCGCCCGAGGAGATCCTCACCGAGGCTCATCCCCATATCGGGACCTTCCGCCTGGTCACCATGGTGGAATCGCTGCGCGCGACGATAGAGGCGCTGGGCGGGCAATACCGCTTCCAGAGCAAGGTCACCGATCTGAAAGTCATCGACGGTGCACTTGCCGGCGTCGTGCTGGAATCAGGCGAGGAGATCGAGGCCGATCATGTGGTGCTGGCGCTTGGCCACTCGGCGCGCGACACTTTCCAGATGCTTCATGACCGCGGCGTTGCCCTCGAGGCCAAGCCCTTCTCGGTCGGGTTTCGCATCGAGCACCCGCAAGGACTGATTGACCGTGCCCGCTATGGCCGCTCCATCCGGCAGTTGGGCGCCGCCGAATACCGGCTGGTGCATCACGCCAGGAACAGCCGCGGAGTCTACAGCTTCTGCATGTGCCCGGGCGGCACGGTGGTTGCGGCAACCAGCGAGCCGGACCGCGTCGTCACCAACGGCATGAGCCAGTATTCGCGCAACGAGCGCAACGCCAATGCGGGCATCGTGGTGGGCCTCACGCCCGAAGATTTCGCCCCTTACGGCAACGGACCGTTGGCGGGCATCGCCCTGCAGCGGCATTTCGAAAGCGCCGCCTTTGATGCCGGAGGCCGCAGCTATCGCGCGCCCGCGCAACTGGTGGGCGATTTTCTGGCGGGCCGGCCGTCCGCCGGGCTTGGCGACGTGATGCCGTCCTATCGCCCAGGCGTGACGCCGACCGACCTGTCGTCCTGCCTGCCCGATTATGCCATTGCCGCCATCCGCGAGGCGCTGCCCGCCTTCGGCCGCCAGATCAAAGGCTTCGACCGCGCCGACGCGGTACTGACCGGGGTGGAAACGCGCACCTCCTCGCCCATCCGCATCCGGCGCGGCGCCGATTTCCAGAGCCTCAACGTGCGTGGCCTTTTTCCGGCGGGCGAAGGCGCGGGCTTCGCGGGCGGCATTCTGTCGGCGGCAATCGATGGTATCCGCGTGGCGGAAGCCGTCGCCGCATCCATCGCCGGGAGCTAAAGGGAAATCTGCGACCGCAACGCGATGGCGCTGGCCGAGATATCGCCCACCGGCGCCTCGACATGGTTCACCTGGATATTGTCGTAATCCAGCATGAAGCGCAGGCCGGCGGTGGGATACCAGTTCAGTCCCACGCTCCAGATGTTCTGTTCGCCGCCAGCCACACCGCCGGCCGCCGCGCCCGCAAGGGGATCGAAGGCCAGGTCGGTGTTGCTCCAGCGCGCCGCCACTTCCCATGCGCCCCACCCGTCCTTGCCCAGGGGATGACCGGGCTTAAGCCCCCGGAAGCTGGCCGAGCCGGCATCATACCGGCGCGACTCGCCCGTCAGCGAAACCGCCGCCATCGCATACCAGCCTGAGAAACCGGGATCGGGCAGCGCGGTGCGGCGCGTGACATCGAAATGGAAATAGCCGCCCTGGCCATAGAAGCGCCCGGACTGGGCAGCTGTTTCCAACCCCCATTCCGTCATGCTGTCGGCGTCGATGGAGCCGGTATCGACGGTATTGAATGGCCCGACCGCCAGTTCCGGCCCACTACCCAGATCCACGATGTTGGGCGAGCCGGCGCCCGCCGCCTTGTCGGTGAACTTGAAAACATGCGTCAGGTCGGCATCCAGCAGCCATTTGAAATTATCGCCGTCAACCGCCAGAAAGGCCGCCCGGCTGACCAGCGCCTGCTGCGAGTCGAAACTGCTTGTCTGGGTCGCCTTGCGGCCGGTGAAGGCCAGTGACAACAGATAGCGTTCGCCGTGGGCCATGATGTTGAAGCCTTCGCGGCCGGGCGCGCCGGCGATGCCGCGCGCAATGTCGGCCGACGAGGCACGCTCCAGGAAAATCAGATCGCCGGAACCGGTGGAATCGTCCAGCCCCGCCGGCGGAGAGAAAGCGCCCACGCGGATCGAGAAGGGCCCGAAATCATGTTGGAGCGAGGCGGTATAAATGTAGCCGCTCTTCTCCACGCCGTTACCGCCGAAATCATAGGTGAAATTGTACGACCAGTCCTTCCACGCCGTGCCGACAAGACCGACCTGGGCGCGGCGGAAATTGGTGCCGCTGTTGAGGTCGGTGCCGCGCCCTTGCGAAAAATAACCCGCATCGAACTGCACCAGGCTGCGCAGCGAAAGCGAGAAGGCGCCGTCGCGCGACGTGACGGAGAACCGGCCGTTGGCCAGGCTGAGCCGCGGCTGATCATCCAGCCGCTTTTTGAGGTCGGCATATTGGCCGCTTTGTGCGCGCCGCACTTCGGCGAGCTGCGTGGCGGTGACGGCCGGGGCGGCCGGCTGGCGGCGCAACTGGTCGAGCTGCTCGCGGACATCACGCAACTGCTGTTCGACAGCGGTGATGCGCGAATCCGATGCCGCCGCCTGTCCCGCCGCCAGGGCATTTTCGGTCATGGCGGGTGCGATCAACACGGCCGCGGCCCTCAGCATAATTCGCGGCAATGTTTGCATGGCTTTCCCCTCGAGCGAATCGGCCCGCCCCTCTTTACATGGCCTGCCTCGCCGGGTGCAAAGCGCCGATGACGCGGGTGCCCCGGGGGATGACCAAACCGCCCCGGACGCGACAGCTTGCGACATTCCCGATGCTGCGCCGGCCAGGCGATTGCCGCTATACTTGCGCGGCAATCGGCGTTGCGGGCCTGACGGAGCTGCAGGATCGCCTCTGGGGAACCCCGTGCTGAAAATCGCGCTCAAAAAGATCGCAGCCGGACAGCGGGCGGTGCGCGCATGACCTGGATCGTCAAGGTCGCGCTCGACCGGCCCTATACCTTCATCGTCCTGGCCCTGCTGATCCTTATCTTCGGACCGCTGGCGGCGATAAGGACTCCCACCGACATCTTCCCCAATATCGGCATTCCGGTGATCGGCGTCGCCTTCAACTTCACCGGCCTGTCACCCGACGAGATGGCGGGCCGCATGATCGCGCCCTATGAGCGCATCCTGTCCACCACCGTCAACGACATCGAGCACATCGAGAGCCAGTCGATGGCCGGCATGGGCATCGTCAAGATATTCTTCCAGCCCGACGCCGATATCCGCACCGCCACCGCGCAGGTCACCTCGGTGTCGCAGACCACGCTGCGCCAGTTTCCCGCCGGCGCCCAGCCGCCGCTGATCCTGAACTTCAATGCCGCCACCGTGCCGGTGATCCAGCTTGCCATGTCCAGCGACGTCCTGTCGGAACAGCAGGTGCTGGACCTGACCATGAACTTCATGCGCCCCCGCCTGACCACCGTGCGCGGCGCCGCCGTTCCCTATCCCTATGGCGGCAAGACCCGCCAGGTGCAGATCGACCTGGATCCCCAGGCGATGCAGGCCAACGGCCTGTCGGCGGCCGACGTGCAGGCCGCCTTCGCAGACCAGAACCAGATCACGCCGACCGGCTCCATCAAGATCGGCAGCTACCAGTATGTCGTGAAGCTGAACAATGCGGCCAGCACCATCGCCGAGATGAACAACCTGCCGGTCAAGACGACAAATGGCGCCACCGTGCTTTTGCGCGACGTCGCCCATGTGCGCGACGGCAGCCCGCCCCAGACCGGCGTGGTGCATGTGCGCGGCAAGCGCGCCGTGCTGTCCACCATCCTGAAAAACGGTAACGCATCGACCCTGGATGTGGTGCAGAACATCAAGAACCTGATCAAGGTGCTCAAGACCCAGTTGCCCCAATCCCTGCGTATCGACGTGCTTAACGACCAGTCGCTGTTCGTGAAGGCGGCCGTCAACGGCGTGATCCGCGAAGGCGCGGTAGCCGCGGCGCTGACGAGCCTGATGATCCTGCTGTTCCTGGGCAGCTGGCGCTCCACCGTCATCATCGCCACTTCCATTCCGCTGGCGGTGCTGTCGGCCCTGATCGGGCTGTGGGCCACGGGCCAGACGCTGAACATCATGACCCTGGGCGGGCTGGCGCTTGCGGTTGGCATCCTGGTCGACGACGCCACCGTCACCATCGAGAACATCAACTGGCATCTGGAGCATGGCAAGGGCGTCTATGACGCCATCATGGACGGCGCGCGCCAGATCGTGCAGCCTGCCTTCGTCTCGCTCCTGTGCATCTGCATCGTCTTCCTGCCGATGTTCCAGCTCACCGGCGTGGCCGGCTACCTGTTCGTGCCCATGGCGATCAGCGTGGTCTTCGCCATGGCCGCCTCCTTCATCCTGTCGCGCACCCTGGTGCCGACCATGGCGCACTATCTGCTGAAGCCGCACACCCGGGCCGCCGATGGGGGCAAGCACGCCCCGCCCCATCTTCTGGGTCGGCTGCAACGCCGCTTCGAGAACGGCTTCGAGGCGATGCGCGAGCATTATCGCAACCTGCTGGCGCTGGCGATGACCGCCCGGCGCGCCTTCCTGGTGGGATTTCTGGCGCTGGTCGCGGCCTCCCTGCTGCTGGTTCCCTTTCTGGGCGAGGACTTCTTCCCCGCGGTCGACACCGGCCAGATCACGCTGCACGCCCGCCTGCCCGCTGGCACGCGCATCGAGGACATGACTCGCCAGTTCGACCGGATCGAGCAGGTGGTGCGCAAGGTGATCCCGCCCGGCGAGATAGACGCCATGGTGGACAACATCGGCGCCCCGCGCAGTTCGATCAACACGATCTACAACAATTCGGGGCTGGTGGGCGCCCAGGACGGCGAAGTCTATATCAGCCTGAAGGCGGACCATCGCCCCACCGCCGATTATGTGCGCCGCCTGCGTGAACTGCTGCCGCGCGCCTTCCCCGGCACCATGTTCTATTTCCCGCCGGCCGATATCGTCAGCCAGATCCTGAATTTCGGCGCGCCCGCCCCGATCGACGTGCAGGTTGCCGGCACCAGGCTTGAAGATTCCACCGCCTTCGCCCGCCGGTTGCAGAGCCAGTTGCGCGACGTGACCGGCATCGCGGACCTGCGCATGCAGCAGTCCAACTCCTATCCCCAGCTCAACATCAATGTGGACCGCACCCGCATGGCGGGCTATGGCCTGGTCGAGAAGGATGTCACCAACGCGCTGGGCACGAGCCTGGCCGGCACTTCGCAGTCGGCGCCGAATTTCTGGCTGAATCCGAAAAACAACGTGTCCTATCCGATGGTGGCACAGACGCCGGAATACCGGATCGACACCCTGGCGGCGCTGGAGAACCTGCCCGTAACCGGCTCGCAAGGCCAGTCGCTGGTTCTGGGCGGCCTGGCCAGGATCACCCGCAGCCATGCCAACACTGTCGTCACCCATTACGACATCATGCCCACCATCGACCTTTACGCCGCCCCGCAGGACCGCGACCTGGGTGCCGTCGCCCAGGATGTCCGCAAGGTCATTGATGCCAACAGGCATTACCTGCCGCGGGGGGCAACCGTTACCGTGCGCGGGCAGGTGCAGACCATGGATAGCGCCTTCTCGGGCCTTTTCTTCGGCATTCTGGCCGCGGTGCTGCTCATCTATCTGCTGATCGTGGTGAACTTCCAGTCCTGGACCGACCCGTTCGTCATCATCACCGCCCTGCCCGCCGCGCTGGCCGGCATCGTCTGGATTCTGTTCGTCACCGGCACCACCTTGTCGGTCCCGGCGCTGACCGGCGCCATCATGTGCATGGGCGTGGCAACCGCCAATTCGATCCTGGTGATTGCCTTTGCACGCGAACGGCTGGCGGTGCACGGCGACGCGGTGCTGGCGGCGGTCGAGGCCGGATTCACCCGCTTCCGCCCCGTCATGATGACCGCGCTGGCCATGATCATCGGCATGACGCCCCTGGCGCTGGGCCTGGGCGAGGGCGGCGAGCAGAACGCGCCGCTGGGCCGGGCGGTTATCGGCGGCCTGGTTTTCGCGACCTGCGCCACGTTGATTTTCGTGCCGGTCGTGTTCAGCATCCTGCATGAACGCAACGCCCGCCGCGCCGCCACCAGAGCCACAGAGGCCGGAGAAGTCCATGCCTGACAAGAACCCCGACGACTCCCCCGGGGCCGATCCGGCGCGCGATCGGATGCTGCGCCATTACCGGCCGGCGGGCCTGGCACGCTGGGGGATCGCGGCGCTGGCGATGGCCGGCGTTGTGGCGATGGCCGGCATCGGCTGGCGCTATTACCGCGGCGTGGAAACCCGTGACTGGACCGAGGCCCAGACCGTGCCCACCGTGCAGCTTATCCATATCGCCGCCGCCAAGAATGGCGGCACGCTCATGCTGCCGGGCCAGCTTCAGGCTTTCACGAACGCGCCGATCCATGCCCAGGTCACCGGCTATGTGAAGAAGTGGTACGTCGATATCGGCGCGCCGGTGAAGAAGGGCCAGCTTCTGGCCGAACTGGATACGCCCGACCTGGATGGCCAGGTGCAGCAGGGCCGTGCGAACCTGGCCAACGCCGTCGCCGCGCAGAAATTGTCGGCCGCCACCGCCAAGCGCTGGAACGCGCTGTTTGCCCAGGGTGCGGTGTCGCGGCAGGACAAGGACGAGAAGGATGCGGACCTGGCGGCCAAGGATGCCGCCGTGGCAGCCGCCCGGGCCAACCTGTACAGCCTTCAGGCGCAGGAAGGCTTCAAGCGTCTGGTCGCCCCCTTTGACGGCGTTGTCACCAGCCGCACGGTCGATGTCGGCGCGCTTGTCACCACCGGCACGACCACGCCGGCGCTGTTCACCGTTTCAGACCAGCGCCGGTTGCGCCTTTATGTGAACGTCCCTGAAAATTATGCCGCAGCCATCCGGCCCGGGCTCAGGTCGAGGTTCACGGTGCCGCAGGCGCCGGGCCGGACTTTCGTCGCCGAGATGGTGGCCAGTGCCGGTGCCGTCAACCAGGCCTCGGGCACCACGCTGGTTCAGTTCGGTGTCGACAATGCCGACGGCGCGCTGCAGCCCGGTGGCTATGCCCAGGTCACCTTGCCGCTGCCGGCCGGCATAAACGGGGTGCGCCTGCCCGCCACCGCGCTGACGTTTCGCGACCAGGGCATGATGGTGGCCACGGTGGACGGCGAAGGCCGCGTGCACCTCAAACCGATCAACATCGTGCGCGACCTGGGCCAGGCGGTGGACGCCACGGGCGTGAGCGACAGCGACCATATCATCGACAATCCCTCCGATTCGCTGTCCGAGGGCGACAAGGTGCTCGTGGCGACGGCCAAGTAGCGCCCGGCGGCCTGCGCCGCTATAAGTCCTTCCGCTCTTGGGAGGAAACGCATGCGTGGATTATTGAAGCTGATGGTGGTGGCGCTGGTGCCGGTCCTGGGATTGACGGCCTGCGAAAAGAAGTCCGACGCCGCTCCGGCCTCGACTTACACGCTGACGCCCGAATCCAACGCCAAATTCCTTGCGGACTTCGCCAAGCGCCCTGGCGTGATCAAGCTGCCTGACGGGCTGATGTACCGGGTGCTGCAGTCGGGCAGTGGCCCCACGGTGCAGAAGGGCAGCGATGTCGTGACCGTCTACTACCGGGGCGCACTGATCAACGGCAAGGTGTTCGACCAGACCAAGCCCGACGAGCCGCGCCAGTTTCCTGCCGGCGCCCTGATCCCCGGCTGGGTCGAGGCCCTGGGCAAGATGAAGACGGGAGACATGTGGGAAATCGTCATCCCCTCCGCCCTTGGCTATGGCGAGGACGGTGCCGGCGATGCGGTTCCGCCGGATCAGACGCTTGTCTTCACCATGAAGCTGGTGAAAGTCGAATACGCGCCTTAGTTTTTGATCCCCCTCTGTCGCAACTCGACCGGCTCCCCGGCCCATCGTTGCGACATCTCCCCCTTTTATGCGCTTCGCGCAAAAGGGGGAGCAGGGCCTAAGTATGCGGCGGGGGGTTAGAACTTATACCCCAGCGTTATTCCGCTCATCCGCGGGGCCAGGGGCACGCATTGCAGCACGCCCGCCGTGTTGGCCACGCCGAACGTGCTGTTGGGCGCCGAATTCAGCACACCGTTATACTCGGGCATGCAGACGGGCGTTCCCACCACATTGGTCATATAGACGCCGAAATCGAACTTACTGCCTGCGACGCCGATAACATTTGCGCGCAAATCCAGAAGGCCATAGGAGCCGGTGCGCTGGCTGGGATTGAAGGTCCGCAGGTCCGCATTGTAGCGGCTCTGCCAATAGTAATGCGCCGTGAAGGACACATCATCGACCGGCACGCCGGCAATGTCGTGAACACCGGTTGCGTAGGTGACAGTCTGGCTGGTCTGCCAGCTGGGAAGCGGAAAGGGCGTGCCGGAAAGATTGGTGGTCCCGGTCGGCAACAGATAGCCGGCGGGCGGCGTGAAGGAATAATCGGTGTAGTGCGCGTCCAGGTAGCTTCCCGAACTGTTGATGGTCAGGCCGGGCAGCGGGATGATGCTGATGTCCCATTCGGCGCCGTATATGTGCGCCGTCTTGGCGTTCAGCGTGACGTTGTCGTTGGTGGTGTTGATGCACGAACCGGCGTCAAACAGCGACTGGGTGCACGGCACGCCGCCCGGCCCGGTCGCCAGCGTGATGTTGGGCAGCGCCGTCAGTATCTGGATATCGTGATAGTCGGTGAAATAGGCGGACAGGTTGGTGCGCACGGGAATGTCCCAGATGCTCCAGTCCGATTTCACGCCGGCTTCATAATCCAGAACATTTTCCGGCTTGGCCACGGTGACGGCGGGGTTGATCGCGGTGGAATTGATCGCCCCCGAACGATAGCCCGAACGGCTGGTGATATAGACCAGCGTGCCTTCCCACAGGTCGTGGTCGATCGCCAGCGTCCAGGTCGGCTTGTGGAAGCTGGCATTGATGTCGGTATCGCACTGGGAAAGCGGCCTGAGGACGCCGTTCACGTCGGTCAGGGTGCAGGCGTGGGTAATGCCGCTATAGCTGATGCCGTTGAAGGTATAAGTGCCCGGATCGAAGACGCCGTTGGGCACCGTGGCGGTCGACGCCGCGCTGGCCGGGAAAATGACGGTGCGCGTTCCCAGATGGGCAAAGCGCTCGTCATAGGTATAGCGCACGCCGGCCGTCAGCCGCGTGTCGGGCCGCACGGACCAGGTTGCCTGGGCATAGCCGGCGTACGAGGTGTTGCGCTGGCTGTTGGCGTTGCCGTCCTGCAGGGTGATGCCCTTGCCCGGCGCGGGAACGCCGTTGTTCGGAATGAAGAGATAGAACAGCCCGCCGTCATGGGGGCTGTCTTCCTGGAAAAAGAACAGGCCCGCCGTCCACTTCAGGTCGCCCGCGAACGCATCGCCATTGACCGTCAGTTCGGACTGATAGGACTTGTAGTCGGGCGTGATGTATTCATAGTCCGCGGTATCGTAAGGCAGGCCGCGCCCGATCGACGTGCCGCGATTGTCCCACCAGCGATAGGCTGTCAGCCATTTCACGTCGAAGCCGGCGAACGTCTTGTTCACGGTGGCCGAGACGGTCTGGTAATGGCCCACATCGGCATTGCTGACCGTCTGCTCGGTGCTCCAGAAGCCGTATTTCTGCTCCCGCAGCACGGACTGCTGCAGCGAATTGTAGGCCGCCGGATCGGTGTTGAGCGGGCCCACGCCCGCCGCCGAGAAGGACGCGTAATAGGGTGCGATCTTGTGGCCCAGCATGTCGGTGAAGCCGATGCAGGCGCCCGGAATGTTGCAGATGGCGGGGCGGCCGAAGCGGTTGCCCACCCCGTCGAACCAGCCCAGGGAATGATAGGTCGAGCCGGTGTCGTGCTCCGCCGCCAGGTTGGCGCGCAGCAGGATATTCAGCGTGTCGTCCGGCTGCCATTTCAGCGACA
This sequence comes from Rhizomicrobium sp., assembly GCA_035761325.1. Lineage (GTDB taxonomy): Bacteria > Pseudomonadota > Alphaproteobacteria > Micropepsales > Micropepsaceae > Rhizomicrobium. The sequence continues at coordinate 2,477 of DASTRG010000153.1, read as the reverse complement.
GGTTGGCGGCGATCTTGTTGGCGCCCATGGCCGGCTGGTTGTTGCGATAGCCGGTGGCCGGATCGAAATAGTAGTTCGCGATATAGCCACGCTGGTCGCTGACCTGGGCGGCGGCGCGGAAGAACAGGTGGTCGGTGACGGGAATGTTGATCGCCCCGCGCAACTGGGCGCGGCCGTAATCGCCCAGGGTGGCGTCGACATAGCCGCCGAATTCACTGTCGGGCTCGCGCGTACGGTACAGGATGGCGCCGCCGGTGGTGTTGCGGCCGACCAGGGTGCCCTGGGGGCCTTTCAGCACTTCCACGCTGTCGATGTCGAAAAGTGCCCCGGTCAGGCCCACCGGCCGGGCCAGATAGACGCCGTCCATATAAACCGCCGCCGCCGGATCGAACGACATCACCGACTGGCCCGAGCTGGAATCGAAATCGCGCTGGCCGCGGATGGTGACGTTCAGCGTGTCCTGGCGAAATGTGGTGGGGGCGATATAGACCGAGGGGCTGACATAGCGCAGATCCTCGATCGTCTTGACGTCCAGCCTGTCCAGGTCTTCCTGGCTGTAGGCGGAGATGGACAGGGGCACGCTCTGCTCGTTCTCGGCGCGCTTGCGGGCGGTGACGACAACACTCTCCAGCCCTGTGGCGCCGACCGAATAGGTCGGCACGGACTGGGTCTGCGCCAGGGCCTGGCCGGGAACGATCAGGCTGGAGGTGGCGGCGAGCGCCAGGACAAGGCGTCTGGACATGAATGCAATCCCCGAAATGCTTTCCGCAATGATCTTGGCCGGGCGTTCTGGACCGCCCCGGCACGCGCCCGCAGCTCTATCGGAAACGCCTGAAACGATAAAGAAAATGCGACCCGCTTGCGGCAAATCGGGAAATTTTCCTTGTGTCCGCCAGCCGCTAGAGTGTCCTTTCCCGAGCGAGAGGCAGCAATGACAAAGATCGCAATGGTTACCGGCGCCGGCAGTGGCGTGGGCAGGGCCGTGGCAAAGGCGCTTTCCCAGGCGGGCTGGAGCCTGACACTGGTGGGCCGCAACAAGGCCACGCTGGAGGATACCGCCGGCCAGCTTTCCGGCGCGGCGCTGGTGGCGCCCGCCGATGTGGGCGATCCCGCCCAGGTCAAGTCCGTGTTCGCCCAGCTCGCGGGCCGTTTCGGCCGGCTCGACCTTCTGTTCAACAATGCCGGCATGGGTACGCCCGCCGTACCGATCGAGGACCTTGCGTTCGAACAGTGGCAAGCCGTGGTGGCGGTCAACCTGACCGGCGCCTTTCTGTGCACGCAGGAAGCGGTGCGCATGATGAAGGCCCAGCAGCCGCGCGGTGGGCGCATCATCAATAATGGCTCGATCAGCGCCGACCGTCCGCGGCCGCACTCAGCGCCCTATACGGCCACCAAGCACGCCATCACGGGCCTGACGAAATCGACCATCCTGGATGGCCGCCCCTTCGACATCACCGCGGGGCAAATCGACATCGGCAACGCGGCAACCGAAATGACCGAGCGCATGACCAAAGGCGTCCTGCAGGCCGACGGAAAGCTGGCGGTCGAGCCGCGCATGGACGTTCGTCATGTCGCCGATGCGGTGGCCTACATGGCCAGCCTGCCGCTGGACGCCAATGTCTCATTCCTGACCGTCATGGCCACAAAGATGCCGCTCTATGGCCGGGGCTGAACAGCGGCCGTCACGGATGTGATCATGCCACCCCCATGCGCCCGTGCCTGGACCACAGTGTGGCGTTTCTGCAAGCATTCACCCGAGATACGGCGCGCAGAAATGTCAATGCGGTACACTGGCGGGTTCCGCGCCGGAATTGATGACGCCCCAGCAGCTTAGCGCCTTGCCGGCCCGGGCGTTCGGGCAAGATCGGGCGCGTCATTGCGGGTTGCGCTATTTCCGGGTCCCGCCCCCTTGTGCACTGCGGCACTAATCCCGATATTGAGCGTTAGCTGGGAATCGCCAGTTAACGGGTTTTTATTGCAAGACGGTATTTGGTGCGGGGAATGAAGAATCACGGCGCAATTTTCGGGGCGCTCTGTGCGGTTCTGGTACTGGGCGGCTGCACCACCAGCGACCCCGAATCGCTGGCGCAGAACGATCCTTTCGAGCCCACCAATCGGGCCGTCTTCGACTTTGATGTCCAGGTCGATCATGCGGTAGCCCGGCCGCTTGCCAAATTCTATCGCAGTGCGGTGCCCCAGGTCGCGCGCCAGGGCGTGCACAACGCCCTGACCAACCTGAACGCGCCGGTAATCTTCACCAATGACGTGCTGCAGGGCGATGGTGAAAAGGCCACCGACACGCTGGGCCGGTTTGTGATCAACTCCACCGTCGGCGTTGCGGGCCTGGTCGATGTCGCCGGCAGGATCGGAATCCCCTCTCACGAAAATGATTTCGGCATCACCATGGGCAAGTGGGGCGCCCAGGAAGGCTCTTACCTGGTGCTGCCCTTCGCCGGCCCCAAGCCGCCGCGCGATCT
>DASTRG010000152.1:0-13669 GCA_035761325.1 Rhizomicrobium sp. | reverse complement strand
GACCGAGGTGCTGAAGTCGCACATGGCCGAACTTCTTTCCTATGCCGAGACCAAGAAGCTGCTGGACGACCTGCCGCCGGACAACAAGAAGCTGGTGGAGGAGATCATCCCCTCGCAGATTTCCGTCACCGGCGTGCAGCGTGTGCTGCAAACTCTTCTGGCCGAGCGCGTCTCGATCCGCGACCTGCCGGCCATCCTGGAAGGCATCGCCGAGGCGGTCGGCCATACCAAGAACGCACTCTACATCACCGAGCATGTGCGCGCGCGCCTGGCCCGCCAGCTTTGCAACGCCAATCTGTCGCCGGGCGGCTATCTGCCGCTGATCGCCCTGTCGCCGGCCTGGGAGCAGGCATTCGCCGAAAGCATTGTCGGCCAGGGCGAGGACCGCCAGCTGGCCATGGCGCCGTCCCAGCTCCAGCGGTTCATCGCACAGGTGCGCGAAGCCTTTGACGATGCCGGTGCCAAGAATGAAGTGCCGGTGCTGCTTACCTCGCCCCAGATCCGGCCTTTCGTGCGTTCGATCGTTGAACGCTTCCGGCCGCAGACCGTGGTGATGAGCCAGAACGAGATCCATGCCTCGGTGCGGCTGCGCACCCTGGGACAGGTGTAACCATGGCCGCTCAAGTCACGACCGCCACGCTGATTTCCTTTCCCCGCCCGCGCGCCCATATCGGCGCGGCACTGAAGCGCCACCGCCTGCCGGAAGGGTTGGCCGCGGCGCTGGCGCGCGAGTCCGAGGGCTTCGCCGAAGTCAGCGCGCATGCCGCGCTGGCCTATGCGCTGGACCAGCGCATGGCAAGCGCGCCGCTGGACCTGGAACAGGCGCACGGAATCCTTTTGGCCGGGCCGGTCGGATCGGGCAAGAGCGCCGTGGCCGCCAAGATCGTGCGGGCCGCCAGGCTGGCGGGGCGCAAAACCGAACTGACCCGCGCGGAAGCCGCGCTCAGCCTGTTCCGCACCGGCACCAACCCGCCGGGCGTGCTGATGGTCATGGAAGCCGATGGCTTCAATCCGCTGAATGCACGGGCGGCCACGGCGTTTTCGGCGCTGGGCGACGTACCGGGCGTGGAGACCATCGGCGTGATCTCGGCCCTGTCGGATGCCGAAGATGCCGCCGACCTGGTGTCGTCCTTCCACTTCGGGCGGGTCATCGTAACCAACCTGGATCGCACCCGCAGGCTGGGCGCGCTTGTGGCCGCCATCACCTCGGGCGCACAGCTTGCCCATGTCAGCGACAGTGCCCATGCGGATGACGCACTAAAGACGCTTGAGCCCGGCGCCCTGGCGAGCCTGCTGCTGGATCCGCAGGCGCATTGAAGCGCTAGCGCCGCTTGGCGCCGCTGCCGCGATTGTCGACCGCGAAAGGCCCCGGCCCCATGCCCACCATCAACAGCAGCCCGCCGGCGATCGCCCAATCGCGGGCAAAGAAACCGAATTCGATGGTGCGGCGGGCCGGATCGTCGACATTCCAGTAATCATGCATCACCACCGCTGCGGTCACCGTCAGCGCGAACAGCATCACCGCGCCATGGCGCGCATGGTAGCCGAACAGCAACGACAGGCAGCCCATGACGATCACGATCAGCGTGACCAGCAGCGCCAGCGGCGCCAGCGGCACATGCCGGGACTCCATCACCACCGCGATATGGTGCCAGTTGGCCAGGATGTTCATCGCCCCCGTCATATAGAACCAGATAAGGACGCAACGCCCCAGGAAAGGGGAAATGGTTTCCGAAAATGACATGGAACGCAGCCCGCGACTCAGCCCGCAAATGGTATCGCAGCCGGTTGGGGGTTCAACGGCAGGCGCGGCCGGCGACGCGGCTTTTTTGCCACACGGCGCTGCGACAGAGCGGCCGCCACGGAACGGCCGATTTTGTCCGGGCGTTTAACAGCCGAAGGGACCTGCGAACGATGGTTCGGCCAATAGAGGGTCTTAAAGCAATGTCTGCTATCGGATATTCAGCGCCCCGCACGCGCGATTTTCATGTATCGGCAGCCGCCGACTGGCGGCACGAACAATTGGTGTTCGCCCGCCAGCAATCCCTGGCGACGCGGCAGATGCCGTGGGAGAACCGGGCCAAACCATTGCGCTCATGGGGTTCCCTGGTCGCGACCTGGGCAAGCGCCGCGGTGCTGGCGCTGACGATGCTGGCGGTGCTGGTTTAAGGCGCGCCGGGCGGGGCTTCAGGCCGTGCGCAGGTTGTGCTTGCGCAGGTGACGCACCAGCGCGACTTCGTCCATGCGCGACTGCTGCTGGCGGGTTTGCATCTCTGCCAGGCGCTTGGCCTGCTGCTCGATCGCCACTTCCAGGCTTTTCAGCTCCTGGAAGGCATCGGACAGGTCGGCCATCGCAATGGCGTGCTCGCGCTCGATGTCCTTGAGCGTGGTCTTCAGGTTGTCGCGCCGCGTCTCGATGGAGCGCAGGAAGGACGGGAAGGCCAGGCGCCCGATGTCGGAATCGCCCGCCCGCTGGCGCTCGCGCGCGACGTTGTCGTCCAGGTCCTGAAGCTTCCTTTCCAGGTCCAGGCGCATGGCCTCGATCGCGGCTATGCGGCGCTTGGTTTCGTCGACCCGAAAGTGCTTCAGGCGCAGCAATGTATCGGTCCGGTTCATCGCTTATATCCCCTTGGCACCGTCCATGATTGCCGACAGCGCATCATAGCCCTCGTCCAGTGTCGCCACTTCGTCCTTTCGCTGGGAGAGAAAGGCCTCAAGCTGCGGATAAAGACGCACGGCTTCGTCCACTTCAGGATTCGTGCCAGCCTTGTAGGCGCCCAGCCGGATCAGTTCCGCCATGTCTTCGTAGACAGTCAGCGGCCGGCGGGCTTTCAGAACAAGGGCTTGCTCGGCGTCGGAGTTGCAGCCGGGCATCGCGCGGCTGACACTTTTGAGAATGTTGATGGCCGGAAAGCGGCCCCGTTCCGCAATGGCACGTTCCAGAACGATATGGCCGTCCAGGATGCCGCGCACCGCGTCGGCCACCGGCTCGTTATGGTCGTCACCCTCCACCAGCACGGTGAAGAGGCCGGTGATCGAACCGGGCCGTATGTCCATGCCTGCGCCGCAGGGCGCTTCCGGTCCGGGGCCGGCCCGTTCCAGAAGCCGCGGCAGTTCGGTAAAGACGGTCGGCGTGTAGCCTTTTGAAGCGGGCGGTTCGCCGGCGGAAAGTCCGATCTCGCGCTGGGCCATGGCGAAACGCGTGACGGAATCCATCAGCAGCAGCACGTTCAGTCCCTGATCGCGCAGGCCCTCGGCCACGCTCATGGCGACATACGCCGCCTGGCGGCGCACCAGCGCCGGCGCGTCCGAGGTGGCGGCCACCACGACACTGCGCGCCAGGCCGTCTTCGCCCAGATCGTCCTCGATGAATTCCTTGACCTCGCGGCCGCGTTCGCCGATCAGCCCGATCACGATGGCGTCGGCGTTGGAATTGCGCGCCAGCATGGCCATCAGGGTGGACTTGCCCACGCCCGAGCCTGCGAAAATGCCCATGCGCTGGCCGGCGCAGCAGGTGGTGAATGTGTTCAGTGCGCGCAGCCCCAGGTCCAGTTTGGCGCCAATCCGCGCCCGGCTGGTGGCAGGCGGCGGCGGCGCCCGCAGCGGATAGGATTTCCTGCCCTGAGGCAGTGGCCCCTTGCCGTCCACGGGCGCGGCGAAGCCGTCGATCACCCGGCCCATCCATGCCCGGCTGGGGCGGATGGCGGGAGGCTTGTCATCGAAATCCGCGCGGGCCCCCAGGGTGATCCCGTCCAGCGGCCCCAGCGGCATGACCAGGGCGCGGCCATCGCGAAATCCGACGACTTCGCAGGATATTGTCTTTTTATTTCCGATAGTTATGCGGCACTGGCCGCCCAGGCTCACGGCCCCCTGCGCGCCCGTTACCTCCACCGCCAGGCCCTCGATCCGGGCCACCCGGCCAAAGCGGGTCAGGATCGGAATCGTCTCAATGTCCTTGAGCAGCGCGCGCATGAAAATCCTTGCCGGGCAGCCGGATTGGCGCCCTTGCCCCGATATTGCGGCCAAGAATTTAAATGGCGGTAAACTTAACAAATCGAATCAAGGTCTTGATCCGGCAATCGCCAGCCCCTTAAGTGGGACGTTGTTCATCCTTTCCGGCGCGTTAGGGGCCGTGATCGATGACTGAAAGTTGCGCGGTGCATTAAAGATGGTGTTAACCATTTGCGCTTAACGTCCGACGACCGGTTAACCGTGCGGACACCGTGCCTGCCGGAGAATTGACGTTAATAGAGGGGCCTGACATGCGCGTACTCCTGATCGAAGACGACAGCGCCATGGCGAGAAGCATCGAGTTGATGCTGCGCAGCGAGGGGCTCAATGTTTACACCACCGATCTTGGCGAGGAGGGCATCGACCTCGGCAAGCTCTATGACTACGACATCATCGTGCTGGACCTGCAGCTGCCCGACATGAGCGGCTTCGAGGTCCTCAAGGCCCTGCGCGTCGCCAAGGTGCAGACGCCGGTCCTGATCCTTTCCGGCAACGCCATCGTCGAGGCCAAGGTAAAGGCGCTGGGCTTCGGCGCCGACGATTACATGACCAAGCCGTTCCACAAGGACGAGCTGGTCGCCCGTATCCAGGCGGTCGTGCGCCGCTCCAAGGGCCACAGCCAGTCCGTCATCATCACCGGCAAGCTGACGGTGAACCTGGACGCCAAGACCGTCGAGGTCGACGGCCAGCGCGTGCATCTGACCGGCAAGGAATATCAGATGCTGGAACTGCTTTCGCTGCGCAAGGGCACCACCCTGACCAAGGAAATGTTCCTCAACCATCTCTATGGCGGCATGGACGAGCCGGAGTTGAAGATCATCGACGTCTTCATCTGCAAGCTGCGCAAGAAGCTGGCCGCCGCCACCGAGGGCGCCAACTATATCGAAACGGTCTGGGGCCGCGGCTATGTGCTGCGCGACCCGAACGGCGACGAATTCACGCAAGTGGCCTGATTTGCCGCGGGCCTGAAGGCGTGCGAGGAAAATCACGAAAGGGTACCGCTCGCGGTGCCCTTTTTTGTGGTCACGGCAAAGTGCAGTCCAGCAGCCGCCCGTCCAGGCTCGAGCCGATCAGGAGATGCTTGCCGTTTGACGCCGCCACGCTGGCGCCGCCGATCTGGCTGCCGTCATTGCCGTAAACCTGGTCGACCGATTGCGGCACGCCACCCAGGAGGCTGACGCGCAGGACCTGCGAGGCGCTGGGCTTTGATGGATCGGAAGAGAAGGTGCGCCAGTCAGGCAGATTGGCGTGCGCCGCCACCCATAGATCGCCCCTGGAATCCAAGGTGATCTTCTCGGGCCCGGCGGGCAGGGTCAGGGACTTGTCCTCGGTCAGGGTGCCAGTGAAGCCTTCGCGGGCAAAGCTCTTGAGGTCGCGGCTGAGCAGGCCGGCAACGATCAGGTGCTGGCCGTCAGGCGTCAGCGCCAGGCTGCGGGTGCCGTAAAGACCGTCCGCCATCACCCGCAACGACATGCCGTTGAAATAGAGCACATTGCCGCCGGAGATCACGCCATAGGCCGCGAGCGCATGCAGGAAGGGATTGCTGCCCGCCGTTCCGTTGGCGACATAGAAGGTCCCCGGCCCGGCCGCCGCCACGTCCTGGGGATTGGTCAGAAGCCCGCCTTCAATGGTGCCTTCAGCCACCAGCGCGGGGGCGGTATCGGGATTTGTCACCTCGAAGCTGTCGATGCTGAAACGGCGGTTGCCGATGCCGGCGGCGGGCGACGCGGCGCCGCGCCGGTTCACCGCCAGCAGGAACAGGCCGCTGCCATTCGGGCTGGCCGTCAGGCCGATGCCGCGCGGATGGAAATCCTTTGGCGTGCCGGCCAGCTTGACCAGCCGGCCGCCGCCCGTCAGCGGCAGGGCATAGAGGCCGTCATCCTTGCCGCCCGCACGCGCGTTGGACGCCGAGATGAAAGCCATGTTGTGCGCGATCTCGATATCGGCAATCCCCGGCAGATGGCCGGCAACCTTGCAGGACCCGGCAAAGCCGGTGGGGGCATGGGCGAAGATGCCGTTGGCCCAGATCGCGCGGACGCCCACACCCGCCAGCACCGCGACGACGATGATGACCGAGATGCGGCCCCAGCGGATCGGACGGCGGCGAAGGCTCATGCCGCATCTCCGGCGGCCCCGCCGTCATGGGCGAATTGCAGCCGCGCCAGCCGCGCGTAAAGTCCGCCGCCCGCCATCAGCGAGCCGTGATCGCCTTCGGCCACCACGCGGCCATGGTCCATCACCACGATACGCGCCAGCCGCTGGATGGTGGCAAAACGGTGGGCGATCACCAGCGTGGTACGGCCCACCATCAGGTTCGCCAGCGCCGTCTGCACCAGGCGTTCGTTTTCCGCGTCCAGCGCGCTGGTGGCTTCGTCCAGCAGCAGCAGCGGCGCGTCCCGCAGGATGGCGCGCGCGATGGCCAGGCGCTGGCGCTGGCCGCCCGAGAGGGTGACACCGCGCTCGCCCACCAGGGTGTTGAAGCCATCGGGCAGTCTTTCGATGAATTCCGTCGCGGCGGCGGCATCGGCGGCGCGGCGAACCTCTTCGTCGCTCGCCTGCTGGCGGCCGTAGCGGATGTTGGCGGCGATGGTGCCGGAGAAGATCACAGGATCCTGGGCCACCACGGCGATCCTGCTGCGCAGGGCGACGGGATCGAGCTGTGCGATATCGACGCCGTCGAAACGGATCGTGCCCGACTGGAAGGTGAAGAACCGCAGCATCAGCTGGAAGACGGTGGATTTGCCCGCGCCGGACGGACCCACCAGGGCCACCGCCTCGCCCGCCTTCACATCCAGCGAAAAGCCATTGAGCGCCTTGTAGTCGGGGCGCGAGGGATAATGGAAACTGACATTGTCGAAGCGCACCGCGCCGCCGCCCTTCTCGCCGTCCCTTGGGGCAGGCAGCAGCGCCGGGCGGGCCGGTGCGGCGATGGCCGGCACCGCATGCAGCAGCTCCATCAGCCGTTCGGAGGCGCCCGCGGCCCGCTGCAGGTCGCCCCACACTTCCGACAGGGCGCCCACGCCGCCGCCGGTCAGGAAACCGTAAATGATGAAGGCCACCAGATCGCCGCCGGTCAATCGGCCCTGGATCATGTCGTGCAGGCCGATCAACCCCACGGTGGCCAGGCTGGCAAAGGCGGTGAAGATCGCGACCGCCGTCAGGATGGCGCGCGCCAGGGTGCGGCGGCGGGCGATGACGAAGGACCGTTCCACCGAGGATGCAAAAGCGGCGCGCTCATGGGCCTCTTCGGTAAAGGCCTGGACCGTGGAAACGGCATTCAGCACTTCGGTGCCGCGCGCAGCCGTTTCGGCGATGGAATCCTGGCTGACGCGCGAGAGCTTGCGTACCCAGCGGCCGAAGAACAGCATCGGCACCATGACCGCAAGCACCGCCACCACGACCAGAAGGGCCAGCTTGAAGCTGGTGACGAACATGAGCACCAGGCCGCCCGCCAGCGTCACCAGGTTGCGCATCGCCACCGAGGCCGACGAACCCACCACGGTCTGGATCAGGGTGGCATCGGCCGTCAGGCGCGACAGCACTTCGCCGGTGCGCGTGACCTCGAAGAATTCCGGCGACAATCCCAGCACATTGTCGAACACCGCCTTGCGGATATCGGCGACCACTCGTTCACCCAGCCAGGTGACGGCATAGAACCGGATGGCCGACGCCACACCAAGCACCGCGGCCGCAACCACGAAGGCCAGATAGAAGCCGGACAGCGCGTGGGCCTGCTCGGCCGACAGGCCCTGGGCATTGATCAGGCCGCGGGCAAATTGCGGCAGCACCAGCGTGGCGGCCGAAGACGTAAGCAACGCCGCCAGGGCAACGGCGATGCGGCCGCGATACGGCCGCAGGAACGGCAAAAGGCCCCGCAACGGGGCGATCGACCGGCTTTTGGGCCTTCCGGCCGCCACCCGGGCGGTTTCCTTGGCGAAATCCTGTCCGGCCATGCTTTTCCCTCAGGTGTGGGCTGTATATAGGCCCGGGACGGGCGGGCCAAATGAACTATTGCCGCTGTTTTGCAGGCTTTTCCGCCATTTGGCGCAAGGGCTTGCCTCTACCGGGACCCTCCCCTATAAGCCCCGCCTTCGGGCCCGGCCCCAAAAACCGGCGCCCCACAGCGGAAAGGCACGCGTCATGAAAAAGGGTATCCATCCCGAATACCACTTCGTCGAGGTCCAGCTGAATGACGGCACGACCTACAAGACGCGCTCGACCTGGGGCACGCCCGGCCAGAAGATGACCCTGGACATCGATCCCAGCACCCATCCGGCCTGGACCGGCGGCCAGCAGCAGCTTATGGACCGCGGCGGGCGCCTGACCCGTTTCAACAAGAAGTTCGCCGGCTTCGTTAAGTCCTGACGGCACTCCGTCGCGCGACACTGTCGCCGACGACCGGTTGGTTCGGCTGCAAGTCGCAAATTCGCAGGATTGAAAAACGCCGCCGGTCCGAGGCGGCGTTTTTATTTGTCCGCTCAGGAAGGCGCGCCGAAAGCCTGGGCCAGGGCGTCCTGCTGGACATGAACGGCGGGCGCGGCCGACGGCGCCTCGCCGAAGAGCGCCCCGTCCAGCCGGGCAATGCGGCGGTAGAGATTTTCGCTGCGCAGCAGGAGATCGCAAAGCTGCGCCGGCAGGATGCTGACGTCGTCGGAACAGACCCCCAGACAGACTTCCCTGGAGCCCAGCCGATAGCGTTCGTGACGGGCGACATCGGCTTCCATGTCGCCGTCGCGTACCGCGCGCTGCACCAGAAGCCAGCTCGCCGCCTGCATCAGGCGGGTGGTGACGCGCATGCTTTCGCCCGCATACAGCATCGCGGCCTTGCGCGGCAGGAAGCGGGCTTCCTCGCGCCCCACGCCATCCAGATAGCGCGCCGTCTCCTCAACCAGCGCCATGCCTTCATCGAAGGTGCGCTCGAACATCGCCGAGTCGGCGAAAGCCTGATTGTCCATATTGTATTCCCGCATCCCGCCTCACCCGGCGGAGGGGACGCTACCAAGACAGACGGCGCCGGGCCAAGCACCATTCGCGGTTAATGCAAACACGTGCCTGTGCAAATTCGCGAAAAGCGCGATCCCGGCATCATTATCCTGTGAATTAACGTTGACGCCTTACCGTTTGAAGAAGTTCTCCGCCACCGAGCGCGTTGCGGCGCGCGCTTTGATGGCTTCGCGGCAACGCAGGACTTCTTCTTCCAGACGGGCGATGCGCGATTCCAGCTCATGTGCGGAAAGGTGGGAGATATCCTCGCCCAGCACGATGCTGGGCGGCTTCCTGCGCGGTTCCAGATCGTCCGCATCCATGGCTTTGGTCCCCAACGGCTTTCGGGTCTAGTGTGTGCCCGCCGACAAAAGCAGACAAGCCATGCCCGCCATCAAGGTCCTGCGCTTCGAAAATCCCGGCCCGGACTACCGGCTGGTGATGCGGGAAGAAGCCAGCCCGCGTCCCGGCCCGGGCCAGGTGGCGATCAGGGTCGCGGCGGCGGGCCTCAACCGCGCCGACCTGTTGCAGGGGCGCGGCGCCTATCCGCCGCCGCCGGGCGCCCCGGACATTCCGGGGCTGGAAGTGTCGGGCACGATCATGGCCCTGGGCGAGGGCGTGGAACACCTGGCCATCGGCGAAACCGTCTGCGCGCTTCTTGCGGGCGGCGGCTACAGCGAAGTCGCCATCGCCGATGCCGGGTCGGTGCTGGCGGTGCCCAAAGGCATCGATGTCGTGGACGCCGCGGGCCTGCCCGAAGCCTGCTTCACCGCATGGACCAATGTGATCGACACGGGGCGGCTGGCGGACGGCGAAACCCTGCTGGTCCATGGCGGCACCAGCGGCATCGGCTCCATCGCCATCCAGATGTTCAGCGCCCTGGGCCACAAGGTGTTCGCCACGGCGGGCTCGGACGAAAAATGCGCGGCCTGCGAAAAGCTGGGCGCGGCGCGGGCGATCAACTACCGCAGCCAGGACTTCGTCGCCGCGGTGAAGGACGCGACGGGCGGCAAAGGTATCGACGTGATCCTGGACATGGTGGGGGGCAGCTATGTCCAGCGCAACATTGCCGCGTGCGCGCAATGGGGCCGCATCGTCAACATCGCCTATCAGGACGGCGCGAAGGTGGCGGTGGATTTCACCCCGGTCCTGACCAAGAAGCTGACCCTGGCCGCCACCACCCTGCGCGGCCGCTGCCCCGAACAGAAACGCCTTATCCGCAACGCCCTGGCCGAGATTGTCTGGCCGCTTCTGGAAACAGGGCGTATCCGGCCGGTGATCGACGCCCGCTTTGGCTTTGCCGAGGCCAACGCCGCCCATGCCGCAATGGCCAAGGGCGGCCATATCGGTAAAATTCTGTTGGTATTATAGGGACTTGCACCCACCCGCGGATTGTGAACCAGAATGTCTTTGCGCTCCGGCGCGGCCCCGGTTACAACAGCCCCATTCCTCGAAAGGATTAGCCTTGCGAGGGGTGGGGCCGGTGAAAGGGCCTCCACCCGCAGAATAAAAGTATCGTGGAGAAGACCATGGCCGCCGACACCAAGCCGCTGATGCCCAAGGCCACCGCCGTGTGGCTGGTGGACAATACCGCATTGAGCTTCGAGCAGATCGCCGACTTCTGCGGCCTGCATCCGCTGGAGGTGAAAGGCATCGCCGACGAGGATGTCGCCAAGGGCATCAAGGGCCAGGACCCGGTGGCGACCGGCCAGTTGACCCGCGAACAGATCGCGGAGGCCGAGAAGGATCCCAACAAGCGCCTGAAGATGGCGCCGCCCAAGCACAAGATGCCCAGCGTGCGCCTGAAGCGGGCGCCGCGCTATACACCGGTGTCCAAGCGCCAGGACAAGCCCGACGCGGTTTACTGGCTGATCAAGAACCATCCCGAATTCACCGACAGCGAGATCATCAAGCTGATCGGTACCACCAAGGCCACCATCGCCAAGATCCGCGAGCGCTCGCACTGGAACGCGGCGAACATCAAGGCCGTGGACCCGGTGACGCTGGGCCTGACCTCGCAACTGGAGCTGGATCTGGCGGTGACGCGCGCCGGGGCGCGGGTGGAGCGCGCCAGCAAGCGTGCCGCACGGAAGGGCGCCTCGCTCAAGCCCATCGCCGAGACCGCCGGGCTGCGCGAACAGGCCCCCCGGCCCGAGGAGCCGTCACAGGGCGTGCCGGCGCCGGACGATGAGGGCCTGTCGGCGGAACTGGAGCAGGATTGACCGCCCCGCTCCACGCGGTCAGAAGAGATATTTGACCGCGACCACGCCGCCGACCACGGCCAGCAGGAAGACAAGCAGCGAAACCTCCAGCCGCTTCTCGATGAAGCCGCGCGCCGCGTCGCCTTTCCAGTAGAGCAGCCCCGCCAGCAAAAAGAAGCGCCCGCCGCGGGTAATCAGCGACATCAGCATGAACAGCCAGAAGCTGTAATGGGCAAAGCCGGAGGCGATGGTCACCAGCTTGTAGGGGATGGGCGTGAAGCCCTTGACCAGGATCACCACCGCGCCATAGCTGGCATACCAGGACTGGAATGCCTGCATATCGCCGCCCAGGTGATAGACATGGATGAGCCACTGTCCCAGCGACTGGTAGAGGAAGGCGCCGATGCCATAACCTGCCGCCCCGCCCAGCACCGACCAGAACGTGCACCAGCCCGCCAGGAACCAGGCGTTGCGCCGGTCCGCCAGCACCATGGGGATCAGCATGATGTCGGTGGGAATGGGAAAAACGCTGGCCTCCGCGAAGGTCAGGACGGCCAGCGCGGCGCGGGCGCGAGGCCCGGCGGCGTTACGCATCATCCAGCCATATACGACGCGGATGCCGCGCGGCTTTTCGGACTCATCCAGGGCGGACATCGGCTCTCCTGCCGGGCTTTCCGGCGTTGCGGCGGCGTCCGTCGAACCTTGCCGCCAATTGTGGCTTTCTTTAGCGTTAGCGCGATGGCGGGAAAATCAAAATCCCTGGGACAAAAATTGGCTAATGCGCGCCCGGCGAGGAAGGCCAGGCCCGGCACAAAATCCCCCGATCGGCGCCAAAAAACAGCTTCACCCGGAACCGGTCGCCGTGAAAGTCTTGATCGCAACGCGGCCAATTATCAGCCGCTGACACCCCTGCTATTCCTGGAACGCAGCGCCAGGGTGTTTCCCGACCATGTGGCCATCATTCATGGCAGGACGCGCTTTACCTATGCCCAGTTCTATGCCCGCAGCCGCCGCCTGGCTTCGGCCCTGACAGCGCGCGGTATCCGCAAGGGCGATACCGTGGCCGTGATGCTGTCCAACACCCCGCCCATGCTGGAAGCCCATTATGGGGTACCCATGGCGGGTGCGGTGCTGAATGCCCTCAACACCAGGCTGGATGCGGCGGCGATCGCCTTCATGCTGAAGCATGGCGAGGCGAAATTGCTGATCACCGACCGGGAATTTTCCGCGACGGTGGCGGACGCGCTCGCGATGCTCAAGAAGAAACCGCTGGTGATCGATTACGACGACCCGGAGTTTCCGCAAAGCGGCGCGCGGCTGGGCGCCATCGACTATGAGGACTTCCTGGCGGGGGGCGATGCCCACTTCGCCTGGAAGATGCCGGACGACGAGTGGGATGCCATCGCCCTGAACTATACATCGGGCACCACGGGCAATCCCAAGGGCGTGATCTACCATCATCGCGGCGCCGCGCTGATGGGCTATGGCAATGTCCTGGCCGGCACGATGGTCAACCATCCCGTGCTGTTGTGGACGTTGCCGATGTTCCACTGCAATGGCTGGTGCATGCCCTGGTCGCTTTCGGTCGTGGCGGGCACCCATGTGTGCCTGCGCTGGGTGCGGGCCGGCGCGGTCTTCGAGGCCATTGCCGGACATGGCGTCACCCATCTGTGCGGTGCGCCCATCGTGATGTCGACACTGATCAATGCCGCCGGGCACGAACGCCGCGGTTTTTCCCACAAGGTCACGTTCATGGTTGCCGCCGCCCCGCCGCCGCAGCCGGTGCTCGCCGCCATGGCGGCTGCCGGCTTCGATGTCGTGCATGTCTATGGCCTGACCGAGGTCTATGGTCCCGCGGTCGTCAATGAATGGCACCCCGACTGGGACAGCCTGGAAAGCGTCGGCCGCGCGGCGAAGAAGGCGCGTCAGGGCGTGCGCTATGTCACCCTGGAGGAGCTGTGCGTGATGGAGCCGGCCACCATGACGGCGGTGCCCGCCGACGGCAGGACCGTCGGCGAGGTGATGTTCCGCGGCAATATCGTCATGCGCGGTTACCTGAAGAATCCAAGGGCTACGCGCGAGGCGTTCAGGGGCGGCTGGTTTCATTCCGGCGATCTGGGCGTGATGCACCCGGACGGCTATATCCAGCTGAAGGACCGCAGCAAGGACATCATCATCAGCGGCGGCGAGAACATTTCCTCCATCGAGGTGGAGGAAGCCATCGCCGGACACCCCGCTGTGCTGCTCGTGGCGGTTGTTGCGCGCCCCGATCCGCAATGGGGCGAGCATCCCTGTGCTTTTGTCGAGCTTCGCCCGGGCCGCAGCGCGACAGGGAAGGAAATCATCGCATTCGCCCGCGCGCGGCTGGCCAAATTCAAGATTCCGAAAACCGTGGTGTTTACGGAATTGCCCAAGACATCGACCGGCAAGATCCAGAAATTCCTGCTGCGTGAAAGAGCCCGGGACATCTGACG
>DASTRG010000151.1:0-10471 GCA_035761325.1 Rhizomicrobium sp. | reverse complement strand
TCGCCTGGCGCAGAGACGGGGAACGGGCATGCGATCATGGATGGCAGCGGCGGCGGCGCTGGCCTGCACCGCCGGCCTGGCAGCGGCACAGGACAATACCGAAGGCCAGGTCGATCCCAAGGAACTGGCCGCGATTATCGCTGCCCATCCATCCTGGCAGGCCTGGCTGTCCGATCCCGCGCTGGCCAAGCTGACCCTGGCGGGCCCGAAAATGCCCAATTCCCCATGGCGCGCCGACGATATCCGCCGCCCCCAGCCGCCGGTCGTCCATACCGGCACCGAATGCGCTGGGCCGCCGCCGGCCGACGCCGACATGCTGTTCGACGGCCATGACATCTCCAGATGGACAGGCGACCACATCAATGAGTGGACGGTGAAGGACGGCGTGCTGACCGCGGGCGGGCGCGTCTACAATTTCCTCAAGACGCGGGCGGCCTATGGCGATGTCCAGATTCATCTCGAATTCCGCGAACCCGCCCAGCCCGACCCGCCGGTCAATCCGCAGCGGCGCGGCAACAGCGGCGTGTTTCCGATGGGTCTTTATGAAATCCAGATCCTGGATTCCTTCGGCGTGGAAACCTATCCCGACGGCACGCTGGGCGCGATCTACAGCCAGAACCCGCCCCTGGCGAACGCGGCGCGCCCGCCCGGCGCCTGGCAGTGCTATGACATCATCTTCCACGCGCCGCATTTCGATGGCGGCAAGCTGGCAAGCCCTGCGCGGATGACGGCGCTGCTGAACGGCGTTCTGGTGCAGGACAATTTTCCCCTGATCGGCGCCACGGTGCACGGCGCGGTCGGCCATTACACGCCGCACCCGGCCGAGCTGCCGCTGGCGATCCAGGATCACGGCAACCCGGAGAGCCGAGTGTCCTTCCGCAATATCTGGGTGCGACGGCTGGCGCCGCCGAAATAAGCGGGCGCCCTTGCGCTAGCGCACCGGCCTGAGGCCCAGCTTTAACAGCCCCGCGTCCAGGTGCGCCAGCGCCTGCTGCGGCGGGCCGGGCCATTCGGTGCTGGGCGCATTTCCAATATACCCGATGTCCTTCATGCCCTCGGGCAGGGAGTAGAAGCCCGCCATCATCAGCCCGCGCAGGCGGGCGAAGAAGCGCGCGGGAGTCTGGTATCCCTGCTTCTCCCTGCCGCGCCAGGCGATATCGTCGAAGACCGCGCGGCGCTCCTCTTCGCCGGCGGCCGCGAAGTCGTGGCCGAAGCGCGCCTTGCATTCCGCGTCCAGCCAGGCGAGCCCCGGCAGGATCAGGGCGCGGTCGGCCTGCTGCTGGGGATAGGGCGCGCTTACCCATTCGTCGATGAACGCATCGATGGCCAGGCTCGCGGCGGAAGGCGAATGGCCGTCAGCCGGGAGCATCATGCCGGCGATGGTCTTGAGCATCGCCCGCTGGGCCGGTGAAAGCGTCAGCGGCCAGGGCACCGTGGGGTCGACCAGGTTGGGATCGGAGCCATAGCCCCTGGCGGTGATGGGCGGCAGTTCCATGTTGGGCCAGGTGCCGGGCTGCGCGGCATCGGGCGCCATCGCGTTCTGCGCCATCGCGTCCTGCATCCACGGGCCGGCGGCGGCCGCCGTGACCCAGGCCAGGGTCGTGCGTCTGTCGATCTTGCCGCTCATACCTCACCCTTGCGCATGCGCGCCGCCAGATGATCCAGGCTGCGCCAGGCCAGCGCCATGATGGTGAGGGTGGGATTTTTGTGGGCATTGGAGGTGAAGACGCCGCCGTCGGCGATCACCAGATTGTCCACGTCCCAGGTCCGGCCATATTGATCGGTCACGGAATTGTCCGCGCTGGTGCCCATGCGCGTGGTGCCGACCTCATGGATGATCCAGCCGCCCACCGCGATGGCCTCCTCAGGCGGGAGCTGCGGCGTCAGCACCGTGCCGCCCAGCTTTTCGATGATGGCCCGGGCGGTGGCGATGCCGTGGGCGATCTGGCGGTATTCGTGGTCCGAGAATTTCCAGTGAAAGCGCAGCACCGGCAGGCCGAAGCGGTCCTTTACCCGGGGGTCCAGCTCGCAATAGCTGTCGGCGTTGGGGATCATCTCGCCGCGCACGGTCAGCGAGATCTGCGCGCCGTAATAGCGCCGCGCATCTTCCTTGAGGCGCGCGCCATAGCCGTCCTCCAGCCCCACCGCGGGGCTGCCCGCGCCCGGCGCGTGGAAACGGCCGCCGATCTCATAGTGATAGCCGCGCGGGAAATCCAGCTTGCCCGCCGCCTGTTCCTTGTAGAGCCACCAGGGAATGTAGAGATGGGCGACATCCTTGCCGTCCTCATTGTAGCGGGGCCGGTTTTCCAGTGCGGGGATATGGCCGCTGACATTGGTGCCGGTGGTGTCGACCAGGTTCCTGCCCACCTGGCCGCTGGAATTGGCCAGCCCGCCGTCTTTCGAATTCAGCAGCAGCCGCGCCGTCTCGCAGGCGCTGGCCGCCAGCACCACCGCGCGCGCCTTGATGGCGTGGGCGGCGCCGGTATGCCGGTCGAAATATTCCACGCCAGCCGCCTTGCCGTCGGCGCCCATGACGACGCGGCTCACCATCGCGTCGGTGAGGATGCGCGTCTTGCCCGTCGCCAGCGCCAAGGGCAGGAACGAGGTGGTGCTCTGGAACGCCGCGCCGATGGCGCAGCCGCGGCCGCATGGAGAGGCATAGAAGCAGGCCTGGCGCGGCACGTCGTCGTCGGGAATGTCGCGCGTCAGCACCGCATAGCGCGACGGCACGCAGGGAATGCCCAGCGCGTTGGCGCCGGCCTTGATGGCAAGCTCGTTGATGCGCGGCGGCGTGGGCGGTTGCAGAACGCCGGGCGAGGAGTCGGGATGGTTCTCAAGGCCGCTGTTGGCACCTGATACACCCACGATTTTCTCCGTGCGGTCGTACCAGGGCGCCATGTCGTCATAGGAAATCGGCCAGTCCATCCCCAGCCCGTCGCGGCTGTGCGATTTGAAGTCGTAGGGTCCGAAGCGCGGCACATGGCGCCCCCAGTGATTGGTGCGGCCGCCCAGCATGCGCGAACGCCACCATTTGAACACCGAGCCCGGCGCGTTGGTGTAAGGCTCGCCCGCGATCTCCCAGCCGCCATCGGCGGTGGCGTCATAGAATCCGAAATGCTTGTCCGGCGTGGAACCGGCGCGCAGCGGCGCCTGGTAGTTCCACTTCAGCATGGCGTTTTCCTTGACCGGGTCGTAGTCGCGGCCCGCTTCCAGCACCAGCACCTTGATGCCGGCCCTGGCCAGCACCCAGGCCGCCATGCCGCCCGCCGCACCGGAGCCCACCACGATCGCATCCGGCTCGAAGTCGTTTGCAGCCTTGTGCGGGGCCGCCTTGTCTGAGGGCATGGGCGCCTTGTTCTTGACCTGGAACGACAAGGCTATTGCAGGACGCGGTGCCGATCCAGCGCCAATTCAGTTCAGGCGGAAGACGCCGTTCACGGCCTTCCATTCCGAAGGGCTGAGCAACTCGCTGTGCGCCACCCGCACCGAATGCAGCGCTCCTTCCAATTCGCGCTGCCAGAAATCCAGGAAAGCCTTCAGCGCCGGGAAGGCGGGCGCGAGATCGTAATCCTGCCAGATGAACTCCTGCAGCAGCCTGGGATGGTCCGGCAGATGATAGTGGATCTGCGCGGTTGTCAGGCCATAGCCGCCAAGGCGTAACGAAAAATCCCTGCTGACCAATGTGCACCTCGAACTGAAGCACCCAATGCAACGCTAAGGCCGACTCGGGGGTTGCGCCAAACGGTTATTTTGGCAGTTGCGAAGATGCTTTGCCAGAAGCGGCGGCGTGGCGCATCACGTGATCCTGCGTTAGGCTTCGTCAAAACAAGAAGAGGGGGGAGGGCCCGATGGTGATTGTACGCGCGGCGTTGGCCGCCGGCTTCCTGGCGCTGGCTGCGGGTGCGGCGCCCGCCCGGACATCCCAGGCCTGCGGTCCGTCCAAGGGGCTGAACTTCGTCTGCGGCCTGAGCCAGCCGGAAGACCTGATCCAGGTTGGCAGCGGCAAATGGATCGTCGCCAGCGGAATGGAAAGGGGCGGCTCCATCAGCCTGATCGATGCGGACGCCAAACGGGCGCAGCGGCTCTACACCGGCGCGATGGACCAGATCCGCTTCGACCGCAAGACCTTTCCGGAATGTGCCGGCGCGCCCGACATTGGCCAGTTCAACACGCATGGCCTGGCGTTGCGGCCGTGGGCGGCGGGGACCTATCGGCTCTATGCGGTCACGCACCTTCCCTATGAAAGCATCCAGGTCTTTACGCTGGATGCGCGCGGGCCAAGGCCCAGGATCGTCTGGATCGGCTGTGTGCCGTTGCCGAAGGACTTTCGCACCAATGGAGTGACGGCGCTGAAGGACGGCACCGTCCTGGCCAATGTGCAGATGCGCGGGCGCACCACGAATGCCGATTTCATCAATGGCCGGATTACCGGCGGCGTCTATGCCTGGAAGCCGGGCGGCGGGGGCCTGAAGCTGCTGGCCGGCACGGAGCTGGCCGGCAATAACGGCATCGAGCTGTCGCCGGATGAGAAGGAGCTCTACATCGCCGTCTCCGGCACCCAGACGGTTGTGATCTACAGGCTGGCGGACACGCGCAAGCCCGCTCGCCAGATCCGCACGCCCTGGTACAACCTCGACAATATCCATTGGAGCAGCAACCGCCTGATCGCGGCGGGCATGATGTATGACGAGCCTGCCTGCGGCGGCACACGGGCACAGATCCTGGCCGCGCATCTGGACCTGAACTGCCACCGCGGCTGGGTGGTGTCGCAGCTCGATCCCAGGGCGATGACCTGGAAAATTCTGGCCTATGGCGAGCCAAATCCTGCGTTTGGCGGCATCGCCACCGGCCTGGTCATCGGCAGGACGCTGTGGCTGAGCTCGTTCCAGGAGGCCAAGGCCGCATACCTGCCGCTGCCGCAGCCGAAGAAGCAGTAGGAGCCAGGAGATCGCCATGACCGGATTTGATCGCCGCCACTTCGTCACCGCTGCCGCGCTGGGCGCCGGCGCCGCCGGTGCCGTCGCCGCCGGTGCCGTTGCCGTGACGCCGGCCCAGGCGCAGGCAAAGCCGCTGCCACCGCTCAAGGCGAAACTGGGCCACGAAGTCATGGGCATCCTGGACGAAAAGATGGCCCTGTACCTGCAACGCTTCGGCGTCGAGGGGCTTGGCACCGCGCCGGTGATCGCCGATCCGGCGCGCATCTATCCCACGGCGGACGAATTGAAGCAGATGCGTGAGTTGGCGGAAAAGCATCACATGACCATGGAAATCGCCGAATGCGCGCTTCCCACCCAGAATATCGACCAGCAGGCGCATCCGGCGATCAATCTGGGCGCCGGGGAGCAGCGCGACCGCGACATCGAGTCCTTCCAGAATTACATCCGCAACTGCGCCGCGGCGGGCGTGCCCTGCATCAAATATGCGCTGAACTATCTGGGTGCGATGCGCACCAGCTACACCTATCCGGGGCGGGGCGACGCACTCGAATCCGGCTGGCGGCTGGCGGACGCGCCCAGGAACTTGCCGCTGACCAGAGCGGGCGTGGTGCCCGCCGATCTGTTCTGGGAACGCATCACCTATTTCCTGGAGCGGGTGGTGCCGGTGGCCAATGAATACAAGGTCCGCATCGCCCTGCATCCCCACGACCCGGGCGTGCCGCCGGAAGGCTATCGCGGCATCCAGCGGGTTCTGGGCACGGTCGATGGCGTCAAGCGCTTCGTGCAAATTCACGAGAGCCCTTATCACGGCCTGAATTTCTGCCAGGGCACCATGTCGGAGATGCTGCAGAATCCGGGCACCGAGATCTTTGACGTGATCCGCTGGTTCGGTAGCCGGGGAAAGATCTTCAACGTCCATTTCCGCAACATCCGCGGCCATCGCGACGATTTCGTCGAGACGTTTCCCGACGAGGGCGATGTGGATTTCGACAAGGCGCTGAAGGTCTATCGCGAGGTGGGCTATGACAGGCTGCTGATGCCCGATCATGTCGCCAGCATCCGGAACGATCCGCGCGGCCGCATGGAGAATTTCGCTTTCGACTTCGGCTATATCCGCGGGCTGCTCCAGGCAGAGGCCGGCAGCGCATGACGCGGGCTGCCCTGTTCACGCTGTCTGTCCTTCTGGCCGCCGCGCCCGCCCTGGCCGATAGCGGGGCCCAATGGCATGGCCTGGCGGGCGGCCCGCGCGCCGACCGCTATTCGCCCGCCGCCCAGATCACCCGCGCCAATGTCAAAAACCTGGTGCCGGTGTGGCAGTATGTTCTTCACCAGCGCGGCGCCTGGCAGTTGACGCCCATCGTGGTGGATGGGGTTCTTTACGGCCAGGACCTGCAAGGCAACGTCTTCGCGCTCGACGCCGAGAGCGGGCGCCTGCTCTGGCAATTTTCCAGCGGCGTGAAGGGCAAGATGCGCGCTCCGGCCTGGTGGCCGGGCGATGGCAGCCATGGCGCGCGCCTGATCGCGGCGATCAACGAGCGCATCTATGCGCTGGACCCGGCCACGGGCAAACCGGTAGCGGGCTTTGGCGGCCCGAAAGGCTATATCGACATCCGCGAGGGCTTTGCCGCGCCCGGTGTGCCTTATCGGCTGTCCTCGCCGCCGGCCATATACAAGAATCTTTTGATTGCCGGACCGGCGACCCAGGAGTTCGGCTCGCATGGCCCGGCCGGCGATCCGCGCGCCTATGATGCGGTGACCGGAAAGCTGGTGTGGCGCTTTCATATTGTGCCGCGTCCGGGCGAGGCCAATGCCGGAAGCTGGGGCACGCAAGGCTGGAAGGACCGCTCCGGTCCGGGCACATGGGGCCTGATGTCGGTCGATGCCGAGACCGGCCAGGTCTTCATCCCGGTGGCTCAGCCCGCCGACAATTATGTCGGCATCGATCGGCCCGGCGACAATCTTTATTCGGATTCGGTGCTGGCGCTGGATGCCGCCACCGGAAAATACCGCTGGCATTTCCAGATGGTGCACCACGACCTGTGGGACTATGACGTGTCGGCGCCACCCGCGCTGATCGATCTGACGGTGAAGGGCAAGCCCGTTCCCGCCCTGGTCGAGGTCACCAAGCAGGGGCTGATGTTCATTCTGGACCGGCGCACCGGCAAGCCGGTGTTCGGCGTGCAAGAGCGTCCGGTGCCGCAAAGCACGGTGCCGGGCGAACACACCGCGCCGACCCAGCCATTTCCCGTCAAGCCGCCGCCACTGGCCAAGCAGGGAGTCTTCCGCGCCGACATCACCACCATCACTGCCGAGGCGAATCGCGCCTGCACCGACAGCTGGAACCGCATGGGCTTTGTGGATACGCCGGTGTTCACGCCGCCCGCGCTGACCCATCCCAACCTGTTCACCCCATCCAATATCGGCGGGCTGGGCGGGGTGTGGGGCGGGGTTTCCGTCGATCCGGCCAGCGCCAGCATCTTCGTGAACGTCACCAATCAGGTCGGCTACAACCGCCTGGTACTGGACGACGGCAAGCAGCAGGGCCCTTCGACCAGCGGCATCGTCACCGCCCAGGCGTTCACCAAATGGCTCGATCCCAACGGGTTGCCCTGCATCCAGCCGCCCTGGGGCGAGATGGTGGCGGTGAACGGCAACAGCGGCGATGTGCTGTGGCGCACGCCTTTGGGCGCGGCCGAGGTCTATGGCGCGGCGGGCGCCCATACCGGACTGATCAGCCTGGGCGGCTCGCTGGCCACCGCGGGCGGGCTGGTGTTCGTCGGCGCCACCTCGATGGGTTACAGCCAGGGCCGTCAGGACGAGCCGGTACTGCGCGCGCTGGATTCGGCGACCGGGCTGGAATTGTGGCGCGGCCGCCTGCCGGCCGGAGCCGATGCTTCGCCCATGACCTTTGTCGGCAAAAGCGGGCGCCAGTATGTGCTGATCGCGGCCAGCGGCCGTCCCGACACCGACATCGCGCTGATCGCCTTTGCCCTGCCGCGCCCCGGGGAGGCGCCGCCCGACATTCATCCCGCGCCGATGGCCAAGCCCGCCGCCGGGGTGTCCGCTGCCCCGGCTTCAACCGTGGTGGCGCGCGTCGAGGATCTGCCGCAAGGCCCTGGCCGGGACGATGTCGCCCAGGTCTGCACGGTCTGTCATTCCATCGGCACGGTGACCGCCGCGCCGCACACCGCGCAGGGCTGGTCGGCCACGGTGGACGAGATGCGCGCGCGCGGCGCTGCGATGGACGATGGGGCGGCGGGCCGGATCAAAGCCTACCTCGCCGCCCATTTCGGTGTTCCGTAGAACGCGCGCGCCCCGCTTAATCCGCGCTTAATCCGCTGTCGCAGCATTCACGGGCGCCGCGCCCAGGTCCGCGACGGTGCCGTCCCAGGGGAAGGCCAGGGTCGGATCGTTGGCGAAGCGCTTCATCCTGATGTTCAGCCGCGCGCCCGAGCCCGGCTCCAGCCTCAGCGGGAAGTGCGGCGCGTCCACCTCTGTCGTGGTCTTGCCGTCCGAGACCGAGACGATCTGGTGTTCCGCATAGGCGCCGCCCTGCACGATCACGCTGCGCGGCTGGCTGGGGCTGATATTGACGATGGTGGCGGTCAGGCCGTCATCGGCCCAGCTGTCCACCAGCACCGCCACGTCCGGCGGCAGGCCGGCGCGGCGGCGATCGGGATCGAAATAGCGCAGGCGGGCGAACAGAAGCGTGCCGCCCTGGCTCATCGAGGAGCGCGCCCAGCTGCCGTGCTGCAGGTAGAGGCCGCCCTCGATCAGTTGGGTCAGCGCCATGATGGAGGCGGGATTGTATTCCAGCGCGCTGTCGGCCAGGCGCATGTCGGGCGAGGTGTTGTCGTTGTCGACTTCTTCCATGTGCTTGCGCATCCTGGCCATGGCGGCGCGCAACGCCTTCACCGGATAATCCGGATTCTTTCCTTCCAGGAAGTGATACCAGTCCGTCTCCTCGCAGCGGGCGCGGTCCGACGGTTTCATGGACAGGGCGTAAATCTCCAGGAAGTTCTTGTTATACTTGCCCGGCTTGAAGCTGTAGAAGCCCTGGTCGCCATACATCGTGGGTGTCGACATCTTGCCGTCGACCATCTTGGCGGCGGCGTCGATTTTGTCGGCGGTCTTGCGCCACACATCCAGATACTTGTCGTCGCCGCGCGACAGCAGGTAGGCATTGTAGAATCCCCCCACGCACCATGGCACGCGGTTGCGGTCTTCCCGCTTGCCGGTCATCGGCACGATGGGCGAAAAGCCCCAGCCGTAGACGCCGGCATACCATTTGTTCTCGGGCCCGCCGATCTTGCCGTCCAGTCCCACTTTGGAGGGAATAATGCCGCCATTGTCCTTGGCGCGCTGCGCCCAGGCGTCGCAATAGCCGAGCACCCAGTTTTTGTATTTGGCCTCATGCGTCAGCATGTAGGCGTTGGTGGCCAGCTGCGTGGCGGCAAGGTTGAGCGGGTGGTCGCCCACCACGTCGTTATAGTCCTTGAAGTGGGCCAGCATGCCCTCATAGTTGCCCTCGCCATGGCCCAGGCTGGGAAAGCGGTTCTGCACGTCGATCGGATCGCCGGTCCAGTCCAGCGCGGTGGCTTCGCGCAGCATCGGCCCGCGGCTGCCGTTCATCAGGCTTTTGATCAGTTTCAGCTTGGGATCGTAGTTGGGCGCGCCGGGATCCTCGCCCATGTAGAATCCGGCGAAGCGCTTGACGCGCTCGCGATAGCGCTGGTCATAAGGGGCACCCAGCGGCATCAGGTTGAACACGGTCAGCCCCTCGCCATTGTGCTGCCAGTCCATCTGCACCGGAAATTCCTTGAAATACATGCCCTGCCTGGCGAAGGGCACATCGGTGGTCTTGGCGGCAGTGTACTGTGCCACATGGCCCTCATAGGCCTTGGTGTACATTTGCCGGATCACCTCGTCCCCGCCCAGGGCATAAAGGTGCGGCCAGTCATTGACATTCTCGATGGCGTCGTCGGGGCCGTCGTCGCCGCCCCAACGCTCGGTCGTCTCCAGCCAGCCGGTCGCCTGGTTGAAATAACGCTTGAAGAAGGCGACGCAGGCGGCGGTGTGGGCATGCAGCAATTCGCGCTCCAGCAACGCCCATTCCGGCGGGTCCATCGGCTGGGTGATGGTGAAGGTCTCCGCCGCCTTCAGCGGCATCATCCCGGCCGCAAGCGTGGCCCCGGTGCCCAGCAGAAATGTACGGCGTTTCATGACCTTCCCTCCATTTGCGGCTCCTTCAGGCGGCCGACTGGGCTTCAGGATAGAAGCCTTGCGCCTGTTCTGGCCAAGACAATTGCGCTATCGGACGATGCACGCTCCGTATTGGTCCCTGCCTGGCATCCCGCGCCTTCCTCTCAAGGATTGAGCGAGGCGATATAGGCGGAGATGTCCAGGCGCATGTCGTCGTTCAGGTTGGCGACTTCGGGGCGCATCATGTCGGCGCCCGCGCCGCGGCGGGTCCCGCGCTTGAAATCGGTCAGCTGGCGCATGATGTAGCTGGGCGAATGGCCCGCCAGCGCCGG
>DASTRG010000150.1:0-2622 GCA_035761325.1 Rhizomicrobium sp. | reverse complement strand
GTGCGCGCCATGGCGGCGCCGGACATGAAGGAATTCCTGCGCGCCCAGGTGGCCGAGCCGGGCGGCCGCAGCTCGGCGGACTTCGCCAGGCTGATCCGGGACGAGACCGCCCGCTGGCGGCAGGTGGCGGCGGAGGCGCATATCGAGCCGCAATGAGCGGCGGGCGCGCCGGCCTGGCGCCGCCGCCCGGAGGCGGAAGGCGGAAATTCCGGCGCCTGCCGCGCGGCGTCATACCGTTTCCGGGTGATCAGCTCGGCTGAACGGGCCTGGGCCACCAATGGAAGTTGGTGTGGGGCTTGAGAGTGTCGGCATTGAGTTGCTGACAGCGCGCGGCGAGGGTGGTGCTGAGTTCGTTGAGCGAGGCGACATGCCGATTGACGATGGGCTCGTCCACCAGCGGCCAGAGATGCTCGGCGGGCTGAAGTTCGGGCGAATAGGGCGGCAGGAAGACGAGGCGGATCCCGTCGGGGATGTCCAGGCCCTCGGGCCCATGCCAGCCCGCATTGTCGAGCACGAGGACGATGCTGCGCTCGTGCCCGGCGCCGGTCTCGCGCGCGAAGCTGGCAAGCAGGGCGGCGAAGAAGGGCTTCGAGAGGCCGCTGCAGAGATACCAGACCGCCTCGCCGCTGGTCGGCTGCACGAAGGCGACGACGTGGAGCCACTGATAGCGGTGGTGGCCGAGGGCGATCGGCCGCTGGCCGATGGGCGCCCAAACCCGGCGCCGGATCGGCGTCAGGCCGAGGCGGTGCTCGTCCTCCGCCCAGACCTCGACCGGGCGGTCGGGATGCGCCGCCTTGGCCTCGGCGACAGCGGCTTCCAGCCCCCCTTAAACTCCGCTTGCTGCTCCGGTGTCGCTGCCCGCGCATGCCGTGGCCGTGGCGCCTGCAGCGACCAGTCGAGCCGCCGCAGCGCCTCCCAGCCGCGCTGCGGATGCACCTGCGCCAGGCCGAGGTGCCGCGCCATCCAGGCCGCCACCTTGGCCCCGCTCCACAGCCCCCCGTCATCGGGCGGCTCGTTCAGCCGCTCGGCCAGGGCGGCCAGCACGTCTGCCCGCAGCAGGCTCGCCGCCCGGCCATTCCGCCGCCGCTGGTCGCCCAGCGCCGTGGGGCCAAGGGCGTTGTAGCGGGCGGCCAGCTCCTCCACCCAGCGCGGCGCGAAGGCCAGCACCTCGGCGACCTCGAGGAAGGTCCGCCCCTGCGCCAGCAGCCAGATCGCCTGGAAATGCCGCGCCTCGGTCACATCGCGGGCCGCCCGATAGCGCGCCTCCAACTCCGTAACAGGAAGATGCTCGAGGATCCGTGCCATGGCTGCGCTCCCAGACCATGGTCGCGCAGATTACCACCGCTCGCCCCTGCCAGGGACGGCCGCTTCCATAGCGAGCCAATCACCCGGAAACGGTATCACCTGACGCGGATCGGCGAGGACGTGACCGAGGTGCTGGAGAAGGTACCGGCCAGGCTGAAAGTCATCCGCCATATCCGACCGCGCTATGCCTGCCGGGCCTGCGAGGCCATGCTGCAGGCGCCCGCCCCGGCCCTGCCCATCGAGCGGGGCCGGCCCGGGCCAGGCCTGGTAGCCCATGTGCTGGTCTCCAAGTACCTCGACGGCCTGCCGCTGTTCCGGCTCTCGGGCATCCTGGCGCGCGAGGGGGTGGCGATCGAGCGCCAGACCCTGGCCGACTGGGTGGGGCACGGCGCTTGGTGGCTGCGGCCCCTGGCCGAGGCGATCGGCACCTACGCCCTGGCCCAGGGCGTGATCTGGACCGACGACACCACCATCCGCGTCCTCGCCCCGGGGCGTGGCCGGACGCGCATCGGCCGGTTCTGGGTCTATGCCTTCGACCCCAGGCCCTGGGGCGGCACCGGGCCGCCGGCGGCGATCTACCACTACTCGCCCGACCGCAAGGGTGAGCGGCCGCGGGAACACCTGGCCGGCTATGCCGGCTGGCTGCACGCCGATGCCTATGCCGGCTACGACGCGCTGACCGCGGCAAAGGGCAGCAGGCCGCCGCAGATCACGCATGTCGCCTGCATGGCCCATGCGCGCCGCGAGCTGTTCAAGGTCTACGACAGCACCAAGTCGCCGATCGCCGAGGAGGCCTTGCGGCGGGTCGGCGAGCTCTACGCGATCGAGGCGGCAATCAACGGCCAGCCGCCCGAGCAGCGCCGCGCGGTGCGCCAGGCGCAGAGCAAGCCGCTGCTCGATGCCTTGCACGCCTGGATGCTGCAGCAGCGACGCCGGCTGTCCGGCAAATCGACGCTGGGCAAGGCGTTGCAGTATGCGCTGAACCGCTGGGATGCGCTGGCGCGCTACATCGAGGATGGCAGGCTCTCAATCAACAACAATTTTGCCGAGCGGCAGCTGAGAGGGATAGCTGTCACCCGCAAGAATTTTCTGTTCGTCGGTAGCGATGCAGGTGGGCAGCGGGCTGCGATCATATACACCATCGCGGAGAGTGCGAAGCTGAACGGCTTGGATCCAGAAGCCTACATCGCCGCCGTGCTCGATCGGCTTGCCAATGGCCACCCCATCAACCGCGTCGACGAGCTGCTGCCCTGGAACTTCAGGCCAAGCCGTCAACCCGTGTCGCAGGGCTGACGCTTACGTCTGACCTCGACGACG
>DASTRG010000149.1:0-3712 GCA_035761325.1 Rhizomicrobium sp. | reverse complement strand
CTGGACAAGGTCAACCAATGATGGTGATGGCCGCAATACTGGTCACGCTCGCGCTGGGGGGCGTGGCATATGCCTTTGCCGGCGGCGACAGCGCCCCGCGCAAGCGGGTGCAGGCGCTGGCCGGGCCCGCCGGCAAAGTCCGCGGCCGCGGGCCTGCTCCCGAAACCGCCGCCCAGAAGCGCAAGAACGTCGCCGCCCTGCTCAAGGACGTGGAAAAGAACCGGGCCGCCAAGCGCGAAAAGCCGACCATGCGACGGCGCCTGGAGCAGGCCGGCTTTCCCAAGACCAAACCGCGCAATTTCTGGATCGTCTGCGCCGTCATTGGGGCGGTCACCGCCCTGCTGTGCATCGTCACCAGGCAGAACCTGCTGGTCGCGGCCATGGCCGTGTTCGCCATGGGCCTTGGCCTGCCGCGCTGGGTGCTCGGCTTTCTGGCGGCCCGGCGGCGCAAGAAGTTCACCGAGCATTTCGCCAATGCCATCGACGTGATCGTGCGCTCGGTCAGGTCGGGCCTTCCCGCCAACGAGGCGCTGCGCATCGTCGCGCGCGAGGCGCCCAACCCGGTCGGCAGCGAATTCGCCACCCTGGTGGAAGGCATGAAGGTGGGCGTGACCCTGGAACAGGGTCTCAAGCGCATGCTGGAATCCATGCCCACGCCCGAAGTTGGATTCTTCGCCATCGTCATGACCATCCAGGCCAGGTCGGGCGGCAATCTGTCGGAAGCACTCGGCAACCTGGCCGGCGTGCTGCGCGACAGAAAGCGCCTGCAGGGCAAGATCAAGGCGATGAGCTCGGAAGCCAAGGCATCGGCCCTGATCATCGGCTCGCTGCCGCCGGGCGTGATGGCAATCGTCTATGTCACCACGCCCAAATACATCTCGCTGCTGTTCACCGAGCGGGCGGGCAATCTGATGCTGGCAGTCTGCGTGATCTGGATGTCGGTCGGCATCATGGTGATGCGCAAGATGATCAACTTCAAGCATTGAGAGGGGCCGGATGATCACGCATCTCATGACGCTTCTCTTCGACCGCGACTTCCTCACCATGCTGTTCGTGGGCGTCCTGGCCTTCGCCACCGTGGTGACGCTGGGCATCCCGCTTCTGGAACGCAGCAACCTGGACGACCGCCTGAAATCGGTGGCGCGCCGGCGCGAGGAACTGCGTGCCCGCCACCACGCCGCCCTGAACGGCAAGCGCGCCATGTTGCGCGTCGAACCGGTCGGCTTCATGAAGAATACGCTGGAGAGGTTCCGCCTGGCCAACCTCCTGGAAAGCGAGAATACACGGGAAAAGCTGGCCTCCGCCGGCTATCGCGGCCAGGCGCCGCTGATCGCCTTCATGTTCTTCCGCTTCGTGATGCCCTTTATCGTCCTGGCGGTGGCACTGTTCTACCTGTTCGTGATGACCCACTTCCAGTGGACCAGCCTGCAGAAGGTTCTGGCGGCGGTGACCGGCGGGCTTCTGGGCTTTTACCTGCCGGATCTCTTCGTCTCCAACATGATCGCCAAGCGCCAGCAATCGATCATGCGTGCCTTTCCCGACGCGCTCGACCTGATGCTGATCTGCGTGGAATCGGGCATGTCGATCGAAAGCGCCTTCACCCGTGTCTCCGCCGAGATCGGCGCCCAGTCGCCCGAACTGGCCGAGGAGCTGGCGCTGACCACGGCCGAGCTTTCCTATCTGCCCGATCGCCGCCAGGCCTTCGACAACCTGGCCAGACGCTGCGGCCATCAGGGCGTCAGAGCCGTCGCCACCGCCCTGAACCAGGCGGAGAAATACGGTACTCCGCTGGGCCAGGCCCTGCGCGTCACCGCCAACGAAAACCGCGAAATGCGGATGCAGGATGCCGAACGCAAGGCCGCCTCGCTGCCCGCCAAGCTCACCGTGCCGATGATCCTGTTCTTCCTGCCCTGCCTGTTCATCGTGATTCTGGGGCCGGCCATCATCCAGATCAAACACATGATGTGAGTTTCGCGTGGTGAGCGTGCCGCGCCTTCGCTGAAGGGCGCATCGTCGTGGATCCTGCGGGCCGCATCGGACGCCGGGGCGCGCAAAAGCCAGCAAGAGGCGCCGCAGGGACCGGGCACCTCTTCATTTCCCGGGTGACTGTCAGTAGGCGTTGGCGCTCAGGCGCAGGGCCGGAACCGTATTTTTGGCGGCGGCCCTGGCGGGCTTGGCGATATCCGGCTTGGCGATATCCGGTTTCGCGGTCCCGGCGGCGTCGGCCTTTGCCGGTTGCGGCTTGGCCGCGGCGGCCTTGCTGTCCGTCTTCGGAGATTCTGCCTTCTTCGCGGGTTCTGCCTTCGCCGGGGCGGCCTTGGCAGGTTCCGCGTTGGCGTACCCGGAAGGCTGCGAATTGGCGGCTTTCACCGGTTCGGATTTGGCTTGGTGCACCGGCTGTCCATGCGCCGCCTTGGGTGCTACGGGCCCGGCCAGCGGATCGAACGGCACCTTCTGCATCACCACGCGCTGCTGGACGGATGGCCCCGTGGCGCCCAGGGGCGCGGGCGGCGAGAGAGGGCGCGGCATGCCCGTGGCGGCGGCAACTGGCGCCGCCGTCTTGGCAACCTCGGTCTTTACAATCTCGGGCTTGGCCATCTCGCCCGGCACGGGCTTGGCTGTGACGGTGGCGGCGTTGGCGGGCGTGGTTGCCGCTGTATGTGCGGCCGTGGAAACGGGTGCGGGCTGCGGAGCATCGGCCGTTTTTGGCTGCGGCGCGACCTGGGCTGATGCAGCCTGAACCGGTGCCGGCGCGTGCGCGGCTGCGGTGTTTGTCTCCTTGGCCTTCTCGGCCAGCTTTTCGGCCGCCGTCATGGGCGCCATTTCGTCGATTATGGCCAGGTTGCGCTTGATCTGGGGGTCGGCCTCGCCGCCGGCGGCGCGGGTCTGGGCCGCCAGCCGGCGCGCGCCTTCGGGATCGTGCGCCAGAAGGCGCGACAACGCGTAATTGTTCAGCACGCTGGGCTCGCCCGGCCGGAGCGAAAGTGCGCGTTGATAGGCAGCCTGGGCCTCGGTCTGGTTGCCCAACTGGTCATAGGCCACGCCAAGCGCGGAATAGATCGTCCAGTCATTGCCGTTCAGCTGCTGGGCGCGGGTCAGGAACTGCGCGGCATCCTGGGCGCGGCCCATCTGGGCCAGCGTCTTGCCATATTCGCCCACCACGCGCGGATCGTCCGACGCCACCAGCATCAGCTGCGACAGGTGATGGATGGCCTCTTCATAATTTCCCGCCAGGCGCAGCATGTGCGCCTGGCGCACGTTGCCCTCAATGTCGGCGGCGGGCGCGGGCTTGACCGGCGCGGCGTCCTTGGGCGCCTCGGCGGGTTTTTGGGCATCCTTGTCGTCACCGCCGAACAGCCATCCCGCATGCGCTGGCATCGACAGCGCCGTGCAGCCCAGCATCAGCAAGATCAGTGACGGTGCCAAGCGGCTCAGGGAAATGTTCATGCGGCGGCAGCCCTTGAAAACCGGCCTTGATACTGCCATCGCCAAGTCAACAAACCCTTAAGCATATGGGGTGAATAATCCGCAACCGCCGCTGCCGGACTTGCGTAAAAATTGGAATCCTTCCGGCCTTTTCACATGGTTTGGACAGGCCGTGGCCGTCATCCTGACGCAATAGGGAGTTAAGCATTAGGCCCATGTCCCAGCGTGTCGCTGCCCTGATCGCCCTTTTCGGTTTTGCCGTTCTGGTGGTGGGTGCGCTCGTGAC
>DASTRG010000148.1:0-4886 GCA_035761325.1 Rhizomicrobium sp. | reverse complement strand
TCTCGGTGTGATAGACAAACAGCCGCGGCAGATACAGCATGCCCGCCATCCAGCTGATTACCGCGATGATGTGAAAAGCCAGGATCCAGCTGACGTACCCGGCCAGAAATTCCTTCAGCGCATCCATATCCGCAGATCCCCGCTAGCGGCCGGCGCAGCCGCAGCGCACGAAGCCGGCCGGGCAGGCACCCGCCGCAGGCGGGCCGGGTTGCTCTAAAGCCGCCCGCCGCACAAGTCCAGCAAGCCCGGCAATGAAATCGGGGTTGTCGCCCACCGTGCCGGCCCTGCGGTATTGCGGCACACCGCTTTGCCGCGCCAGCTTGCCGTATTCGATGTCCAGCTCCACCAGTGTTTCGGAATGCTCGCTGACAAAGGCCAGCGGTGCGACGACAAGGTTCCTGCCTTCCGCCCCGGCGCGCCGGATCTCCGCGTCCGTGGCCGGGCCGATCCATTCCAACGGTCCCACCCGGCTCTGGTAACAGACCTGCCAGTCCAGCCCCGGAATTGCCAGCGCCGCCACGATGGCTTGCGCGCTCTGTTCCACCTGCCACTGATAGGGATCGCCCTTTTGGACGATCCGTTTGGGCAGGCCATGCGCCGACAGCAGAAGGCGCCAGCCCCGCGGATCGGCGTCGCCCAGCGCCTGCCGAATATGCGCCGCCATCGCCGTGACAAACCCCGGCTCGCGCGGATAACAGACGATTTCGCTGGTGGGCACGCTCAGCCCCGCCTTCCGCGCGGCGCGATGCCAGTCCGCAAGCGAGGACGCCGTGGTGGTGGTGGAAAATTGCGGATAGAGCGGCAAAAGCACGATCCGGTCGGGGGTATAGGCCTTCACGGCCTCGGCCGCCCCGCCGCTGAACGGATGCCAGTAGCGCATGGCGATGAAGGCCTTCGTCTCCATGCCCTCTCTACCCAGCGCGCTTTCAAGCGCGCGCGCCTGCTTTCGGGTTTCCTCCAGGATGGGCGAGCGTCCGCCCATGTGTGCATAGATCGCACGCGCGACGGGGGCACGGCGCCGCGCCACGTCCCATGCCAGCGGCAACCGCAATACGCCGGGCAGCGCGATGATCGCCGGATCGGAAAAAAGATTTCGCAGGAAGGGCCGGACCGCCTCAGGACTGTCGGGTCCACCCAGGTTGAACAGGACCACCGCCAATTTTTTGGGGGCAATATTCATCCGCGCCAATCCGGTTCGCCAGCCTCTTGCGTCGACGTATTCAGGATGAGGTGTTTTTCATCCTCATGCTGCGCTTGTCGAACCATGCCGGCAAACCGGCTCATCCGCGCACGCGCTTGACCAGTTGCTCCACATGGGCGATGGGCGTTTCCTGCAGAATGCCGTGGCCCAGGTTGAAAATGAAGGGCTTGCCGGCCGTTGCCTGCAAAACGGTGTCCACGGCGCGGTCCAGCGCCGCCCCGCCCGCCACCAGCGCGATGGGATCAAGGTTCCCCTGCAACACGCAGGGCAGGGCCTTCACCGCCCAGTCCAGCGGCGCGGCGGTATCCAGCGACACGGCATCCACACCTGTCGCCCGCACATAGGCGTCATAACCGGCAAGGGTTGCCGCGCGCGGAAAGCCGATGATCCTGGCGCCGGCAATCTCGGCGCGCACGGCGGCGACAATTTTCCGCGTGGGCCCGATCACCAGCTGTTCGAACAACGATGCGGGAAGCCCGCTCGCCCAACTGTCGAAGATCTGCACCGCATCCGCGCCGGCACGAAGCTGGCGCACCAGGTGGAAGGCGACACATTCCCCCAGGATATCCAAAAGGCGCGCGAAGGACTGTGGATCACGATAGGCCCACAGCTTGGCGGCTTTCTGCTCGTCGCCGCCCGCGCCCGCTGCCAGATAGGTGGCCAAGGTCCAGGGCGCTCCGGCAAAGCCCAGCAGGGTGGTGGCGCCAAAGCCTTCCCGATCAAGCCCCGCGCGCGTCCGGCGCAGCGCTTCATAAACCGGCTCAAAGTAGTTTTCCCAATGAACCGGATCGCGGTCAAAGCCGTCCAGGCCGGTCACCGGCGTCATGCAGGGTCCTTCCCCGGCCGTGAACGTCACCTTCCGGCCAAGCGCTTCCGGCACGGTCAGGATGTCGGAAAACAGGATCGCCGCGTCGAAGCCGAAACGGCGGACCGGTTGGATCGTCACCTCGGCGGCATGGTCCGGGTTCAGCGCCATGCCCCAGAAAGACCCGGCCTTTTGCCGCAACGCCCGGTATTCGGGCAGATAGCGGCCAGCCTGACGCATCAGCCAGACGGGAGTCGGGCTCTCGCACTCTCCTTCCAGCACACGCACAAGCTTCTTGGGATCAGGCAATTACAAGACTCCAGAGAATCTTAAGGGTGATGACGTTGTTGTTAGGCCTGTGGGCTGTGAATGGATCAGGGGATCGCGGCTCCCCTTAGGCCGAATGGCCCTTTGGTTCAAGCGTTTGGCCGTTCGCCCCGGCCGGGCGGTCCATGCGCGGGCCATGTGGGCGTCCATGCACCCTGTCCCCACCATGCACGGCCTTGCACAGATTTGGCCTTCCCGGCTAGGAGGAGTGTGGGTGAAGCCGGCTGTCATGCCCAGCCTGTACACGCTTGATCAGAGTTCTGCGGATAAGCCTGTGAGTCCCAAATTCCATATCCACCTGATCTCCGATTCCACCGGCGACACGCTGAATACGATGGCGACCGCCGCGCTGGCGCAATTCGAGAATGTGGATGTCCACATCCATCCCTATGCGCTGGTGCGCAGCGACCATCAACTGACCCGCGCGCTGGATCATGTCGCCATCGCGCCGGGCCTGGTGTTCTTCACCCTGGCCAATGAAAGGCTGCGCGACAAGCTGATCGCGCGCTGCGACGCCATGCTGGTGGAGTGTGTCGATGTGCTGGAAGGTCCGGTGTCGGCGCTGCGCCAGTTCCTGGGGACGTCGGAAAGTCACAAGGTAGGCCGCCAGCACCAGATCGACCAGCGCTACCTGGAGCGCATCGAGGCGCTCGATTTCACCATCCAGCATGATGACGGCCAGTCGCTTGCCACCATCGACCAGGCGCAGGTGATCCTGACCGGCGCCAGCCGAACCTCCAAGACGCCAACCTGCGTCTATCTGGCGATCCGCGGGGTGAAAGCCGCCAATGTCCCGCTGGTCGCCGGCATGCCGCCGCCGCCGGCCCTGCTGGCGGCAAGCAGGCCGCTGATCGTGGGGCTGTGGATCACGCCCGACAGGCTTATCCAGGTACGCCGCAACCGGCTCACCGCGATGGGCCAGACCAGGGACAGCAACTATGTCGATCCCGACGCGGTTCGGGCCGAGATCGCGGCTACCCGCCAGCTCTTCGAGTCCCAGGGCTGGCCGATGATCGATGTCTCGCGCCGCTCGATCGAGGAAACCGCGGCGGCGGTGCTGAACTTCATGGCCGATCGCAGGGGTGAAACCGCGTGAGCCTGGTTCTGGCCAGCGCCAGCGCCAGCCGTGCCGGGTTGCTGCGCGCCGCCGGCGTGGAATTTTCCGTCCATCCCGCCGACCTGGACGAGGCCGCGCTGATGGCTTCCATGGCGGGCGCTTCACCGGCCTATGTCGCCCTGGCCCTGGCCAGGGCCAAGGCCATGGCGGTGTCGTGCGCCCATCCGGGCGCGCTGGTGCTGGGCGGCGACAGCGTGATCGGCTTTGGCGGCCGGCACCTCAGCAAATGCGCGGACATGGCGGCGGCGCGGGCCTTGCTGGCCAGCCTCAGGGGTCAGGAGCATATGCTGGTCTCGGCGGCGGCTCTGGCGCGGGACGGCCGGGTGGTGTGGTCGCACGTCAGCCCCTGCCGCATGGCGATGCGCGATTTCTCCGACGCCTTTCTGGACGGCTACCTGGCGGCGGCGGGCGCGGCCATCCTGTCCTCGGTGGGCTGCTACCATTACGAAGGCCGCGGCGCGCAGCTTTTCGAACAGGTCGAAGGCGATTATTTTGCGGTGCTGGGTTTGCCGCTGCTGCCGCTTCTGGCGGCGCTGCGGCGGGAAGGCGTGTTGAAATCATGACCGCGAAAGCTGCCGTTGTCGGCTGGCCGATCCAGCATTCTTTGTCGCCGGTGCTGCATGGCCATTGGCTGAAGGAATATGGCATTGACGGCAGCTATGAAAAGATTGCCATCGAGCCTGGGACATTCGCACAGCGCATCAACGATTTGCGCGAAGCCGGCTATCGCGGCGTCAATGTCACGGTGCCGTACAAGGAAGAGGCTTTTGCGCTGGCCGATTACAATGATGACGCCGCGCGGGCGACTGGCGCGACCAATCTGCTGATATTCCGAGAGCGCGGGGTCGAGGGCCGCAACACCGATGCTTTTGGCCTGGCCGCAAGCCTGCGTGAAAACATCGGTACGTTGGAAGACGGGAAAGTCGTGCTGCTAGGCGCGGGCGGCGCAGCACGCGGCGCGGTGCTGGCGATGTCGATGCTGGGTGCCGGAATCGTCTATGTTTTGAACCGCAGTTCTGAGCGTGCTGAAAGGCTTATCCAGTCTCTGATGGATTCCAAGGCCATTTTCGGCGCTGGCGTGATTTCTGCACGCCTTGATGGCTTTTCCCACTTCGCCGCCGAGGCGGCGTTGCTGGTCAACACCACCAGCGCCGGCATGAAAGGCAATCCGCCGCTGGATATCGATCTGTTGGCGCTGAATCCCCAGGCTGCGGTTTGTGATATCGTCTATAATCCGCTGATGACGCCGTTGCTGAAAGACGCCGAAGCGCGGGGCCACAGGACCATCGACGGCCTGGGCATGCTGATGCACCAGGCGGTGCCGTCCTTCGAGGCGTTCTTCGGTGTCAGGCCCGCTGTCACGCCGGGCCTGCGCGCGGCGCTGGAAAAGGTGCTGCGTGAGCGCGCCTGAATCGTTCGTGATAGGCTTGACCGGC
>DASTRG010000147.1:0-16264 GCA_035761325.1 Rhizomicrobium sp. | reverse complement strand
GGCGACCGCTTCCTGGAGGCGGCCGCCACCGACGGGCTGGCGGACCGGCTGGGCGCGGTGACGCGCCGCTTCGCGCGTGGCCTCTGGATTGGCGAGTCAGTATCGCCGGCGCTGGCCGGGTTTGCCCACGCATGGGAGATCGCGCGGTTCGGTCCGGGGGAAGAGCTGCTGCGTGCGCCGGGCGAATACGATCTGGCCGTCAGCGTGTACTCGCTGCAGGTCATCAACGACCTGCCGGGGGCGCTGGTTCAGATCCGCCATGCCCTGAAGCCCGACGGCCTTTTCCTGGCGGCGCTTCTGGGCGGCGGCACGCTGGGCGAGCTGCGCGATGCGTTCGCCCATGGCGAGATCGTCACCCGTGGCGGGATCAGTCCCCACGTTTCGCCGTTCGTCGATGTGCGCGATGCGGGCGCGCTGCTGCAGCGTGCGGGCTTCGCTTTGCCCGTTACCGATGTGGAGCGGCTGGTGGTGCGCTATGGCGACTTTTTCAAGCTGGTGCGGGATCTGCGCGCCCATGGCTTCACCAATGTGATGGCCCAGCGCAGCCGCGTGGCGCTGCGCCGCGATACGCTGGCAAGGGTGCTGGCTCACTATGCCGCGTGCCATGGCGATGCGGACGGCCGCCTGCGCGCCCGTTTCGAAACCCTGTACCTGACCGGGTGGGCGCCGCATGAAAGCCAGCAGCAGCCACTTAAACCCGGCAGCGCAAGGGCGCGCCTGGCCGATGCGCTGGGCACCAGCGAGAAAATTATTTCACGCTTCCCGAAAGCGTAGTGAAAAAATCTTTCAGGGTGGTGCCGATCGAGGTGACGCCGGCCACGATCATGATCGAGACCAGGCTGGCGATGAGGGCGTATTCGATGGCGGTGGCGCCGCCGCGATCGCTGCACAGGCGCGTCAGAGCAGATCGCGCAGCATGGGAAGCAAGGGCAAATCGGCCGCGGGCATGGGATAGTCGCGCGACTGCTGCATCAGCTCTCGCGGCCGTATCCATTTCAGGGCGGCGTGATGGCGCGCAGCCACCATGCCTTCCCAGCGCCGGCAGACATACAGCGGCATCAGCAGGTGAAAACTCTCGTAGGAATGCGAGGCGAAGGTAAAGGGCGCCAGGCAGGCTTCCCGGACGGTTATGGCAAGCTCTTCCGCCAGTTCGCGGATCAGCGCGTCCTCGGGCCGCTCGCCGGCATCGACCTTGCCGCCAGGAAATTCCCATAACCCCGCCATCGCCTTGCCTTCGGGCCTTTGGGCAATGAGCACCCGGCCGTCGGGATCCACCAAAGCCGCTGCGACCACCAACATCATCTTGTGCGGCGGGTTCATGATGTCGTCACGCGGCTAATGTCCTCTTAAGATGCATGGTTAATAAACCGCTCGATTGGGCTATCCTTCGGAAAAATCCTGCCCCGTGTCGGGGTTTATTGCATGAAGCCATGAGGAGCTGAAGATGACGACTTTCGGAACGGCTGTCTGGAAGGGCGGCTTGAAGGACGGCAAGGGCGCTATTTCCACCAAGAGCGGCGCGCTGGACAATTATCCGTACGGCTTCGCCAGCCGGTTCGAGGGCAAGCCCGGGACCAACCCCGAGGAGCTGATTGGCGGCGCCCATGCCGGCTGCTTCACCATGGCGCTGTCCCTGATCCTGGGCGAAGCCGGCTTCACCGCCGAGGAGATGAACACCAGGGCCGAGGTGACCCTGGTCAAGCAGGATGACGGTTTCGCCATCACCAAATCGCATCTGACCCTGAGGGCGAAAATTCCGGGCATCGACGACGCAAAGTTCAAGGAACTGGCCGGCAAGGCGGAAAAGGGCTGCCCCGTGTCCAAGGTTCTCAACTGCGAGATTTCCCTGGACGCTTCCTTGGTTTCGTGAACCACCTCCGCCGCAGCTTGGTCTGCCTGCGGCAGACCCATCGCTGCGACACCTCCTCCCTTCGTGCGGCTGCGCCGCGAAGGGGAGCAGGACCTGGATCAGGCGAAGGCCGCACCGGGAATTTGACCTGCGCTGGCAACGACGGCGACGCGCTCGTCATCATTGGATGAGCCGCCACGGGTGAATGCCGCCGCCAGGACCGCGTGGCGGGCAGCAGGCAACCATCATCCATGTCTGCAAACTTCCTGGCTCGGCAAATTCCCCGGGACGACCAGGGCGTCGGCTAATGCATCATCAGGGTGTAGATGTCGGGGGGCGTGCGCACGAGCGTGATGATGAGTTGGGTGGCGATAGCCAGCACCAGCAGGGCGAACACGATCCGCAATTGCTCGCTGCGCAGCTTGGTGCCCATCCGCACGCCCATCTGCGCTCCGACCACACCGCCCACGATCAGCAAAAGACCCAGCACGATGTCGACCGTATGGTCGGTCACGGCATGGGTAAAGGTGGTCATGATAGCTACGGCGCACATCTGGAACTGCGAGGTCCCCACCGCCAGGGTGGTGCGCATCCTGAACAGATAGATCTTGGCCGGTACCAGCAGGAAAGCGCCGCCGGTCCCTAGTATCGCCGTCATGATGCCGACCAGAAAACCCAGCACCAGCACAGGGATCGCGCTGACATACAGGCGCGAAGTGCGGAACCGCATCTTGAACGGCAGTCCATGAATCCAGTTGTGACGACCCGCCACATGGCCCGGCATGGGCATGCCGCGCCGGGCGGCACGCCAGGCCTGCGCGCTCTCCACCAGCATCATGGATCCCACGCCGCCAAGCAGCATCACATAGCTCAGTTCGACTACGAAATCGATCTGACCCAGCCGCTGCAGGTAGGCGAAGATATAGACACCGACGAAAGACCCGGCGATCCCTCCGATCAGGAGGATGAAACCCATCTTGAAATCGACGCTGTCGCGCGCGCTTTTGGCCAGCGCACCGACCAGCGCCGCCGCCGAGATGGGGCTGGCCTGGGTAGCGACCGCGACGCCGGAAGGGATGCCGTAGAAAATCAGCAGCGGCGTCATGATGAAGCCGCCGGAGACGCCCAGCATGCCGGACAGGAACCCTGCCGTGGTTCCCATGGCAAGTATGACGACCCAGTTTACCGACAACTGGGCAACGGGCAGATAAATGTCCATCGCGTAATGAAACCTGCGCCGTAGAGATTCTGTTCTGATACGACTCGGACGCCGCCGCAAGTTATTCGATTGCGCTAGCTGCGATAGGAACCGTTGATGTCGATATAGCCGTGCGTGAGATCGCAAGTCCAAACGCGGCTCCTGCCCCTGCCCAGGCCCAGGTCGACGGCAATCTCAACTTCCCGGCCCGACACCGCCCTGGTGGCCGCCTTCTCGCTGTAGCCGGCCGCGCGCATGCCCTTTTGCGCCACCACATGGCCGCCGAAGCTGATGGTCAGGCGGTCGCGATCGGCGGGCTCGCCCGCCTTGCCGACGGCCATCACCACCCGCCCCCAGTTGGCGTCATTGCCCGCGATGGCGGTCTTGACCAGCGGAGAATTGGCGATGGAAAGGGCGATGCGCCTGGCGGACGCATCGCTTGCCGCGCCCGTCACATCGATGCGAATCAATTTCTGCGCGCCCTCCCCGTCCTTGACCACCTGCAGCGCCAGGTCCAGCAGCAGCCCATCGAGCTTGGCGCGGAAATCGGACAGCCGCCTGTCCCCGGCCTTCATCACCGGCGCATGCCTGGCCCCCTTTCCGGTGGCGAACAGCATGAGCGTGTCGCTGGTGGAGGTGTCCGAATCCACCGTGATGGCATTGAACGAGGGGCCGACGCCGGCCGACAGGCACTCCTGCAGCACAGCGGCCGGCAGCGAGGCATCGGTGAAGACAAAGGAAAGCATCGTGGCCATGTCGGGCGCGATCATGCCGGAACCCTTGGCAATGCCGTTGATGGTCACCTTGCACCCGTCGATCATCGCGCTGCGGGTCGCCAGCTTGGGATAGGTGTCGGTCGTCATGATGGCGTCGGCCGCTGCGCGCCAATTTCCCGCGGCGCCCTGGCCGACCAGTTCCGACAAGACCGCGGTTATCTTGTGAGCGGGAAGCGGTTCGCCGATCACCCCGGTGGAGGCCATGAACACCTGCTCGGGGCGACAGCCGGCGACGGCCGCAGCCTCGGAGGCGATCTCACGCACCCCTTCCATTCCGGCTTTGCCGGTGAAGGCGTTGGCATTGCCGCTGTTGACGACCAGAACCCGCGCCTCGCCGCCCTTGAGCTTGTCCTGGCACCACAGAACCGGCGCGGAGGCGGTTTTCGAGCGGGTAAACACCCCCGCCGCCTGGGTTCCGGGCGCCAGGAGCGCGAGCATCACATCGGTCCGCTGTTGATAGCGTACCCCGGCGGCCGTGGTGGCCAGCCGCACCCCCGCCAATGGCGGGAGATTGGCGAAACTTTTGGGCGCCAGGGGCGAAACTGCGTGCCCGGGCCCGGCCGGAGCCGGCCTGGGCTTCGCAGGTTTGGGCTTTCCAGCCTTGCGGGCGGCGGACTTCTTTGCCCTTTTTTCTGGCCTTGGCATCGAATACCCCCAAAAAAGCGCCGGCCGCCGGTAATTGGCCGGGTTATCGGGCGCGGATCATCAGAGAATCGTCCCTTTTGGCAAGTGGTCATGTTTGACAACTGGCCATGTTTGACAAGCAGATAGCGCGTTCTTATGTCTCCCGCGCGCCCGGCCCTGCGGACGGCCCGGGCCAGTACCCCGAAAGACCGGCCCCTTTCCGGGATCCAGACGTGGGATTTAGCGGCCAAGAGGATTTCATGCTGGGTTTCAGCACGCTCGCCAAACAGCTTTTCGGCTCGGCCAACGAGCGCAAGATTCGTCCCATGTGGGCCACGGTCGCCAAGATCAACGCCCTTGAGCCGCGCTTCGCCGGTATGTCGGACGAGGAACTGCGGAACCAGACCGTCCTGTTCCGCGAGCGGCTGGCCAGGGACGAGACCCTCGACGACCTGCTGCCCGAAGCCTTTGCGGTGGTCCGCGAGGCCGCCAAGCGGACCCTGGGCCAGCGTCATTTCGACGTGCAGCTTGTCGGCGGCATGGTGCTGCACTCCGGCGCCATTGCCGAAATGAAGACCGGTGAAGGCAAGACCCTGGTGGCCACCCTTCCCACCTATCTCAACGCGCTGGCCGGCGAAGGCGTGCATGTGGTGACGGTCAATGACTATCTGGCCAAGCGCGACAGCGATTGGATGGGCCAGGTCTACCGGTTTCTGGGGCTGAGCGTGGGCTGCATCGTCCACGGCCTGACCGACGAGGAACGCCGCCAGGCCTATGGCGCCGACATTACCTATGGCACCAACAATGAGTTCGGCTTCGATTACCTGCGCGACAACATGAAATACGCGCTGGACGCGATGACCCAGCGCGGCCACGCCTTCGCCATCGTCGACGAAGTGGACTCCATCCTCATCGACGAGGCGCGCACGCCGCTGATCATCTCGGGCCCCACCGAGGACCTGACGGAGATGTACAAGGCGGTCGACGCGGTGATGGTTCACCTCACCAAGGACGATTACGACCTGGACGAGAAATCCCGCCAGGTATCGCTGACCGAACAGGGCAATGAGCACATGGCCCAGCTTCTGCGCGGCGCCGGCCTGCTGACCAGCGGCGACATGTACGACACCGAGA
Source organism: Rhizomicrobium sp. (assembly GCA_035761325.1). Lineage (GTDB taxonomy): Bacteria > Pseudomonadota > Alphaproteobacteria > Micropepsales > Micropepsaceae > Rhizomicrobium. The sequence goes on along the minus strand of DASTRG010000147.1, from coordinate 10,683 downwards.
ACATCTCGATTATCCACCATGTCAATCAGGCGCTGAAAGCGCACACGCTGTTCCAGAAGGACAAGGACTATATCGTCAAGAACGACCAGGTGGTCATCATCGACGAGTTCACCGGCCGCATGATGGAAGGCCGGCGCTATTCGGAAGGTCTGCACCAGGCGCTGGAAGCCAAGGAGAATGTGACGGTCCAGCCCGAGAACGTCACCCTGGCCTCGATCACCTTCCAGAACTATTTCCGCCTCTATGCCAAGCTGGCGGGCATGACAGGCACGGCGTTGACGGAAGCCGCCGAGTTCATGGACATCTACAAGCTCGATGTTCTGGAAATCCCCACCAACGTCCCGGTGGCGCGCATCGATTATGACGATGAGGTCTACCGCACCGCCGCCGAAAAGGACGAAGCCATCATCAAGCTGGTGTCCGAGTGCATGGCCAGGGGCCAGCCGGTCCTGGTGGGCACCACCTCGATCGAGAAATCCGAGCAGCTTTCGGAGCTTCTCAAGAAACGCCACATCAAGCACAATGTGCTCAATGCCCGCTATCACGAGCAGGAAGCCTTTATCGTCGCCCAGGCGGGCGTGCCCGGCGCGGTGACCATCGCCACCAACATGGCCGGCCGCGGCACCGACATCCAGCTCGGCGGTAATGTCGAGATGCGCGTCAAGGCCGAACTCGACGGCATCACCGACGAGGAAGGCCGCCAGCGCGAAATCGCCCGCATCAAGGAAGAAGTTGCCCGCAACAAGGAACGCGCCCTGGCTGCCGGCGGCCTCTACATGATCGGCACCGAGCGCCACGAGAGCCGGCGCATCGACAACCAGCTGCGCGGCCGTTCGGGCCGCCAGGGAGACCCCGGCGCCTCCAAGTTCTTCCTGTCGCTGCAGGACGATCTGATGCGCATATTCGGGTCCGAGCGCATGGAAAGCATCCTCACCAAGCTGGGCCTGGAGGAGGGAGAGGCCATTACCCACCCCTGGGTCAACAAGGCGCTGGAAAAGGCGCAGCAGAAGGTCGAGGCGCGGAACTACGAGATCCGAAAGAACATCCTGAAGTACGACGACGTGCTGAACGATCAGCGCCGCGTGATTTACGAACAGCGGCGCGAGATCATGTCCACCGACGACGTCTCCGAGCAGATCGCCGACTTCCGCGAGGAGGTGGTGGAGACGCTGGTCTCCCGCCACATTCCCGAAAAAGCCTATGCCGAGCAGTGGGACGCCCAGGGCCTGCACGACGAGGTGTTCCGGATCTTCGACATCGATCTGCCCGTGGTGGACTGGACCAGGGAGGACGGTATCGCCGAAGAGGAAGTGCGCGAACGCATCCTGAAGGCGGTGGAGACGCGCGCCGCGGCGCGGGCCGCCGAATTCGGTCCCGATATCGTGCGCTATATCGAAAAGAGCCTGCTGTTGCAGATCCTGGACCACAATTGGCGCGAGCACATCATCAACCTGGACCATCTGCGCCAGTATGTGGGCCTGCGCGGATATGGTCAGCGCGATCCCCTCAACGAATACAAGAACGAGGCGTTTGAACTGTTCGAATCCTTCCTCGCCAAATTGCGCACCGAGACGGTCGAGCAATTGATGCATGCGCGCATCCAGCTTGCGCCACCGCCGCTGGAATCCACGCCCCTGCCCCAGATGCACGCCATGCACCTTGACCCGCTGACGGGGCAGAACGAGATGGAGCAGCCCGGCGCTCACTGGGCGGACGTGCCGGCCGTCGATCCCAACAACCCCGCCACCTGGGGCCGGACATCGCGCAACGCGCCGTGTCCGTGCGGCTCGGGCCGCAAGTTCAAGCACTGCCACGGGGCGCTGGCCTAGCCGCCGTTCGGTTATCCGATGGTCGCGCGGGCGACGACGGCTCGCGCAACTCGCCTCCCCGTCGCTCGCTTATTCGATGGTCGCGCGGGCGACGGCTCGCGCAGCTCGCCTGCCCGTCGCTCGTACCGAGAGTCGCGCAGGCCACGGCTCGCGCAGCTCGCCTGCCCGTCGCTCGTACCGAGAGTCGCGCAGGCAATGATTCGCATCGCGCGGTTGCCTGGGCGACCCTTTCGCGCGTTACTTCCATAAAAGGGGTGAGTCGTGATCACCATCCACGAAAGCCAGGGCAAGCCGGTTTGGGTCGACCTGTTCCAGCCCAGCGCCGAGGAACTGGCGGACGCGTGCGAACGCTTTGGGTTGGACATTCCCCCGCGCGCGCGGTTGGAAGAGATCGAGTTCTCCAGCCGCCTCCAATATGAGGATGGCGTCATCACCCTGTCGGTGCCGGTCGCATCAAACCAGGGTGGAGAAGAGCACCACACCAGTCCCCTGGGATTCGTGCTGACGCAGGATGTCCTGGCGACAGTGCGCTTTTCCCATCTCCACGTCTTCAAGTCCGTCGAGGAGCGGGTAAACCGGCGTCCGCGCACCGCGCCCGACATTTTCCTGGTGATCCTGGAAGGAATGATCGACTACGGCGCCGACCGGCTGGAGGAACTGCGCGACAAGGCGCTGAGGCTTTCCAGCCATATCTTCCAGAAACCCGGGCGTCACGACCGCCACCACAGCCGCCGGACCGGCCGGGTGCTGGCCAATGTGCTGCTTGAGATCGGCGACATGGGCGCCAGGCTTTCCCATATCCGCGACACGCTGCTGGTGCTGCAGCGGGCCGTGCCCTTCATCACCGAGCACGGCGATGCCTGGTTGGAGGCGCCGCTCAGGGCCCGGTTGAAGATGGCCGGCGCCGACGTGCAATCGCTCAACGATTACGAAGTGCACCTGACCGACAAGATCCAGTTTCTGCTGGATGCGGCGCTTGGATTCATCAACGCCGAACAGAACGAACTGTTCAAGGTGCTGACAGTCTGGTCCGTGGCCGGCATTCCGCCCGTGCTGGTGGCTGGTATCTGGGGCATGAATTTCCATTTCATGCCCGAGCTGACCTGGCCCTGGGGCTATCCCATGGCATTGGCGACGATCGCGGTGAGTATCGCCGGTCCGCTATTGTGGTTCAGGGTCAGGGGTTGGTGGTGACTCTATCACCTTGAAAGTCCACACTTCCTTCAGCGTCCATGTGTTCTCGCGCGATTGCCCCACAATCGATAGGGCATTGCGGATTCTTCACCTTGGGATATCCTTGCACGGTGGGTATGGCGCCTGGCGCGCCGGTGGAATCTCTAGGGGGTCATCATGCGCATCCGCAAACCTGCGGCCGTTGTGGCCGCCCTGTCCGTAGCCTGCACTATCCCGGTGCCGTCCTTCGCAGCCTCCATTCAGGAAAAGACCGAAAGGGCCAAGGCGGAAATTCCCACCTGCACCCATCGCATCGGCACCCTGGCCGTGCGTGAGCCGGACAGCCGCTGGTGGGAGCCGCTAGGTCTGGAATCGCCTGAAGCACTTCTCAAGGTATTCGTGATGAAGTCCGGCTGCTTCACGCTGGTCGACCGCGGCAAGGGCTTCCAGATGGCCCAGCAGGAACGCGCCCTGGCGAGCGGCGGTGAACTGCAGGGCGGCTCGAATGTCGGCATGGGCCAAGTCCGGGCCGCCGATTACATCCTGGTGCCCGATATCGTGTCCAAGAACCGCAATGCCGGCGGCACCAATATCGGCGGCATCCTTGGCGGGTTTATCGGCGGCGGCGTCGGCGCGCTTGTCAGCGGCGTCAACCTGTCCAGCAAGACCGCCGATGTCGTGCTGACCGTCACCAATGTGCGCACCTCCGAACAGCAGGCGCTGGAGGAAGGCCATGCTTCCAAGACCGATCTCGGATTCTCGCTGGGCGCCGGATGGGGCGGCTGGGGCGGCTTTGGCGGCGCGGGGATCTCCAACTACCAGAACACGGAAATCGGCCAGGTCGTGGTCCTCGCCTATATTGACGCCTATACCAAGCTGGTGGGCGATCTGGGCGGGCTGTCGGCCAACGCGGCGGCCGATGCGCCGACGCAATCGGTTACCATGTCGCGGCCGGGCCGCATGTATGCCTCGGCGGACACCAAGTCCAAGGTCGTGCGCCCTCTCGATCCTGGCATGATGCTCTATCCCACGGGCAACAAGCAGGGCGTGTGGTGGGAAGTGAAGGACGAACTTGGAAACGAGGGCTGGGTATCCTCGCTGTCCTTCAACCTGGCGAAATGATGCACCCCAAAGCGGGGCCGCCGCCTCACAGATTGCGGCCCCGTTCACACCGTGGATACGATTGTGCTCGCCTGAGTATTGTTTTCTCAACCCAAGCACGAAAAAAATGCAGAATTTCCTGAAGGCTGGATCATTGGCGTTCCTGCTGTTTCTGGCCACAGCGCCAAGCGGAGCCGACGAAAAGCCAGCCTGCGCGATGCAAGGAAACCTACCCAAACCAGTCATTTCAACGCATATGCCTCCTCGGTATCCGGGGTCGGCTTCCGCTCGGCACCAGCAGGGCGTCACGGCTGTGACGGTTACGGTCGGGACCGAAGGCGTCCCGATCGATGCATCGGTGACTCAATCAAGCGGATCGGAGGAACTGGATTCGGCAGCAGTCTCCAGTGCCAAGACCTACCGTTGGGAACCGCTGCCTGCCGACTGCAAGCCAGGAACTGCGCAGGCCCTGATTATCACGGGGTGGCACATTGGCAAGCCGCCCAAACCCCGGTTCGGAATTTTCATGCCGGACTCTGCGTACCCTTCGGGAGCAATTGAGCGTTCAGAAATGGGAGATACCTATCTCAAACTTACAATTGGCGATGACGGCTCAGTCAAAGATGGCAGCGTCGCCTATAGTAGCGGTTATGCAGACCTAGACAATGCTGCTCTGGCGGCACTGGAGGCGACACCTGACGCGATGAAAGGCCGACCTTCCGGCACTTATATCATTCTTGCGAGATGGAAGATGTCACCACATTCGCCCAGCGCCGAACGTCTGGAAATTATTACAAGCCGTTAGTGGGCGTTGGCTAGCTGTACTCGCGCATTTCTCCGTGCGACTTAAGCGCAGAAACACCCTATCCCTTAAAGATTGCGCCCCATGGCGAGGAATTTCGCGCGGCGCTGGTTGAGGATTTCATCGCCCGACATGCCGTCGAACTCCCTCAGCCCGGCCGCGATCTGGGCGGCGGTGGTGTCGATGGCGGCGGCGGGATCGCGGTGCGCGCCGCCCACCGGCTCGGGGATCACCGCGTCGATAACCTTGAGTTCCTGTAGGTCCTGAGCGGTGACTTTCAGCGCTGTGGCCGCGTTCTGGGCCTTGTCGGCGCTTCGCCACAGGATCGAGGCGCAGCCTTCCGGCGAGATCACCGAATAGATCGCATGTTCCAGCATGTAGACGCGGCTCGCCGCGGCAATGGCGATCGCCCCGCCTGACATCCCTTCTCCGATGATGGTGGCGATAAAGGGAGCCTTCAGCGACAATCCCGCCTCGATCGAGCGGGCAATGGCTTCCGCCTGGCCGCGCTCCTCCGCGCTGACGCCCGGATAGGCGCCGGCCGTGTCGGCGAAGCTGAGAACCGGAAGGCCGAAACGGTTCGCCATCTCGAAGATTCGCACGGCCTTTCGATAGCCGTCCGGCATGGCCGAGCCGAAATTGTGCTTGATGCGGCTCTGGGTATCGTTGCCCTTTTCCTGTCCGATAAAGGCGATGGGACGACCGCGGAAACGCGCAAGGCCCGCCACCACTGCCTGGTCCTCGGCAAAACTGCGATCGCCGGCCAGCGGCGTGAAATCGGTGAAAAGGCTGCGCGCGTAATCCAGGAAATGCGGCCGGCCCGGATGGCGGGCAACCTGCACCTTCTGCCAGGGCGACAGGCTGGCATAGGTGTCGCGCACCATCTGGCTGGCACGCGCGGTCAGCCGCTCGACATCGCCGTCGATGTCCATCTTGGGGTCTTCCTCGGCGAGCTTTCTGAGCTCGACGATTTTGCCCTCCAGTTCGGCGATGGGGCGTTCGAAATCCAGATAATGCATGCTGCCTTGATCGGTTTGGGGGCGGTTGGCGGTGTCGGCCGGAAAATGACACAGGCTTATGGGAAAGGAAATGGGCTTGGAATCCAATAGTTCCAACGGGTTATAAGGGTTTGCCGCCTTAGCGGCGCGGCTTGGCCCGTGACAGGGGGTGGGAGGCGGCGACCACGCGGCTCAAATGGTCGCGCGCCACATGGGTATAGATCTGGGTGGTGGCGATATCGGCGTGGCCCAAAAGCGTTTGCACGCTGCGCAGGTCGGCCCCGCCCTCGACCAGGTGAGTGGCGAAAGCATGGCGCAGCACATGCGGCGAGACCTTGGCCGGGTCGATGCCGCAGTCCAGCGCCAGCGCCTTGAGCAGTTGGTGGATGCGCCGCCGAGTCAGATAGCCCTCGGCGCTGCGCGAGGCGAAGAGCCAGGGATTGGGCCAGCCCGGTTTCACGAAGCGGTCGCGCACCGCCAGATAGGCATCCAGCGCGGCGCGCGCAGGCGGCGACAGCGGCGCCATCCTCTCCTTTCCGCCCTTGCCGGTGATGCGGATGAACGCCTCACGGGTGCGCACGGCGGACAGTTTGAGTCCCGCCAGTTCCGACACGCGCAAGCCCCCGCCATACAACATCTCCAGCATGGCGCTGAGCCGCAGCCCTTCCGGCGAGACATTTTCCGCCGCCTTGGCCAGCATCGCATCCAGGTCGGCGCCCGACAGGATCTTGGGGAGAGCCCTGCCCCTTTTCGGCGCTTCCAGCGTCTGGGTCGGGTCGTCGGCGCGCCACCCCTCGCCGTAAAGGAAGCCGTAGAATTGGCGCAGCGCCGACAGCTTGCGTGACTGGGTCGAAGCGGCCATGCCGGATGCCGAAAGCCCTTCAAGCCAGCGCCGCACCGCATCGCGCCCGGCGCGGGCCGCGTCATGGGTGGCGGCGAAATCGACCAGGTCGCGGCGATAGGCCGCCAGCGTGTTGGCGCTTGCCCCACGCTCGGCACTCATCATGTCGAGAAAGGCTTCGATCATATGCGCCGAATCGGGCGCGCGGCGGCTCATGCCCTGCTTTAGCACGCCCCCAGCTTTAGCATCGACTCCCTTTGGTGTATCGGAAAAGTCCAGGAGCAGGCCGAAGATGACCGGACTGAAGAAGACCGTGGCCTTGGTGGGCATGATGGGGGCGGGCAAGACCTCCATCGGCAAGCGCCTGGCCGCGCGCCTCAACGTCCCGTTCCGCGACGCCGATCATGAGATCGAAACGGCCGCCGGCATGACCGTCTCGGAGATATTTGCCCGCTTCGGCGAGCCGTATTTCCGCGACGGCGAGCGGCGCGTGATCGGCCGCCTTCTGACAGAGCCGCCGCATGTGCTGGCGACAGGCGGCGGCGCCTACATGGACGACACCACCCGCGCGCTGATGCGGGACGCCTGTTTCACCATCTGGCTGAGGGCGCCGGTCGATCTGTTGGTGGGCCGGGTGAAAAAGCGCCAGGGCGCCAGCCAGACCCGCCCTCTGCTGGCCAACGGCGACTTGCGGGCCACACTGGAAAAACTGCTGGCGGTGCGCGAGCCCGTCTATGCGCAGGCGGACATGGTCCTGGATTCGGCGGACGAGCCCCACGCCGTGCACCTGGACAAGATCATTGCCGCGCTTGCCGCCCATGGGCTATGCGAAGCGCCATGAACTCCACCCCTGCACGCGCGCGCGTCACTGTCGGCCTGGCGGACCGGACCTATGACATCCATGTGGGCGCGCGGCTGCTGGCCGGCGCCGGCACCCTGCTCAAGCCGCTGGCGCGCGGCACCGTGCCTGTCGTTACCGACAGCAATGTCGCCGCGCTGCATCTGGAACCGTTTCTTGCCGGCCTGGCGAAGGAAGGCATCGAGGCCCGGCCCATCGTCATGCCGGCCGGGGAAGGCAGCAAGAGTTTCGCGGGGCTGGAGTCGCTGGCGGGCCGGTTGCTGGATACGGGCATCGACCGGGGTGGACTTATCGTCGCCCTTGGCGGCGGGGTGATCGGGGACCTGACCGGATTCGCCGCCGGCGTGCTGAAGCGCGGCATCGCCTTTGCCCAGATTCCCACCACCCTGCTGGCCCAGGTCGATTCCTCCGTGGGCGGAAAAACAGCCATCAACGCCCGCCAGGGCAAGAATCTGATCGGCCTTTTTCACCAGCCGCGCATCGTGATCGCCGATACTTCCCTGCTGGCGACACTGCCCAGGCGCGAATTGCTTGCCGGATATGCCGAGGTGGTGAAATACGCCGCGCTGGGCGATGCGGACTTCTTCGACTGGCTGGAAGTGCATGCCTCCGCCGCTCTGGCGGGCGATGATGCCGCGCTGGTTCATGCTGTCGCCCATTCCTGCCGGATGAAAGCCGCCATCGTCGAACGCGACGAGCGCGAGAGCGGCGAGCGGGCGCTGCTCAACCTGGGGCACACATTCGGCCATGCGCTGGAAGCGGCCACCGGATTCTCCGAACGCCTGATCCACGGCGAAGGTGTCGCGATCGGGATGGCGCTGGCTTTCCGCCTGTCGGTGACGCTGGGCCTGTGTCCCGGCCAGGACGCGGAGCGTTTTATCCGGCACCTGAAAGCCATGGGACTGCCCTCGTCCATCGCCGACATTCCGGGCCGGCCGCCGGACGTGGCGGAACTGATCGGCCATATGGCGCATGACAAAAAAGCGTCGCAAGGCCGCCTGACTTTCGTGCTCCTGCGTGGCCTGGGCCGGGCCTTCGTCACCCGCGACGTGCCGATGGATGCGCTGAAGGATGTCCTGACGGGCTGAAAACTGGCATGATCCCGGCTTTTTGGGGCCGATCCAGCCATGCTTGTTCCCACCCTTGCCGCCATCGCCGTCCTTCTGGCGATTTCCGCCTTCTTTTCAGGCGCCGAAACCGCGCTGACCGTGGTCAGCCGCGGCCGCATGCACCAGTTGGAAAAGGACGGCAGCCGGGCTGCCGCCCATGTCAACCGGCTGGTGTCCAGCCGCGAACGCATGATCGGCGCTGTGCTTCTGGGCAACACCTTCATCAACATCCTGACCTCTTCGCTGGCCACGTCGGTGCTGGAGGATCATTTCGGCCCGAACGCGGTGGCGATCACCACGGCGGGAATGACGGTCGTGATCCTGATTTTCGTCGAGACACTGCCCAAGACCCTGGCGGTGGCGCGTACCGACCGCGTGGCGCTGTTCGTGGCCGCGCCGCTGCGCGTGATCGTTGCACTGCTGGGTCCTGTCATCGCGACCGTGCAATGGCTGGTATGGCGCGTGCTGTGGCTGTTCGGCGTGCGTGCCGTCACCCAGGAAACCACAGAGGCCGCCCATGAGGAAATACGCGGCTCCATCGAGCTGCATCACCAGGAAGGCACGGTGGAGCGCGAGCACCGCGACATGATCGGCGCGGTACTGGACCTGCGTGAACTTCAGGTAGGCGACGTGATGCGCCACCGCACGAGCATGGAGAGTTTCGACATCGAAATGCCGCGCCGCGAACTGATCGACGCCATATTGCGCTCGCAACATTCGCGCATTCCGCTCTGGAAGGACGAACCGGAGAACATCGTGCGCATTCTCCTGGTCAAGAATCTCGCCCAGGCCCTGGCCAACACGGGCGGCGACATCGATGCGCTGGACATGACAGCCCTCACCACCGAGCCCTGGTTCGTGCCGGATACCACGCGGCTGGAAGAACAGCTGCAGGCTTTCCGCAAGCACCAGACCCGCTTTGCCCTGGTCGTGGACGAATATGGCGCGCTGCAGGGATTGCTGACGCTGGAAGACATCATGGAGGAGATCCTGGGCAAGATCCCCGAACGCGCCGACACCCGGCCCGATGTGCGCCGCCGGCCCGATGGCTCCTATCTGGTGGATGGCACGGTGCCGGTGCGTGACCTGAACCGCGAACTGGACTGGCACCTGCCTGAAGAGGAAGCCACCACCATCGCCGGCCTGGTGATTGCCCAGTCCGGCACCATTCCCGATGTCGGGCAGCGTTTCGCCTATTTCGGCTTTGTATTCGAGATCATGCGCCGCCAGCGCAACCAGATCACCGCCCTCAGGATTATCCCGCCTGCCGTGCCCGCGGCCGCCTGGCCGCAGAAATAACTCAACCGGGCGGCCGGGCGGAAGACGGCCTAGCGGCGTGCGGCCTGCTGCGCGGCTTCGTGGGGCGTCAGAAGCATCAGGGAAAGGGCATGCACCGGACCGGCGAGTTCGGCGGAAAGGGCGGCATGAACCCGGCGCTGGCGTTCCACGCGCGCCACCCCTTCAAAGGAAGCGCTGACGATACGGATGTGAAAGTGGGTTTCGCCAGCCGTGCCGTCGGCGCGGCGCGCGCCGGCATGGCCGGCGTGACGGCCACTTTCATCGGTGACAACCAGATCCTGTGGAGCGAAACGCTCCGTCAGCTTGACGCGAATGTCTTCGGCGATGCTCATGGAACGCTTCTAGCGCATGGTGTGCGCCGGACAAAGTCAAGCAATTCGTTTCCTTGTTTTTTACAATGCGCGCCCCATAATCTGAGCCATGGTTGCGTCCCGTCCTTCCCGCTTCAAAAGCGATATCCGGATCAAGCCGGAAAAGCCGCGCAAGAAGGCGGAGCCGACGGTGCGCCTGTGCGAGGCGGAAGGCTGCATAGGACTTGGTGAATGCCGTGTCCCGCGCTCGCGCAACAACCTTTCGGAATATTACTGGTACTGCACCGCCCACGCCCGGGCACACAATGAGGCCTGGGACTATTTCAAGGGCATGGACGACGACGCCATCACGCGGTTCCGC
>DASTRG010000146.1:0-4069 GCA_035761325.1 Rhizomicrobium sp. | reverse complement strand
TGAACGCCCAGCGCTTCCATCATGGAGAGCATGGCGTTGGTCATCGGGGTGCCCTTGTCCGCCTGGATGTGGGAGCCGCCCTTGACCATGCCGCCCGCGATGATTGTCGGAAGATTGCGATGATCATGGCGGTTGGGATCGGCAAGGCTGGCGCCGGCCAGCAGCAGCGTGCTGTCGATCAGCTTGGCTTCACCATCGCTGGTCTCGCTCAGGCGCTTGAGGAAGTAGGCCACCTGCGCCATGTGCAGGGTGTTGATCTTGGTCAGCTTGGCCAGCTTTTCCGGGTCGTTGCCATGGTGACTCAGCGGATGGTGGGCATCGGGTACTTCGATCTCCGGATAGGAGCGGCCGGAAACCTCTCGGCCCACCATGAAGGTGCCCACGCGCGTCAGGTCGGCCTGCATGGCAAGCACCTGAAGGTCCATCATCACCTTGGCGTGCTCCTCGAAAGTATCGGGGATGCCCGCCGGGTGGGCAAAGGTCGGCAGCGCCACGGCCCCTGAACCACCGGCTTCCGCCTTCTGGATGCGCTTTTCGATGTCGCGCACGGACGTCATGTATTCGTCCAGCTTTTTGCGATCGTCCGCGCCCAGTTTGCCGGACATGCGCTTGGCGTCTTCCGCCACGAAATCAAGAATTGATGCCTGGCGGCGCATCTGCGCCATGCGGCCCTTGGGGTCCAGGCTGTCGCTGTCACCGAACAGCCGTTCGAACACGTCGCGCGGGTTGGTCGTGACAGGCAGCGGCGTGGAAGCATCCGCCCAGGACAGGGTGTTGGTATAGGCGCAGCTGTAGCCGGAATCGCAGCTTCCGACCAGGCTGGGCGGATCAAGGCCCAGTTCCATCGAGGGGATCTGGGTCTGCTCGCCAAACTGTTTGGCGACCAGTTGGTCCATCGATACCCCGCTTCGCAGGTCGGCGCCTTCGGTCTTCTTGACGTGCACACCCGTCAGGTACGAGCCACAGCAACGGCCGTGATCACCCGCGCCGTCGCCCAACGCCTCAGCCTGGGCATGGTCCAGGCCGCTGACAACGGCGAAATGCTGGCGATAGGGCTCAAGCGGCTTGAGGGTCGGGGGCGTGACGTAGTTTTCGCCCAGTTCCTTCGGGAAGAAATTATCCATGTCCATGCCGTTGGGCATGTAGATAACCTGCAGGCGCTTGCGGTTGCGGGCCGCCGCCTCGGCGGCATTCGCACTGGGGATCATCGCTTCCAGCAGCGGAAGAGAGAGCAGGGTGCCCATGCCCCGAAGCAGGGTACGGCGGGCGAGCGGCTTGCGGGTGATAATCATTTGTCCGGAGTCCTTCTCATGTCAAAGGGAACGCTGGTGACAATGCCCATGATGATGTCGTTCATGCGGTACCCGTCCTTCTCGGCCGCGTAACGCACGGCGCGGACAGACGGCATGTCATAGGCCTCAAGCCCACGCGCGAGCGCGTAAGTCATCAGCCGTTCGGTGAAAGCCTCGACAAACTGGTTCTTGCGGGCGAGCAGGATGTCCTGCAAGCCCTTGGGTCCTTCGAACTTGGTTCCGTCCGGCAGCACGGCGGACGCGTCCACCAGCTGGCCGGCATAGGCGTTACGCCACGCGCCGACGGCGTCGAAATTCTCCAGGCTGAAGCCCAGCGGGTCCATTTTGGTGTGGCACGAGGCACAGACCGGATTGGCCCGGTGCATTTCCATCTGCTCCCGGATGGTCATCGTCTTGCCGTTCTTCTCATTGTTCAGCTGCGGCACATTCGGCGGCGGCGGCGGCGGTGCGGCCGCCAGAATATTCTCCAGTATCCACTTGCCGCGCAGCACGACCGAGGTGCGGTTGTTGTAGGAGGTCACGGTCAGGATCGAGGCCTGGCCCAGAAGGCCGCCGCGGTGCAGGCTGGAATCCAGCTTCACTTTGCGAAAGGCGGTGCCGCGCACGCCGGGAATGCCGTAATGCTCGGCCAAACGCTGGTTCACGAAGGTGTAGTCGGCATCCAGGAAATCGAGCACGCTGCTGTTGTTGTGCACGATGCTGTCAAAGAACATCTGTGTTTCCGTGAGCATCGCTTCGCGCAGGCGCTGGTCGAAGTCTGGAAAGGCCCGGCGGTCGGGCTTCTGGTATTCCAGCCGCCGCAGATAAAGCCACTGGCCGCCGAAATTTTCCGTCAGCGCCTTGGATTTGGGGTCGGCCAGCATGCGCTCGACCTGGGCGCGCAGCACCTTGGGCTCGTGCAGCTGATTATGCTCGGCGACCGCCAGAAGCTTGTCGTCGGGGATGGAGCTCCACAGGAAGAAGGACAGGCGGGTGGCCAGTTCCAGGTCACTGATCCGGTGCACCGAGCCGGGCTTGGAGCCCGTGGGGTCGCCTTCGACCATGAACAGGAAATTGGGAGAGACCAGTATGGCCTGCAGCGCCGCGGCGATGCCATGCTCGAAATTGGCGCCGTTGCGGCCGACCCGATAGATCTTCATCAGGGGCGCGATGTCCGCCTTGTTCACCGGCCGGCGATAAGCGTGATGGGCCAGATTGGCCAGGATCTTCTCCGCGCAGGCGGTTTCAGATGCCGCCCCGGTGGGAAGGCAGATGAAGATATTGCGGCGGCTGGGCGTATCGCCCGGGCCCTTCACATCATACGGCCCCACCACGGAAATCTGCATCACGTCGCGCAGATAGAAGGCCTGGGCCACGTTGGGACCGGTGGAGAAGGAGGGGACCTGGAGCGTGTTCACACGCGCGCCGTCCACCGAAATATCCAAGGGCAGCTGAACCGGATCGCCTTCGGGCTTGCCGGGCCGTTCTCCCTTGGTGGTGGGCTCTACCAGCTGCGGATCCAGCGCCAGATTCTTGCGAAAGGAGGCGCCGATGGTGCGCAGGCCCGCCTTCAGCGGCACCTTCACTTCATACCGGTTGTCGACGCTGATCTCGTTCTCGGTCGCGGTATTGGAATTCAGGAATACCTGAATGGTGTAGGTGGCATCGAACGGGGCATAGAATTTGAAGGCGCCGCCGCCGCGCGAATCCAACGGCAGGTCGTCGCTGGCGCGCTCGTTGTAGGAGGGCACGCCGAAGCCGTTCTCGAACAGGTCCTTGGGAATGCGATAATCGACCGTGGTGGGATTGTGCGAACCTTGCCCGGTCGCCAGGCGGCTGATCTTGCCCGCCACGTTGATGTAGCGGTCCATCAGCGTGGGCGAAACCGTCAGCACGTCGGCGATGTTATCGAAGCCATAGCCGGTATCGTCGATGGGCAGCTCGCTGCTGAAGTCCACATCGATACCCAGAAGATCGCGTACCGCGTTGGCGTACTCGGCCCGGTTCATGCGCCGCAAGGTGGCGTGGCCGGGATTGGGATTGGCGGCGGCATTGGCGTCCAGCGAGGCCGCCAGCCAGTGGGTGAAATCATCGATGTTCGCCTTGGCGGGGCGAGGCATGCCCTTGGGCGGCATCTCTCCCAGGCTCAGGCGGCGCAGGATTTTTTCCCAGGTCGCGTCATTGGCGGCAAGATTGGTGGGGTCGAGCGGCGTCACCGACCAGCCCGCGACCTTGAGCTTGTCGTTGTGGCAGCCCGAGCAGAAACGGGTAAGCATGGCCTTGCGGTCGGCCGGCGTGGCATCCGCGCCCATCGGCAATGCAGCCGGTGCGACCTTGGCGGCCACGGGACCGGCGGGCGCCGGGTCGGCGGCGGCATGGCCAATAATGGCAGCGCTGCCAAATGCGGCTAAAGCGAACGCGCAAAATGAGCCTAGGAAGGCGGCGCCGCGGCCCAAATTACCATGCTTGTGCTGCTTGAAATCCATGCAACTGCTTCCTCACACGACAGCGCCGAAAGAGGGAACGAGGCCGCGTGAGCGCGCCGCTCTGCCCCCGGACGGCGGCTTCTCTGGTGTCCGCTCGAGTCCTTCCCAAGCAAAGGGTAGCGCAGGCGAGGGGTGAAAGTGAACTATGCCTTTGGATTATTCATGTTTATTTGTGTCGATTCCATATCGGGCGCAACTTTGACGCATAGGTTGCCCCCAGTCTTCTGCTGCGACGCAACATTGACTTAAGGCCCGCCGAAGACTGCGTTTTTTCCGGATCAACGCTATTTA
>DASTRG010000145.1:0-2793 GCA_035761325.1 Rhizomicrobium sp. | reverse complement strand
CACGGCCAGATTTGTCCCCTTGCCCAGCATCCTTGTTCCCGAACCCGCTTGTTTGATAGTTTGGCGACGCTACGCCAGCCCGGCTTTGGGTGCCACAAAAATGTCGAACAGCAACTTGGTATGCACGACCGCCATTCTTCTGGCGGCCGGGGTCGGACGTCGCCTGGGACAGGCGCAGGCCGCGCCCAAAGTCCTGGCCCGGGTCGGCGAGCGGACGCTGCTGGAACGCCATTTGTCGATCCTGGCCGGCGAGGGGATAAGCGAAGTCGCCATCACCATCGGCCATCGGGGCGAGTTGATCCGCCAGGCCGTTGCCGATGCCGGTTATCGTGACCTGGTGCGCTTTGTCGAGAACCCGGACTATCGCGACGGCAGCCTTGTCTCGCTATGGGTCCAGCGCGACCTGCTGCGATCGGGCAAGCCGTTTGTCCTGATGGATGGCGATGTGCTCTATGACCGCCGCATGATGCAAAGCCTGCTGGCCGCGCCGGGCGAAGCGGTGATGCTGGTGGATCGCATGATCGAGCCGGGTGACGAGCCGGTGAAGATATGCTTTCGCGGCGGCACGATCGTCGACTTCCGCAAGAAGCCGGAAGCGCCCCACGACTGGCATGGCGAATCGGTGGGCTTCTTCCGTTTTTCGCCCATGATGGGCGCCAGGCTGGCCGACGCCTGCGCGCGCCGCATCGGTGCGGGCGAGACGGCGACCGAATATGAGGAAGCGATCCGCGATCTGATCCTGGCCGAGCCGCAGGCCTTTCATGCACAGGACATCAGCGCCTTGCCCTGGACCGAAATCGATTTTCCCGAAGACCTGGCGCGGGCGCGCGCGGAAATCATGCCAAGGCTGGTGGCATGAGCGTGCTGGCGGACAAGGTGCTTTCGGATGCCGACCTGGCGCATTTCCGCGATCGCGGATGGGTGACCGCGCGCGGCTTCTTTTCCGCGCAGGTTGCCCAGGATCTGTCGCACTGGACCGATTCAATCTGCGCCATGCCCGAGGTTCCCGGGCGGCACATGGTCTATTGGGAAAATTCCCGCACCGAGCCCGGCAAGAAGCTGATCCAGCGGATCGAGAATTTCTGCCCCTATCATGACGGCATGGACAGGCTGGTGCGCCAGGGTCCGCTGATGATTGCGGTGAATGCGCTGATGGAAGCGCCGTCCGTCCTGTTCAAGGACAAGATCAATTTCAAGAAGCCGGGCGGCACGGGATTTGAGCTGCACCAGGACCAGCAGGCCGGCTGGTCGACCTATGCGCCGCTGTTCCTGACTGCGCTGATCTCCATCGACCGCGCCACGGAGGAAAATGGCTGCCTCAGGATCGCCGACATGCCGCGGCCGCGCGCCATCCTGGGCGAGGAGTGGAAGCCGCTGACCGAAGCCGATCTTGGCGGTCACAGGCAGGTCCCGGTGCCGACCGATCCGGGCGATGTGATCTTCTTCGACAGCTTCGTCGCTCACGCATCCGAGCCGAACCGATCCGACAAACAGCGCCGCATCCTTTATCTTACCTACAACCGGCTGGCCGATGGCGACCATCGCGCGCGATATTTTCATGACAAGCGGCAGTCGTTTCCGCCCGATATCGAGCGCGTACCGGGCCGGGAATACAGGTTCCGGGTCTAGAACGGCGTGACCGTTCCCACGCGCCCCAGCAAGGTGACCAGAATGGCGAAGCTCAGCGTGGCGCCCGTCATTTCCGGCAGCGCCACCGGCTTTGCCGAGGGCAGGGCGCGGATGACGTGCAGCGCCAGCCACAGGCAGATCAGCCCGCTCGACACCCAGCGCGAATAGTCGAATACCATCACGAAGATCACCGCATATCCGGCGATGATGGCGCCCAGGCCGGTGAAGGCCAGCCGCCGGTCAGGCGCCGAAAGGCCGGCCAGCGTCTGGCGGAAGAACCGCAGCAGCGGCCAGTGCGCCGCCAGCATCAGGGCATAAAGCGGCGCCTGCGCCAGGTTGCGCGGCAGCATGCGCAGTGTGTCCTGCCATTCCTGGTTCGGCGTCCGGTACCACACGAAAGCATACGGTTCATGGAAGGGGTCAAGCGCGCGCGCCTTCATGTGCGCCAGGAACGCGGCTTCGGGCACAGGCGGCGTGGCGTGCGCCATCACGAACAGGAATGCAGCGCCCACGCACAACAGAAGCGCCCCGCACCACGCCAGCCGCGGGGCATGCAACCGTCCATCGGCGGCGCCATATCGCACCAGCGCGATGAAGGCGATGGTCGGGACATACAGCAGCAGATGAATATGGTGGGCGAATACAAGGGCGACGGATGCCGCCGCCAGCACGAGCGGATAGGCCGCGCCCACCGGCAGCAGCAGCGCCGCCAGCGCCACGATGCAGCCCAGCACGTCGAAATAACCCAGATTGTAAAAGAAATTCTTGAAGAAGAAGGGCGAGCCCGCCACCAGCACCAGCAGCGGCAGCGTGCGGCGTGAGAATCCGAAATCGCGGCGGAACAGCATCAGATACAGCAGCAGCGCCAGAAGGCAGGCCGCCACGCCGAAGCCATAGACCACAGCAATTGGTACCTTGGGCAGGAACAGGGCGGTGATCGCGCCCACCAGCCCGCGCCGGATGAAACCGTAGCTGTAATCGACCAGGAAATGGGGATAGGGCAGGATCTGGACGTCGACGGCAATGCGGTACCATACCCAAAGGGCGCACCAGGCCACATTGGCGGCCAGCAGCAGGATATAAGGGCGCCCCCGTTGCGACATGGGCCTTTCCTGCGGCTTTTCGGTGCTGTTGTCCAGTTGCGGGCACGCCGCTAGCATCCCC
>DASTRG010000144.1:0-18368 GCA_035761325.1 Rhizomicrobium sp. | reverse complement strand
CATGATGGCTGGATGCTTTTCACGGTCGATCAGCGAGGACGTCAGCAGCACGCTGTCGACCAGTTCGACCTTGACCTTCCACTTGTTCGCCAGGTCCAGCATCTTGTTCATTTCCTCGACCGTCGGGTACAGACGGCTGGGATCGGCCACATGCGGGCTGGTGCAGACAGCGTCGACGCCATAGCGCGCCACCCAGGCGGCGGTATCGTCAGTCAGGGTGCCGAACTGGTGGCCCAGCCTGGCTTTCAGCGGCGGCAGCTTGGCGCTGGCGCAGGCGCCGCCCGGCATGGCCGGCTGCGCGTCGGCTGCAGGCGCGTTTGCGGCGATGGTCCCGGCCGCGGCGGCGGCGGCACCCGCACCCGTGACCGAGAAGAATTTACGGCGATCCATGGAACGTCTCCCTGATATTCTTATGAGCGTCTTTGAGGCGCGGCCGGTTGCCGTGTTCGCGGCTTTCAAGCCCTCCACACTCTGAAAGGTCTTCCAGCAGGCGGCCCGCGTCCAGTTTATTTTCGGCATGGCTGGCGAGGAAAACCGCATAGATCGCGTTCATCGGGTGGCTGCCGGGCAGGTGACGGGCGCACGCGCCCCGCCGGGCAGCATTTCGCCGGCGCACCGTGACCGCGGCGGCAGAAAACCGCAGCGCCGGGCGGGCGGTTTGATTGTCTTGCCTTGTTGCGCGCGGACCGGCGGGGTCTTATCAGATGCGCCCAGGAGCGCCGGGCAGGCGGCACACAAGGGGAGAGAAGCGTGAGGGCAGGAGTATTCGCAGGCGCAGCATTCCTGGCGTTGGCGCTGGCGCCGCTTCCGGCCGCCGCGGCGGACAAGGCGCCGGAATTCACCACCATCCTCCTGGAAAAGGTGGTGGACCGCACGCCGGACCAGGTCTGGGCCAAGATAGGGCCCTATTGCTCGATTTCCCAATGGCTGGATGTGCCCTGTCAGATCACCGCGGGCAACGGCGTGGGCGTGGGTACCAACCGGCGATTGCGCGGCACCACCGACGAGGTAATGGTGGCGGTGACCTCGCACTCCTATACCTACGCCCAGCCGACCTCGAAAATCTTCTACCATGGCACCCTGGCTGTGGAGCCGCTGGATCGTGGCCGCCAGTCCAAGATCGTCTACACGCTGTTCTATGATGTCTCACCGCTGACCACGGTCGAGGCGCGCCAGGCCGACCGCAAACAGCGCACCGACCGCTTCAGTGCCGCCCTGGACAAGATGAAGGAGATGGCGGAAGCGCCTTAAGACATGACCATCGATATTCTGCAATTCGTGCCGCTGCGCCCCGAGGTACAGCGTGAGCTGGAAGCGCGCTACCGTGTGCATCGCAAGGACAAGCTGGACGAAGTGGCGTCCATCGTGCGCGGTGTGGTTACCAACGGCCATTCCGGCCCGCCGCCGCATATCATCGATCGGCTGACGAAGCTGGAGATCATCTGCTCGGCCTCGGTCGGCTATGACGGTATTCCGGTGGAATATGCCCGTTCAAAGGGGATTCCCGTCACCAACACGCCCGAAGTGCTCAACGACGATGTCGCGGACCTGGCCATCGGGCTGATGATCATGACCGCGCGCCGTCTGATACCCTCGGACCGCTATGTGCGCGCCGGACGTTGGCCGAGGGAAGGCGAATTCCCGCTCGCCAGCCGCGCCAGCGGCAAGACCGTCGGCATACTGGGCATGGGCCGGATCGGCCGCGAGATCGCACGGCGCGCCGAAGCGATGAACAACCGCATTGCCTACCACAGCCGCCGCAAGGTTGCGGATATCCCTTATTATTATTATCCCGACCCGGTGGCGCTGGCCGCAAACAGCGATTTCCTGATCGTGATCATCCCGTCCACGCCCGAGACGCAAAAGATCGTAAGTCGCGATGTGATCGAAGCCCTGGGCCCCCATGGCATACTGGTCAATGTCGCGCGCGGCGCGGTGGTGGACGAGGATGCACTGGTCGAGGCGCTGGCCGGCGGCAGGCTGGGCGGCGCGGGGCTGGACGTGTTCGTCAACGAGCCCCAGGTGCCCGAAGCGCTGTTCGGCATGGACAATGTGGTGCTGACCCCCCATCTGGGCAGCGGCACGTTCGAGACCCGCCGCACCATGAGCCAGCTGGTGCTGGACAATCTGGACGCACATTTCGCGGGAAAGCCGTTGCTTACCCCAATCAGGTAAGGCGCGGCCTGACGCCCTTCTAGCGAACCAGCCCCGTCACCAAGTAAAGAAAGCCTGCGCCCGCAAGTGTGGCCAGGGTTGTGGACAGGCGCGGGCGTGTCCGGTGGCTTTCCGGCAGAAGCCCGCTTGCCCCGATATGCAGGAAGAAGCCGCAGAACAAGGCCAGCAGCAGCGCCAGAAATTCGGGACGCGGCGTCACCAGAAGACTCAAGCCCGCGCCCAGCAGCGGGGCAACGGCGTCCATCGCCAGCCATGACAGCGCGTGCCTGCGCTCGCCGCCATTTTTCACCACGACATTGACGGTGTTGAGACCGTCGGCGAAATCGTGCGCCAACACCGCCGCCGCCACGATCAGGCCGATCTCGCGCCCGGCCTGCAGCGCGATACCCATGGCGAATCCGTCCAGCACGCTGTGGGCGGAAAAGCTGGCCGCGCCGATCAGGCCCCGTGTCGTGTTGGGCCCGCCCTCGCAGTCATGGCGCGCCACCAGCCTGTCGATCACCACATAGAGAAAGAAGCCGCCCGCGGCGATGGCCAGCAGGGACCGCGGGTCATAAATGCCGTGGCCGGCGGCGATGGCCTCGGGCGCCAGATCGAAAAAGGCCACCCCGATCACGGCTCCGGCCGAAAAGGCCAGCACCAGCGGCAGGCGATCGGCCAGTTTCAAGGCCATCAGGCCGCCGGCCATGGTTGCGCCGGCGGCGCACAGCGCCAGGCCCAGAACCAGAAGGGGTGTCATCAGGGGATCCGCTGAGGTTCCGGCCGTCTTATCGCCTGCCGCCGCAAGGGGCAACCCTGGGTCCGCACGTCTTGAAGGATCATCGGCTGGGGACTGATGCGCGGTACAACGACCGCGACGAATAAATCAGCGCATGGATTTAGCCGGCGCGGGCCATCGCCTCGAATTGCACATGCGATCGCACGCGCGTGGCGGGGATCGTCACGCTGACCCTGGTGCCCTTGCCCAGTTGGCTTTCCAGGACAACCTGGCCGCCATGCGCCTCGGCAAGACCCTTGACGATGGCAAGTCCCAGGCCTGTGCCCCGGTCCGCCAGCTTGATGTCGTGTTTGCCCTGGCCGAAGGTATCAAACACCTTGCCGACATCCTCCGGCGCGATGCCCACGCCCGTATCCTCCACGCCGAACACCAGGGCACCATCCTCGGCCAGGCGGGCAAAGGCGCTGACCCTGCCGTGTTCGGGCGTGAATTTTACGGCATTGGACAGAAGATTGAGCAGGATCTGCTTGATCGCGCGTTCGTCGGCGTAAATGCGGGGCGTGTCGATATCGATCAGGTTCTCCAGCCTGGCGCCATTGTCCCTGGCGCGCCAGGCCACCAGTTGCAATGCATCCTCGCTCAGGCGGTACAGGTCGATCTCGTCTTCTTCGAGTTTCCAGCGCCCCGCCTCGATCCTGGCGAGGTCCAGGATATCATTGATCAGGGCCAGAAGATGGCGGCCTGAACTGTTGATGAGGGTGGCATATTCGTGCACCCGCTCTGTTTCCTTCTCGAACATGCGGCTGGCAATGAGTTCGGAAAAGCCGAGTATGGCGTTCAGCGGCGTGCGCAGTTCATGACTCATGTTGGCCAGGAACTGCGATTTGGCCAGGCTTGCGGCCTCCGCCTGGTCGCGGCCGCGGTCCGATTCCAGTTTGGCCATCACCACTTCGGCCAGCAGCGTGTTGCGCTCCTCATGCGCCATGATGGCGGCTCGCGCACGCAGATGGCTCTGCCGTGCGATCAGGCCGATGAAGGCGACGTAGAAGGGCGAGATCAGTGCCAGATAGATACTGGGCGAATCCATGCTCTGCAGCGGTGGCAGGCCTATGGCCAGCAGATAGATTACAAGCGCCGGCCGCGCGATGGCGCGGCAGGCGGCGGTCGTCGTGGCGTGGACGGCCATGATCGAAGCCAGCAGCAGCTCGATCAAAATGTGGCTGACGGTATTGCCGGGCACCCACAGGTACCAGCCGATCGTCGCCCAGTTCGCGATGAAGAACAGGTTCGCGGCCGCAACCCTGCGCGTCCAGCGGCGCGCGTTGCTGCTGGGGACCGGGCCGGCGGGAAAGCACCTCAATGCGATGAAGTGAGGGAGGAAGCCGCAGATCACTTGCGCATAGCAAAGCGCCAACACCGGCAGCGCCACCCATTGAGAAAAGATCACGCAGATCGCCAGGGCCAGAATGGGGGCCGCTGCCAGATTGCCGCGCAGAAGGTCCACCACCCCGCGCAGCAGAGCCCAGTCGACGCGGCTGTCCCTCTCGGCCGCGTCATCGGTATCTGGCGCCCAAACCGGGCTGGCTGACTGCATGAAATCCCCGCTCGCGGGGATAGTGTGGTCCGGAAAACCTTAAGAGGGGCTTTGCGGGAACTTTGCCCAGGCAGGCAGGTTAACCAAGGCTTTAATCAAGGCTCACCCTTGGATACTGTGCCAGATTAAAACGTACCATATTGGTACAGATATTCTCACGCTTGGCGACGTGCATCTGGCAAAGAGGGAGGGTGCGATGGCTCGATTTGTCACTGCCGGCGTGATGCTGGTGGCAACAATGGTTGTGGCGATCCCGGCCTGCAACGGCGCCCCTCAGAAGGCGCCCCGGAAGGCGCCTCAGGAGGCCGCCCAAAAGGTCGCCCGATGCGACTGTGCCAAGCCCCGGGCAAAGACGGGCCCCGCGCCCAAGGCGAAAACCAGGCCGCGTGCAAAGGCGGGCGCCCATGGCGCGGCAGCCCGGCATCATGCTTCCCGCAGGCCGCGCAGACTGGCCGGAGAAGGGTTCAACACTTACCGGTATGATTACCAATCGGCGGCCCCGGTCCGTCCGGCCGGCTGGCATGATGAGTGGCACGGCGTGTGGCAGGGCGAGTGGCATGGCGACTGGGACGGCCAGTGGCATGGCGCATGGCGCGGGCAATGGCAGGGTGCATGGCTGCCGGTCCCCGATGAGGGCTATCCGCCGCCCCCGGCTTACGACCGTGTGCCCGATGGCTACGCACCCAACGGCTACGCGCCTGGCCCTTCTGCCTATGGTCCGCCGCAGGGAGAGTATGGTGAGGAGCGCTATGGCGACGGGGGCGGCCTGACCATTGACCGGGGCGGCTGGAGCGGCGGCGTCGGCTACGGTGCCGCGGACTACGGGTCAGCCTATGGCTATGGCTATGGTGATGGACCTGGAGACATGAACGGGCCCACCTACAACAGTTACGGCCAGAGCTTTCAGTACAACCCTTCGCGCGCCCGGCCTTTCCGGCCGCGGCGGATGGGCGGCATGGCGCCGCCGCCTCATTTCAATCCAGGCTTCGGTCACAGATAATCCGGCGCGACCTGGCGGTAACCGGTCAGCCTCGCGTGGCGTAGCGGGGATGATGGGCGAACACCGCGAAGGGGATCGACGCCACATAGATGATCAGCCCCACGCTCAACGTAGCCCAGGGCCACAGTATCAGGAGCGCCGCCAGCCCCGCGAATACGATCGCCGCCAGTATGCGGTGCTGGCGCTGAAGCTTCATGTATTTGATCGACGGCGTGGGCAGGCGCGAGACCATCAGCGACGAAGTGATCGCCACCATCACGGCAGGCAACCAGGGTTGGCGCACGACATCGCCATGCCACTGCAGCCATAGCAGAAGCGGCAGCAGCATCATGCAGGCGGCGGCCGGCGTGGGCAGGCCGGTGAAATAGGGATTGCCCTTGGTGGCGCCTTCGTCGCGCACGCTCTCGACATTGAAGCGCGCCAGGCGCACGGCGCTGGCGGCGCAGAAGATCAGCGCGGCGATCCAGCCCGCATCGCCCATGCGCTCCAGGCTCCACATATACATGATCACGCCGGGTGCCACGCCGAAGCTGACCAGGTCGGCCAGGCTGTCGAGCTGGGCGCCGAAGCGGCTGTCCGCCCCCAAAAGCCGCGCGGCACGTCCATCCAGCATGTCCAGGATCATGGCCGCCACCACAAAGGCGACAGCGCTCTCCCATTGCGCCGTCAGCGCGAAACGAATGGCGGTGACGCCGCAGGCCAGCGCCGTCAAGGTCAGGGTGGATGGAATCAGCTTGCCGATCGACAGATCTTCCAGCCGCTCCAGCCGCGCCGCCACGATCTGGCGGGCGCGCTTGCGGCGAGAGATGCGATCGGGCTGTTCCAACAATGCACCTTCTTCAGGCAAATCAGCGTCAGACAAAGCGGGCCAAAACCGTTTCACCTGCCCGCACCTTGCTTCCCGGCGTGGCAAGAACCTCGGCGCCCCGCGGCAGGAAGATGTCCACCCGGCTGCCGAAGCGGATAATGCCAAATCGGGCGCCCTTAAGCACCCCCTGGCCCTGGGCCAGGTCACAGACGATACGCCGCGCCACAAGCCCGGCGATCTGTACCACCGCCAGGTCCTTGTCCTCGCCCCGGCCGCCAGGACGCAGGCGGATCGACATGCGCTCGTTGTGGATGCTGGCCTTGTCGAAACTGGCGTTGAAGAATTTGCCGGCACGGTAGGCCAGCGCCACCACGCTGCCCGAAACCGGATTACGGTTTACATGCACGTTGAACACATTCATGAACACCGACAGGCGCGGGCGCGCCTCCTCGCCCAGCCCCAGTTCGGCCGGCGGCACCGCCTCCACTATGGGCAGAAGCCTGCCATCGGCGGGACAGATGATCAGGTCGTCGCCCTCGGGCGTGTGCCGCTCGGGATCGCGGAAAAAGGCGATGCACCAGATCGTCACCGGCAGCAACGCATAGCCCAGCCAGTTGGCGAACAGGAAGGCGAGCAGGTTTACCGCCGCGAACAGCCCGATGAAGGGATAGCCTTCGCGGTGAATTGGCAGGTGCAAATCCGGCTCCCAGAAAGCGAAAGGGCAGCCCGACAAATTCCGGCAACGTCCAAGCGTGCCGACGGCTGCCCTCAAATAGTGCCGAACTCTATCAGGCGACGCGGTTGCCGGTGAAGGGAAATGAACCGAAGGCGCCGGCCTTTACGCTGCCGGACATTTTGTCGCCCTCTACTGCACCGGAAAAATCCAGGGTCAACGGCATGGGCGAGGATATCTTGGCCGACCAGCTGACGGCATTTCCGTCCACCTTGCCATTTTCCAGGGGCCCCGAGCCCTGGGCTGCGGTCTGGGTGCCGGTCAGGCTGGCGCCGCTGGTGGCCAGATCCAGTGTGGCCTTCTGCGCGCCCATGGGCGAATTGATGACGATTTCCCACTTGCCGTCGACGGCCATGGCTTTCTCCCAAATCAGGAAACTTGTGAAAACTGGACGCATCTAAGGACTGGATGGACGCTTGCGCAAGGGGGCGCTACACAGCCCCAACCCAAGGGTGCAGCCAACATGTCACGCAAGACCATCATTCTGCCCAAGGGGGCAAGAAGCGATAAACGCGCCCGCGCCGGTTCGCCATGGATTTTCTCCAACGAAATCCGCATGGACGATGCCGCCAGATCCATCCCGCCCGGCGCCATCGTCAATGTGCGCGGGGAGAACGGCCATCCTTTCGGCACCGGCTATTTCAATCCCGCGAGCCTGATCGCGGTCCGCCTGCTGGATGATGCCTGCGATGCGGTCATCGATGCCGACTTTTTCGCGGCCCGCCTCGGCCGTGCGCTGGCGCTGCGTGAGCGCCTGTATGCGCAGCCTTTCTACCGTCTGGTTCATGCGGAAGGTGACGGGCTGCCCGGCCTGGTGATCGATCGCTTCGGCGACACGCTGTCGGTCCAGGTCGGCACTGCGGGCATGGAGCGGCAGGAAGGCGCCATCCTCGCGGCACTTGACCGGCTGATGTCGCCGCGCACCGTGATCATGCGCAATGACGCGCCCTCGCGCGCGCTGGAAGGGCTTGAGAGCGAAGTGCGGACGGTCAAGGGCGAAGGCCGTCGCATCCAGGTCGAAGAAAACGGCGCGCGCTATTTCGCCGACCTGGCGCAAGGCCAGAAGACCGGCTGGTATTACGACCAGCGGGACAATCGTGCCTTCATCGCCGGACTTGCGAAGGGCGCAAGCGTGCTGGACGCCTATTCCTATGCCGGCGGCTTCGGCATCCTGGCGGCGAAAGCGGGCGCGAAGGAAGTGATCTGCCTTGACTCCTCGGCGCCCGCGCTGGCCCTGGCCGAGGAAAGTGCCCGCGCCAACGGCGTGGCGGTCAAGGCGGTCAAGGCTGATGTGTTTGAGGAGCTGGAACGGCTGGCCGCGCAGGGCGAGACGTTCGATATCGTGATTGCCGACCCGCCGCCCTTCGTGAAGTCGAAAAAGGATCTCGAAGCGGGTGCGCGTGCCTATCGCAAGCTGGCGCGCATGGCCGCGCTGGTGACGGGCAAAAGGGGCATCCTGCTGATGGCCTCCTGTTCGCACAATATTTCGCCGGACCGGTTCGCCGCCGAATGTGCGGCGGGCATCGGGCGCACGGGCCGCTGCGCCGGCTTGATCCGCCAGGCGGGCGCCGGCCCCGATCACCCGGTCCATCCGCATTTGCCCGAGTCGGCATATCTCAAGGCGCTGGTATACGCGCTCGACTAGATTTGCAGGCGGCGAAAAGGTCGCAAGGGTCTTATCAAATGCTGACTTGCGTCCCTAATTCCACCACGCGGCCGGGCGGCAGGCCGTAGAACCGCGCCGGTGACAGCGCATTCGATGCAAGCCACATGTAAAATCCCACGCGCCAGCGTGACAGGCTGGGCGCATGGCCCGCCACCAGCGTCTCGCGCCCCAGGAAATAGGTAGTGGCATCCGGCTCCAGCGCCAGGCCTTGCGCGCGCGCCAGCTCCAGCGCGGCGGGAATGTCGGGGGTCTCAAAGAAGCCATAGACCAGGCGTACCGAGAAAAAGCCCTTGCCCAGCTTCTCCACCGTCACACGCTTGGCGTCCGGAACATAGGGCGTGTCGCTCACCGCCACCTGACAGACCACTATCCGTTCGTGCAGCACATGATAATGCTTGAGGCTATGCAGCAGCGCCCCGGGCACCACGTCCAGCCGTGGCGACAGGAACACGGCGGTGCCGACGATGCGCTGGCTGAAACGCTCGGCGCGTTCCAGGAACAGGTCCAGCGCCAGCGAATCCCGGCGCAGCTTTTCCAGATGGGCACGCCGGCCCATGCGCCAGGTGTCCATCACCACGAATACCCCGGCCGCCACCAGCAGCGGCAGCCAGCCCCCTTCGGCGACCTTCAGCACATTGGACGACAGGAAGGCGAGGTCGATGACGCCCAGCCCGCCGCAGAGGGCGATGACAGCCCAGCGCGGCCAGCGCCACAACCAGGCCGCGACGATGCCGGCCAGAGCCGTGGAGATCACCATCACACCGGTCACCGCAATACCGTAAGCGGCGGCCAACGCATCCGAACGCTTGAAGATAAGCACGATCAGCACAACGCCGATGCACAACATGGCGTTGATGCGAGGGACATAGATCTGGCCCTGCTCGCGGGCCGAGGTGTGGCGCACCTCCATGCGCGGTAGCTGGCCCAGTTGCACCGCCTGGCGGGTGATGGAGAAGACGCCGCTGATCACCGCCTGGCTGGCGATGACGGTAGCGATGGTGGCCAGAACCACCATGGGGAAATGCGCCCAGGACGGCACCAGGGCATAAAACAGGAAGGGTGCGGCATCGGGATGGTTGAGCAGAAGCGCGCCCTGGCCGAAATAGTTCAGCGTCAGCGCGGGGAATGCCACGAACAGCCAGGCCCAGCGAATGGCTCGAGCGCTGAAATGGCCCATGTCGGCATAAAGCGCTTCGCAGCCGGTAACTGCCAGCACCACCGAGCCCAGCGAGACAAACGCCGTCCAGGGCTCGCGCGCGAACAGGGCGATGCCGTGAACGGGATTGAGCGCCCAAAGGATCTGGGGTGCCGCCAGGATCGCCCGCATCCCCAGCACCGCCATCACGGCGAACCACAACAGCATCACCGGGCCGAACAGCTTGCCGATGCGTTCAGTGCCGTGGCGCTGCATCAGGAACAGGCCCACCAGGACCAGCAGCGTCAACGGCACCACCCAGGGCCTGAAGCTCTCAGATACGCCGATGCCTTCCACCGCTGAGAGGACCGAGATCGCCGGGGTCAGCATGCCGTCGCCATAAAACAGCGCCAAGCCCAGAAGCGCGGCGATGCCGATGGCCGTCTTGGCCAGCCGGCTCACCGGCGCGCGGTGAGCAAGCGTCGCCAGCGCCAGCACGCCGCCCTCGCCATTGTTGTCGGCGCGCATGATGAAGCCGACGTATTTGAGCGTCACCACGATCAGCAGCGACCAGAATATTAGCGACAGCGCGCCATAGATGGCGAAAGCTGACGGCGTGGCTCCGCCCGCGGCAAGCGCCGATTCGCGCATGGCATAAAGCGGCGAGGTGCCGATGTCGCCGAAGACGATGCCAAGCGCGCTGATGGTGAGCGATAGGGTCCGCCCGTGCCCGCTGCCGGATTGCTGTCGCATGTTGAGGGGTCTCAGCGGGGTCTTTTGCCGCGATCGGTCAGATGCTGATCTGCGAACCCAATTCTACTACCCGGTTGGGCGGCAGTTGATAGAAGCGGGCGGGCGATAATGCCGCACCCGCGATCTGCCGATAAAGCCAGTTGCGCCAGCGGCCCAGCTCGGAGCGGTGGTCGGGCACCAGGGTCTCGCGTCCGATGAAGAAGGTCGCGGTGTCCAGGTCAAGCGCCAGGCCGAAGCGGCGCGCCTCTTCCAGCGCGCGCGGCACGTCGGGCGTTTCGAAGAAACCGTGATGCACCTTCACGGCATAAAAGCCCTTGCCCAGCTTTTCCACTTCGATGCGCTTGTCGGCGGCGACCAGCGGCGTGTCCTCGACCGCCACATTGCAGATCACCACCCGCTCATGCAGCACCTTGTTGTGCTTCAGGTTGTGCAGCAGCGATCCGGGCACCACATCGGTGCGCGAGGCCAGGAACACGCCCAGCCCCGCGACGCGGGTGGTGCTCTTGTCGGCGCGCTCCAGGAACAGGTTCAACGGCATGGATTCGCTTCGCACCTTCTCCAGATGCACGCGCCGTCCCCGCCGCCAGGTGTCCATCACGACGAAGACGGAGAAAGCGATGAACAGCGGCAGCCAGCCGCCTTCGGGAATCTTCAGCGCGTTGGATGCGAAGAAGACGATGTCGATCAACCCCAGAAACCCGAACAGGCCTACCACGAGGAACGGATTCCAGCGCCATTGCCTGGATGCCACCAGCGACACATTGAAGGTATCGATCGCCATCACGCCCGTCACCGCGATGCCATAGGCCGCCGCCAGCGCCGCGGAAGACTTGAAGATCAGGACGATCAGAACCACGCCCACTCCCAGCACGATATTCATGTTGGGCACATAGATCTGGCCATAGTCGGTGGCACTGGTGTGCCGGATTTCCATGCGCGGCAGTTGGCCCAGCTGCACTGCCTGCCGGGTCATCGAGAAGACGCCGGTGATCACCGCCTGGCTGGCAATGACGGCGGCAAGCGTCGCCATGCCGACCATGGGCAGATGGGCCCAGTGCGGGATGACGGAATAGAATGCTATGGGCGCGCGCTCGGGGTGGGCCAGAAGCGCCGCGCCCTGGCCGAAATAATTGCACATCAGCGCGGGCAGGCAGATGAAGTACCATGCGCGCTGGATGGGCTGCTTGCCGAAATGGCCCATGTCGGCGTAGAGCGCCTCGCAGCCGGTGACGGCCAGAACCACGGCGCCCAGGCTGACAAAGGCGATCCAGGGTGCCGCCAGGAAAAGCCTGATGCCGTACATCGGATTGATCGCGGCCAGGATCACCGGCGTCTTGAAGATGGCCGCAAGGCCGAAGCCGGTCATGGCGGCGAACCACAGCACCATCACTGGCCCGAACATCTTGCCGATGCGATGGGTGCCATGGCTTTGCAGCGCGAACAGGCTGACCAGGATGACCAGCGCCAGCGGCAGCACCAGCGGCTCCAAGGCGTGGCTTTCCACCGTCAGACCTTCCACCGCCGACAGCACGGTGATGGCCGGTGTCAGCATGCCGTCGCCATAGAACAGGGCCAGGCCAACCCCCGCGCCGATACCGATCGTGTTCTTGACGGCGCGGCTGATGCCGGGCGAGCGGTGCGCCAGCGCTGCCAGGGCCAGGGTGCCGCCCTCGCCGTCATTGTCGGCACGCATGATCAGGGTGACGTACTTTATCGTCACGACCGCCACTACGGCCCAGAAGATCAGGCACAACGAGCCCATTATCGCGGCATGATTGGCGAAGATGCCGGTGGTCTCGCGCACCGTCTCGCGCAGGGCATAGAGCGGGCTGGTGCCGATATCGCCAAATACCACCCCAAGCGCCCCCAGCATCAGCATGGCGTTTCGGCGCGATCCGGTGCTGTGGTCGCCCTGCGACTGCCCCGCTTGGGCAGCCTGCTCCGGAATGTCCTGGTCTGTGCTGCTCACGGACGGATAAGGCTCATGATGCAAAGAAAGGAACGCGCGGCACAGCAACCGGCACTGGGCATTCCGTTGAGCCCCCCACGGGCGCGGCCAAGATAGGGCGGTTGTCCGGCATGCTCAAAGGGGGCGAGGCAGTAGGACGCAGCCATGCGCCCTTTTTCCCTATAAATGCCTGTTATTGCAGCGTTATTCACCCGCCAGGGCAACCGGCCCCATCGCGCCGCCCTGCGCCAGGGCGCCCCCGCTTACGTCGCGGCCGGGTCCGATGAAGCCCTGGACGGGATAGACCCGGGAGCCCCACGCATTGTTGGGGATGTTCCAGACCCGCACCTGGGACCAGTCATTGCCCTGGCTGACATCGACAACCGGGTCGTTCAGATAAACTGCTCCATCATTGAGCCAGTTGGCGTGATCCACGCGAATCTCACGGCTGTTCACCATCGAGCGCACGACCGCCAGGTGGCCGTGCTTGGGGCCGGCATAGTCGTGCAGCACCATGATCGATCCCAGGGAAGGCTCCTCGGCTCGTGCGTAGCGGCCCTTCGCCTGGTCCCACCAGGTCACGGCGTCGCCGAAGATTTTTACATCGGAATGTTCGCGTGCGAAGGGGACGCAGTTCAGGGTGCGGCCATCGCCTTGCTGGACCACGGCGCGGCCTTGCTCCGGCGGCATCCGGGAATAGTCCATGACCGAGGAGGCGCAGCCTTCCAGGGCCAGCGCCATCGCCATTACCACCAGCAACTTTGGCATCGAGCGAGTCGGCACCGCATCCCCATCGCAATTGGCGCGGAAGTTCCTTTGCCGCCCGCACGCCGGGCAGACGGGATTTCCGGCCGGCCGATTGGAAAGGCGGGCCGGTTAACGATGGGTTAACTGTGGCGTAAGCGGTTACTCGCCCGGCGTAATCTGCTGGCGCACGGGCTTGGGCGATCCGGCCACGCCCATCACGCCGATCGAGACAAGCCCGGCCACGGCGAAGAAGAAGAATGGCGCGCCTATCGGCTGTTCGGCCAGGGCAAAGACCGGCAGCAGCAGACCGGCCACCAGCTCGGGGCCGCCGCGCCAGGCGCCCTTGTAGGTTTCGCCCACGCGGATGGTGCGGTTGAAGTCCATATGGTTTGAGAAGAAGGCGTCATAGGTGGCCCGCGTGTTGGCCAGGATCAGGCCGGATGGGAAAACTACGGCCAGCAGCAGCGACGGGATCAGGCGCGGCTCCTCGTGGCGCTCCAGCATGCGCTGGCCCAGCCACAGGTAGAAAAGGCTGCAAGCCAGCCCCAGCAAGGTCACTACCAGGCCCAGAAGTGCAACGCCCGCCAGATAGACCACGCCCATGTACATCAAGGTCAGGGAGATGGCGGCGCTGGCGAAAGCCAGCATGTAGAAGCCGAACTGGCACATTTGAAGCGACATCGCGGCCTTCTTCCAGGCGGGCATGGCGCTGGCCCAGATCTGGGGCAGAAGCTTGCGCGCGACCTGGGCATGGCCCTTGGTCCAGCGAGCCTGCTGCGCCCGCCACGCCGCCGCGGTCTGCGGCAGTTCGCCCGGCACCACCAGGTCCGAGACGATCGCGCCGCGCCAGCCCTGCATCATGCAGCGCATGGAGAGATCCAGGTCCTCGGTCAGCGTATCGCCGCTCCAGCCGCCGCCCTGTTCGATGGCGATGCGGTTCCACACGCCTGCGCTGCCGTTGAACGACATCGGAAGGCCGGCGCGGAAGCGCGCTTCCTGCTCAACCGCGAAATGGGAATCCAGCAACACCCCCTGCACGCGCGTCAGCCAGTTGGCGGCGCGGTTGGCATGGCCCCAACGCGCCTGCACAAAGGCCAGCCCGCTGTCTGCCAGGAGCGCGGGGATGGTGCGGCGGAGGAAATCGGCGGGCGGTACGAAGTCGGCGTCAAAGACCGCGACAAAGGGCGCGTCGCTATGCGACAGGCCGAAAGCCAGGTTGCCAGCCTTGAAGCCCTTGCGGTTGCCCCGGCGCAAGACCTGCAGATTGACGCCTTGCGGCACCGCGGCCCGCACCGCCTGGGCCAGCGCTGCATGGTCCTGGTCGTCGCCGTCGTCGAGAATCTGGATGGTCAGCCGGCCCTGCGGCCAGTCCATTGCGGCGGCGGCGCGGGCGACGCGCACGGCAAGCGGGCCTTCATTGCAGACCGGAAGCTGGACCAGCACATGCGGCAGCGCAGCATCCTCCATCGGCGCCAGCTTGAGGTCGGGCCTGCGCCGGAACACGCGCACCCAGGCCAGCAGCGCGAGCTGCACCGAAAGGGTACAAACGGAAATGAGGACGATGCAGAGGGCGAATTGAAGGAAAAGAGAAAGACCGTGCATGGCGATCGTTCAGGCCCCCGAGGCTCGTTTATGCGGACCCGGCCTTTACGGGTCTTTCCGGCCCACACCGGACCATGCCTTGCGGCGCGCCGCAGGGCAAGGCGACCATCTTACGCCGCGCCGCGAATGGCAAGGGGGCAGGTGCGAAGGAGTATGCACCGAACGGAGAAATATGCGGCGGATCAATGTCATGTATGGTCGCGCGGGCCCATGGTTATACCGGCCGGCCCAAGCGGAACTTGGGTTTGGGACGGGCCGTTACCATATTGGACTTTCAGCGAGGGGCGCTGAATGGGAGCCTGAAGATGACTATTTTTAATCGGTTTTTCCCTGACCTTGCCCGGCCCCTCATGGCTGGGGCCCTGACGGCGGCGGTGCTTGCCCTGGCGGGCTGTGCCAGTCCCACCCCCTACGGCCCCCGGCTGCAGGGCCAGCAAACCGGCTATACCGACCGGCAACTGGCCCAGAACCGCTACCGGGTCACCTTCAGCGGCAACACCGTCACCCCCCGCGAGACGGTGGAGTCCTACCTGCTGCTGCGCGCGGCCGAAGTGACCCGGGCGGCGGGCTATGACTTCTTTGTCTTCGATACCCGCAATACCAAGGCACGCACCACCTACCAGGCTGTGCCCAACTACCCGGTCGACCCGTGGTACGGGCCCTGGTACGGCCCTCGCTTCTATCCCCATTACTGGGGCGGCTGGGGGTTTGCCTATGAGCCGTCGGTGGATGTGATCACCCGGACAAAATACGACGCTTATGCGGAGATCGTGGTGCTGACCCCCGACCAGGCCAGGACGGAGCCGCGCGCCATCAACGCCGCGGAGGTGATCCGTCGTCTGGGCCCGGATGCGGTGCCGCCGGACCAGCGCCAGCCGGTCCCGAACCAGCCGCCGCCGCCTCCGGCATAGCCCCGGCGCGGATCAGGAATTCCGCGTGGCTTGCGTGTCGGGTCACGCCTTCGACGGCGTGACCCTCCCGGTGGCACATATGCGGAATATCGACCAGCGCCATGGGATCGTCGGCCAGCGCCACGATCCGGTGGCCGGGCGCCAGTTTAGCCAGTGTCTTCCTTGCCAGCATCGCGGGCAAAGGGCATTTGAGGCCGCGCAGGTCCAGGGGATCATCCATAGGCGGCCTGTCTAGCACGCTTTGCTTGCCGTTGCGTGATCGGTGGTATTGCTTGATCGGGGCTCCCCCGCCCGCCAGTCTGTATGCGGGAGAAACCTCGATGAGTCTGGCAGCCGCCGTCCGGCGCGAATATGTCTATCTCGCCCATATCGCGCGCACGCTGTGGCTGCTGCGCCGGCTGAAGCCGGATTCCACCCGCACCATCGTCGACATCGTCGAAGCGCAGGCCCGAAGACGCCCGCACAATGTCGCCCTCATCCATCAGGACGGCCGGCTCACCTATGCCCAGATGGACAGGCGCGCCAACGCCTATGCCCACTGGTCCATCGCCCAGGGGATCGGGCGGGGCGAATGTGTGGCGCTGCTGATGGAGAACCGGCCCGACTACATCTGCGCCTGGCTGGGCCTGTTCAAGGCGGGCGTGCAGGTCGCCCTGATCAACACCAACCTGATGGGCGAGGGTCTGGCGCATTCCATCGCTATTTCCGGTGCGCGACACGTAATCGTGGGAGTGGAGCTTGCATCCCAACTCCGCGCCGCCTCCTTTGCCGATCCGCCGGATATCTGGGCGCAGGGCGGCAAGGTGGAGGGCTTGCACGACCTGGACGCGGCGCTGGCCGCCATGTCCGACACATCGCCCGGCAAGGCGGCGCGCCAGGGCGTTACGCTGAAGGATCGCGCCTTCTTCATCTACACCTCCGGCACCACGGGCCTGCCCAAGGCCGCCAATTTCACCCATATGCGCATGCTTTTCATGATGAGCGGTTTTGTCGGCGCCCTGGTCCCGCGCGAGACCGATCGCGTATACAATCCCCTGCCGCTCTATCATTCGACCGGCGGGGTATGCGCGGTGGGGCTGGCGTTCCTGAGCGGCGGCGCGCTGATCATCAAGCGCAAATTCTCGGTGCACGAATTCTGGCCCGACATCCACAAATACCGCGCCACCATATTCGAATATATCGGCGAGGTGTGCCGCTACCTTCTCAACCAGCCGGAAAGCACGCAGGAAAAGGGCCATGCCGTGCGCGTGATCACCGGCAATGGCCTTCGCCCGGAGATCTGGCGCCAGTTCCAGGAACGCTTCGCCATTCCCCGCATCGTGGAATTCTACGGTGCCACCGAAGGCAATGTGTCGATGCTGAACTATGACGGCACGGTGGGGTCGGTCGGCCGGGTGCCCGAATATCTGGAATGGCTGCTGCCCACCCGCGTCATCCGCTTCGATGTGGAGACCCAGATGCCGGTGCGCGGACCCGACGGGCTGTGCATCGAGTGCGGACCGGAGGAGGTGGGCGAGGCGGTGGGCCGCATTTCCGCCCGTGCCGGCCGCGGCTTCGAAGGCTATTCCGACAAAAAGGCCACCGAGAAGAAAGTGCTGCGCGATGTGATGCGCAAGGGCGACGCATGGTTTCGCACCGGCGATCTGATGCGGCGCGATGCGCACGGCTATTTCTATTTTGTCGACCGTGTCGGCGACACGTTCCGCTGGAAGGGAGAGAATGTCGCCACCGGCGAGGTGAGCGAGGCGTTGGCGGCGGTGCCTGGCATCCGCGAGGCCAATGTCTATGGCGTCAGCGTGCCCGGCGTCGACGGACGCGCCGGCATGGCGGCCATCGTGGTGGACGGCGATTTCGACATGAGCGCGCTGCCAGGCCGGCTGGCCGCACGGCTGCCCCATTATGCGCGACCCATCTTCCTGCGCCTGTCGCCGGCCATCGCCGTCACCGGCACCTTCAAGCAGCGCAAGGTCGACCTGGTGAAGGACGGGTTCGATCCGGCCGCTATCGCTGATCCGATCTTCTGGCTGGATCCCGCAACGGCCGCGTACGAACCGCTGACAGCCGGGCGCTACACTGACATCTGCGAGGGACGCGTCAAACTTTAGGGTGGCAGGACCGCGCTTCGGTCCACCGCCGTGACGCCGTCGTCGCCATCGGTCGACACCACGCCCAGCCGGGCCGCCGCCTGGCGCGCGGCGTCGGTGGCGCCTTCAGCGGCCAGCGCCGCCAACTGGTTCAACAGGTCGATACGCTGGTCCGTGCGGGCGACGGTCTGTTTCTGGAATGCAGCGTTGTTCTCCTGCAGCCGCTGGATCTCCGCCTTGCCCCTGTCGATGTATTGGGCGGTGCAATCCTCAAAGGTCTTTTCCTGGGCGTCATAGGCGTTGGCCGCGCCGGCGCTGACCCGGTGCAGCCTGGACGTGCGCTTCAGCAGCGACTTGTCCGGCTTTTTGCAGGTCGAGGGTGGAAAATCCGGATCGGGCTCGCCTGCCACTGTGGCCGGTGCGTCGCCCGACGTGGCGGCGATGGCGGCGTTGACCTGGGCCGCCACGGTCTTGACGCGGGCATTGGCCAGATC
>DASTRG010000143.1:0-10267 GCA_035761325.1 Rhizomicrobium sp. | reverse complement strand
TGCGCACGCGATTGCCGACCTGAACGTCGATGGGGTTTGCTTGCTTTTTGGGCACGGCGCCTTAGCTCTGGTCGTCCAGGGGAACTTAACCGTTACAGACGCCAAACTGAACAGATATTTCACGTCCTGTCGAACGGGCGGGGCGTGGGGGCGGCAAAAAATGCTGCCAGAGCGGCGCTGACGAGCAGCAGGAAAAAGGGAAAGTCACCAAGGCGGGCATAGACCGTTTCGGGGAGGGCGGCGGGCAAGGGGGCGTCAACCACGCCCATCCTGTTCAGTCCCAGGCGGGCGGAAATGCGCCCCAATGGATCGATCATCGCGCTGATACCGGTATTCGCCGCACGCGCAATGGGAAGGCCTTCTTCAATGGCACGCACCCGCGCGATCAGTAGATGCTGGCGTGGGCCGGCCCAGGGGCCAAACCAGGAATCGTCGGTAACGTTGACGAACCAGCCTGGGCGCGGCGCGCCGATCTCGGTCACTTCGCCGGGGAAAATCACTTCGTAGCAGATCAGCGGCGAGATGGACGGTGCGCCGGGAACCGCAAGCAGATGGGGGTGATCGCCGGCAGAAAAGCCCGACGGTCCGTTGGTCAGTTTGGTGATGCCGATTCGGCCTAAGAGGCTGGCGAAAGGCACATATTCGCCAAATGGAACCAGATGGAACTTGTCGTAAACCTGGGGCAGCGCACCAAAGGCCCCGAACAGATAAAGGCTGTTGTAGAAAGCCACCCCCCCGGGGTTTT
Source organism: Rhizomicrobium sp. (assembly GCA_035761325.1). Taxonomy (GTDB): domain Bacteria; phylum Pseudomonadota; class Alphaproteobacteria; order Micropepsales; family Micropepsaceae; genus Rhizomicrobium. The sequence continues at coordinate 9,522 of DASTRG010000143.1, read as the reverse complement.
CGCTGATGCGCTCCGAACCTGTGATCACGGTCTGCCCGCGCCCGGTAAAAAGGGCAATCTGATCGAGTGCGCCTGGGGCGCGCGCAACCGGAAAGCCGGTGGCCGCTTCCGGCCAAACGATCACGCTGGGCCGGCCGGTTGCTTCTGCAGCCGGCGTAGCTGACAGATCGATCAGGCGATCCCAGTTTCGCTGCATCAGGCGGCGAACATATTTTTCCCGCTGGGGAACATCGGGTTGCACAAGGCGCACAACCACACCCTGAACATGATGAATGGACGTAGCATCGAGGCGGTACACGCCAAACGCTAGCAGAAGGGCAAACACCAGCGAGGTGGCGGCAGGAATGCGCCAGCGGCCGCACGCAAATTCGGCCAGCGCCGCACCTAGAAGAATGGTGAGAAAAGACAAGCCATAGACGCCAACGAGGCTGGCGGTCTGCAGCAGCGCCGGTACCAGACCCCAACCATAGCCAGATAGGTTCCAGGGAAAGCCGGTCAGCAGATGGCCACGCAGCCATTCGCAGAGGGAAAAGAAGACCGCAAAAACGAAAATGCGCGCCGGACCGTCCTGCCAGAACCAGGCCGACAGTGCGCCGGCCAGCGCGCCGTAAAGGGCCAGACCGGCGGTCAGCCCAACCAGCGCGAACGGCATCTGCCAAAGATGCGCTGCAGGATCCACCATGAAGGCGTAGCCAATCCAGTGGAACCCGACAAGAAACTGGCCGAACAGGAAGGCCCAACCGGCGGCAGCGGCGGCGCGGACGGGATGAGATGCCTTGTCGGCACCGGCGATCAACAGCACCAGGACGGCGTAACCCAGCAGCAGCGCGGGAAAAAATTCCAGAGGTGCAAAACCGGTGGCCGAGACGGCTCCAGCCGCAAAAGCGGCGGCAAGCCGTCGCCAGCCCGAAAGAGATGTAATGACGTTGCCAACAGCCAGCGATGCCGTCATTGCGTGGCGGCACCTTTTGGGCTGCCATCCTGCGCGCCCCTGGGCAGGCGGACCCGAAGGCGGCGCACCCGCCGCGGGTCGGCCTCCAGCACCAGAAACTGGAAGCCTCCCGGATGATCAATGATCTCGCCGCGCTGGGGAACCCGGCCCAGAAGGGAGGTTACCAATCCACCCAGGCTGTCGATGTCCTCGTCGGCGTCCTCGTATATCAGGTCGTGACCGGTCTGGGCCTTGAAGTCTTCCAGGTCCATGCTTGCGTTGGCGATGTACCCGTCGCCGTCCGGCTTGAGGGCGGCGATGGTTTCGTCATGTTCGTCGGATATGTCGCCCACGATCTCCTCGATCAGGTCTTCGATAGAGACCAGCCCGTCGGTGCCACCATATTCGTCAATTACCAGCGCCAAGTGGGTATGGCTGGCCTGCATCTTGACCAGAAGGTCGAGCGCGCGCATCGAAGGCGGCGCGAACAGGATGGGCCGGCGCAGGGTAGTGATCCGCACGCTGGAGGCTATGCAATAGGTCCCCTGCGGCGACAACGCCATCAACGCCAAAACGTCCTTGACGTGGATCAACCCGGTTGGATCGTCCAGCGTCTCGCGATAGATCGGAATGCGCGAATGCTGGGCGTCGCGGATCAGCGTTATAAGCTCGCCAACCGGGATATCCTCGTCGGCGGCGATGATGTCGGCGCGCGGTACCATGACATCGTGCACGCGCAGATCGCCGAAACGCAACAGGTTGCCCAGCATCACCCGTTCCTGCGGCGAGAGGGCCGGGGATTCGCGCTCGCTCTGTTCGACCACCTCCGCCAGGCTCTCCCGCATGGCGGCGGCCGAAATGTCTTCGCCGCGCAGCTTCAGCCAGAACCGTTTCCATAGCGGCGGGGAATGGCTCATGGCGATGCCCTTCGGTAGGGATCGGCGATACCCATCCGGGCCAGAATCTTCACTTCCAGCGGCTCCATCACCCCGGCGTCGGATTCGGTTTCATGGTCATAACCCGCCAGGTGCAGCACCCCATGCACCACAAGGTGGCTGGCGTGATCAGCGAAACGCAAGCCTGCTGCCTTCGCCTCGAAAAGAGCCACGCCATAGGCGATGGCGATGTCGCCGTGATAGTCCTTCGCGCCGGAGGGAAAAGAGAGGACATTGGTCGGCTTGTCCTTTCCGCGGAAGTCGCGATTCAGCTTGTTCAGCCGCGCATCGTCGGCCAGAAGGACGGTGAACCCGCCGCGCAGCTTCGCCGCCGCCGCACTGGCCTGCGCAACGCGCTTCAGCTTGGCCTGAAGGCCGCGATACGACCGCCAGGCCGGCTCTTCGATTACCAACTGGACCCCATTCATGATCCGGCCCGCCGATTATAGGCGGCCACGATTCGCCCGACGAGGGGATGGCGCACCACGTCGCGCTCGGTGAAATGGGCTATCCCAACTCCCTCGACGTCCTGCAAAACCGCCAGCGCCTCATTGAGGCCGCTCGCCTCGCCGCCCGGCAGGTCGCTCTGCGAGGGATCTCCGGTCACCACCATATGGCTTTCCTCGCCCAGGCGGGTGAGCGCCATCTTCATTTGGGCGCTGGTTGTATTCTGCGCTTCGTCCAGTATGACAAAAGCGCGCGTCAGGGTGCGGCCGCGCATGAAGGCAAGCGGCGCCACCTCGATCACGCCCAGCTCCATCAACCGTGCCGCCTGCTCACCCAGAACATCAAACAACGCGTCGTAGAGCGGGCGCAGATAGGGATCGACCTTTTCCTTCATGTCGCCCGGCAGGAAACCCAGGCGTTCGCCCGCTTCCAACGCCGGACGCGACAGGATTATCCGCTCGACCCGCCGCTCGTACAGCATGTGGGCGGCGAAGGCGGCGGCCAGGTAGGTCTTGCCCGTGCCCGCCGGTCCGATGCCGAACACCAGCGTGGAGCTGCGCATCATGTCCAGATAGGCCGCCTGGGCAGGCGAACGCGGCCGTACGGCGCGTGCCGAAGAGGTCTTGATAGCACCGGGCGCAGAAACCCGGCCCTGGTCGGTGAAGCGGATCTCGGAATCGACTTCGGCCAGGGTGATGCCTTCACCGGCGGCGGCACGAGCATAAAGCGTGCGCAGGACCGAGGCAGCACGTTCACGGGCCGCACCGCTGACCGATACCAGATTGCCACGCATGTCGATGGCGACATCAAGCTTCTGTTCCAGCCGTGCCAGATTCTTGGAATGGGGCCCGCTTACCGCGGCCAGGAGCGCATTTTCGGGAAACTCCAGCGTCAGCGCGGTCTTGTTTGCCTTCGTCGTCAAGCCAGCGTCCCATGAAGACTGTTGGCAGTGCGCCGCTCGACACGTACCGGTGCGAGGCGCCCGATCATCGTGGTGGGCGCATCGACATGCACCGGCTGCAGGTATGGCGTGCGGCCGACAAGCTGGCCATCCCTGCGACCGGGCTTTTCGAAAAGCACGGGAAGAATACGGCCGATCTGGGAATCATCGAATGCATGCTGCAGGTTGGCGAGCAGGGCCTGCAATTCTTGCAGGCGAGCCGATTTCACATCCTCGGCGACCTGCCCGCGCAAGGCCGCGGCCGGCGTGCCGGGCCGCCTGGAATATTTGAACGAGAAGGCGGTGGCGAAGCCGATATCGCGCACCAGCTGCATCGTCTCTTCAAAATCCGCGTCACTTTCCCCCGGAAAGCCGACGATGAAATCGGAGGTTAGCGCGATATCGGGACGGACGGCGCGCAACCTGTCGACGATGCGGCGAAAGTCGTCGGCACGATGTTTGCGGTTCATCGCCTCCAGCATTCTGTCCGACCCCGATTGCACCGGAAGGTGCAGGTAAGGCATCAGCTTGTCGTTGTCGCGATGGGCAGCGATCAGGTCGTCGGACATGTCGCGCGGATGGCTGGTGGTATAACGGATGCGTTCCAGCCCATCGATGCAGGCAAGACTATTGCACAGTTTCGCCAGCGACCATCCTCCGCCGTCATAGGCATTCACATTTTGGCCCAGCAGCACCAACTCGCGCGCGCCCATATCCACCAGATGCCGCGCCTCGGCCAGCACCGCGTCAGGTGAGCGGGAATATTCCGGCCCGCGCGTATAGGGCACCACACAGAAGGTACAGAACTTGTCGCAGCCTTCCTGCACGGTCAGAAAGGCGCTGACGCCGGTTTCCTTTGCCTGGACAAGCGCGTCGAATTTCTCCAGCGCGGGGAAATCGGCCTGCAGCGCATGGCCGCCATCGCGGGCGAAGCGGGCGATCATCTCCGGCAGGCGGTGATAGGATTGCGGGCCGACAACCAGGTCCACAGCGGGGGCGCGGGCGACGATCTCCTGACCTTCTGCCTGGGCGACGCAGCCGGCCACTGCCAGCAGCATCCGTCCGCCGTTTCTGGCTCTCTCGGCTTTCAGCGCGCGCAGGCGCCCGACCTCGGAATAGACCTTTTCCGCAGCTTTTTCGCGAACATGGCAGGTATTTAGGATCACCATGTCGGCGTCATCGGGGCTGTCAGCCTGCACATATCCCAGCGGCGCCAGAAGATCCGCCATACGGGCGGAATCGTAGGTATTCATCTGACAGCCATAGGTCTTTACGTAGAGCTTTTTCATGTCTCTCCGTTCGACGCGCGGCCACGGCCCGGGGCCTTCTGGCAGCCATAGGCCTTGATGAGGAATTCCTTCATGGCAGGCCGGTTATCAGGGTGGGGCGGGGCAAATTCAATACCCGCCCCTGTCCCAGGCCCCAAAAAGGCTGATCCGGACAGGCAGCTTTCGAGCCGCCGAGGAGCCATTCCGGATTAAATCCTGCCCGCCAGGGCCTCCGCAAGGCCGGTTCTGACCAGTTTTTCGGCCTCTGCTGCCAGAGCCTTGCGGTCCATCATGTCGAGGCTGAGGGGCTCATGGAACTGGATTACCACGTCGACGGGTCCGGCGAGCAGCGCCTCCCACAAATGGGGGGCCATCTCCATGTCGCCATACCAGGCAAACAGCGGCCGGTTTTCCCGCCCCATGGGCAAGCCGTGCAGGCCAGTGAAGGCGGCGGTGACCGGTTGCACCCTCACATGCGCACCGCTCTCCAGCCTGGCTTCGGCCGCACCCAGCAGCGCGCTCTTGAAGGGCAAAACATGATTGCCGTCATGGCTGGTGCCTTCCGGGAACAGGACAAGGGCGTCGCCCGCGAGCAGGCGCTCGCGGATCTCGTCACGCTTCTCACGGGTGGCGCTGCGCCGGTCACGCTCGACAAAGACGGTGCGCTGGAGCCGCGCCAGAGTACCGAAGAGCGGCCAACGCGCGACCTCGGCCTTGGAAACAAAGGAGATCGGCATCACCGCAGAGAAGATCACGATGTCGGCCCAGCTCGTGTGGTTGGCGACGATCAGAACGCCCTCATCCCGGACAGGCGTTCCTACCAGGCGGATCCGAAGCCCGAACAAGCTGGCGACCTGGCGGTGGTACCAGTGGGGGAAAGTCCTGGCCCAGCGGCTGCCCAGCTTGAGCAAGAGCCATTGAATGGGCATGCACAGGAACGTGAAGATCAGGAAGATCGCGACGATTGTGGCGGCGCGCAGGCGGTCCATCATGGTCCCGAAGCTACGGCTTGCGCCCCTTGGGCACGCCGTACAATTCCAACCGGTGATCGATCAGCTCGAAACCCAGCTCCTCGGCGACACGGCGCTGGAGGCGTTCGATTTCCTCGTTGTGGAATTCGATCACACTGCCGGTGGCGACATCGATCAGATGATCGTGATGGGATTCGGGCACTTCCTCGTAACGTGAACGCCCGTCACGGAAATCATGCCTTTCAAGGATGCCGGCATCCTCGAACAGCTTGACGGTGCGATATACGGTGGCAATTGAAATATGCGGGTCTACGGCAGAGGCGCGGCGGTAGAGTTCTTCCGCGTCCGGATGGTCTTCGGCTTCCGAAAGGACCCGGGCGATCACCCGCCGCTGATCCGTCATGCGGAGACCTTTATCGACGCAGAGTTTCTCTATCCGCGTCACTGATAGCTCCTTGTCTGCCGTGCGCCGGGGTGAAAACGGACGGCAAGGTTAGGCGAATTTGGCGGGTAGCGGAAGCCTGAGTACAACCGCGTCCGTGCTTTTGGGGTGGTGGCTTTCCTGGCCCGTCTGGGGCGTGCGCGGTTTGTCATAATAGCCCTTGCGCGTGCCGACCTGGGCAAATCCCAATCCGGCATATAGCGCCAGGGCGGCGGGATTGGCCGTGCCCACTTCCAGGAACAGCTCTCCGGCGCCCAATTCCTGAGAACGGTTCGCGGCTGCGATCACCAATGCCCGCCCCAATCCTTTGCCGCGCCCAGCCGGGCTTACTGCCAGAGTGAGGATTTCGGCCTCCCCTGCCGCAGCCCGGGCCAGCACGAAACCGTCCTCGTGATGGTAGGCGAAGGTGCCAGGTGAGGCGAGAAGTCCGGCGAGCGTAGCCGCGTCCCAGGGCGTTTCGAAGCTGTCGAGGTGGAGGCTGGCAAGACGCGCCAGATCGTCGGTGGCAGGATTGAAAAGTACTACCCTCATACGGATCGTGAGTTTGAGGGCCGGCCGGCGCCGGGCAATTTGACGTCAGGTGCGCGCAGATAAAGTGGACCAGGAACTTCTTCCGGCTGTGGCGACCAGCCCGCAGCCAGGCGAGCTGCCGCCAGGCGGGCCACCCAAAGCGCATCCGGCTGGCGTATGGCCGAAAGTGGAAAATCTCCGCCCAGGGCGGATGCAGCGGCCCCAGCACCAGTTCCCGCCAGCGCGCATGTACCGAAGGCGCGTATGCAGTCGACTGCTTGGGCGAATCCCATCACTACGGGCTCCATCCGGTTGGTAGCGCCGTCGCGCAGCAGCAAATAGGCTTCCCGTCGGCGCGCGTCGTGGATGGCAGCAGCCTTGGCGCTGCCCGTTGCCGCCATCGCCGCCTCTGCCATTGCTTCCAATGTTGTTACTCCCACAAGGGGGATTCTCAGCGCCAACCGCAGAGCGCGCATCAGGGCCAGCCCCACCCGCTGGCCGGTGAAGGTGCCAGGTCCGGTAGTGACGGCCAGTTGGTCCAGCCTGTCAAAGCCGATGCCGGCATCCTTCATCGCCGCCTCCACCATCGGCGCCAGGATTTCAGCGTGGCCCCGCTCCATGGTCTCAAACCGATGCGCGACCACACGGTGACTGTCCAGCACGGCCACCGAGCAGGCGCCGAGCGCAGTATCGGCCGCGAGCATGAGCATCAGAGGATCTCGCAGGCCTCGTCAAAGCCCAGCCGCTCGTTGCGCGGGCGCCACCCACCTTCCGCGCCATAGCCAAGATTGCAGAGCAGATTGGACTTGATCTGTGTACCGCGGAAAAACTCGCCGTCAACGCCGGCATGGCTGAAGCCGCCCATTGGCCCGCAATCCAGGCCCAGCGCGCGGGCGGCGATAAGGAAATACCCGGCCTGCAAGCTGCCATTCCGAAGTGCGATGGTCTTGTTGGCTTCGGTATCTGTGAACCAGCTCTGCGCACGCGGATTGTCGCGGTAGAGCCGCGGCAGATGTCGTGCGAAGTCCACATCATAACCAAGGATCGCAGTGACCGGCGCTTCCATCGTCTGCCGTACATTGCCGGCATCGAGATGCGGCTTGAGCCTTTCTTTGGCTGGTTTCGACGCCAAGAATACGATGCGTGCCGGCGTGATGTTGGCCGTTGTGGGGCCCCAGCGCATCAGGTCGTAGATAGCCATCAGCACAGCATGGGAGACCGGCTTGTCTACCCATTTGCGCGTGGTGTGTGCTTCGCGAAAAAGCGTATCCAGTGCGGCATCGCTGATGGCGTGATGCGGTTCGGATAGCCAGGCTTCAGGTTTGGGCTGGCTCATCGGTAGGATCAGACCGCTTCGACTGCTGTAACTTCCGGCACGTAGTGACGCAGCATGTTCTCGATGCCGTTCCTCAGCGTTATCGTAGAGGACGGGCACCCCGCACAGCTTCCCTGAAGGTGCAGCGCGACGACCCCAGTGGCGCCGTCAAACCCGCGGAAAATGATGTCACCGCCGTCTTGCGCCACCGCGGGCCGCACGCGCGTCTCGATCAGTTCCTTGATCTGATCGACAATCTCGGCATCGGATTCGCTGTAATTTTCTTCGGCACCGGCTTCCTCGCCGGCGCCTTCCAGTAGGGGCAATCCTTGGGTGAAGTGCTCCATTATCGCGCCAAGGATGGCTGGCTTCAGATGCCTCCAGTCGCCATCGCGCTTTGTCACCGAAATGAAATCGGCACCGAAGAAGACGCGGCTGACCTCAGGCACCGCGAACAACGCCATGGCCAAGGGCGAGCGGCCGGCACTTTCGGCGCTGGGGAAATCGGCGACCGCACCCTCGCCCATGACTTCGCGGCCGGGCAGGAATTTCAGGGTAGCCGGATTGGGAGTCGATTCTGTCTGGATGAACATGGCGGCGCCTTGGATAGCTTGAACTTCTAAATGAACCTTGGCGGGGTTCGCATCAAGGTCAGATCGGAATATAATATCATCCGGGTGAATTGACGCTATTATTATACCCGGCTATTATCTAAAAATGGCTTACGTTGCGTTCTCCGGCTTTGAGCGAGTGGCTTCCGGTACCTTGGCCGAAGCTTATGCAGCCTGCACACAAGCATCGGGTGCCTTGATCTTCGATACCGAAACCGGACGGATCGTGGATATCGATCCCCGCTTCCCGCCCGGTGGCGAGGCACCCAGGCCCGGCCGACCCAAACTGGGTGTGGTGGCTCGGGAGGTCACCCTTCTCCCCCGGCACTGGGACTGGCTTGCCGCCCAGCCAGGCGGCGCCTCCGTGGCGTTACGCAAGCTGGTGGAAGAAGCCAGCTGCAATCCCAAAGCCCGGTCACGCGCACGCAAGGATGCAATTTACCGCCTGGCCACGGCGCTGGTGGGAGACGCCCCCGGCTATGAAGAGGCGATGCGCGCAATTTATGCAGGCACGCGGGAGGATTTCCTGGCCCAGATCGAGGCCTGGCCGCCGGACGTTCGAACTACCCTTGAAGAGATGGCTGCGGAAGCCTTTTCGTCAAAGGCCTGAAACAAGGCCCGTGGGCTCCCAGTCACTATAGCGGGTCGGCCCGGGGCGGGGTTGGTGGTTGCGCCGGACGGCCCTTCGCTGCGCTCCGGGTTGCCGGGCGCTTCGCGGGGCCAGCCTAGAAGTCGGAAACAATGCCCTTGCGCTCCCAGTCACCATAACGGGTCGGCTCGGGGCCTTTGGGTCCGCCCAATTCCGGCGGCAATTGCTTCTTAACTTGCCCATGGGCTTGCTGGGCCCGGCGCGCCTCCGCCTCGGCGGTAGCGCGCCTGGCAGCCTCGGCGATGCGGGCCGCAATCTGTTCAGGCGTAGATTCTTGATTGGCCATGGACAGAGCTTACATCTTTCTTATCTGGAGTGACAAAACCAATGAACACGCTTCGTACCGGTATCCTGATGGCGGTCCTGATGGGGCTGTTCATGGCGGTGGGCGCCCTGGTGGGCGGCTCCTCCGGGATGCTGATCGCCTTTTTCTTCGCTGCGGCGATGAACCTTTTCGCCTACTGGAATTCCGACAAGGTGCTGCTGTCGATGTACGGCGCGCG